>DASYAO010000080.1:0-3031 GCA_036501285.1 Gaiellaceae bacterium
AGCTTGGCGGGCGGCATCGCCCGGAGATTACGTCGCTACTGCAGCCAGGCCGCGAGGAACGTCTCGATCTCGCGGCAACCCACGGGGCCTTCGAGCCGCGCGCGCACCGAACTCTCCTCGATCACGACGAGCGTCGGCAGCGCTGCGATCCCGAACTTCTCGACAAGGTCGGGGCGCTGCTCTCGGGCCACCGAGTAGAAGCGGAATGTCTCGTGGTTACGGCGCCGCTGCAGCACCTGGGCGAGGAAGCCCTCGACCCGCCGGCAGCGACCCGAGACGCTGGAGTGGAAGAAGATCAGTCCGGGCTTCGCGATGGCCGCCATCGAGACTTCGATATATCCAGTTCGTAGTGCGATCAAACCCGCTCGGTAGCCTTGGCAGATGAAGCGCGTCGCGGTGACAGGCATCGGAGCGGTAACGCCGCTCGGCCTCGACGTCCCGTCGACCTGGCGCGCCGCGCTCGCCGGCGAGAGCGGCATCGGCTGGATCAGCACTTTCGACACCGCTGGGCTACCCGTGCGCGTGGCCGGCGAGGTGAAAGGCTTCGATCCCGCGCAGGTCGTCTCCGCCAAGGATGCGCGCAAGCTGGAGCGCAACGTCCTGCTCGGAGTCGCCGCCGGCCGTGAGGCGCTCGCCGACTCGAAGCTGACCGGCTTCGACCCGGATCGCGTCGGGATCATCTTCGGCTCGGCGATCGGCGGGGTGCCGGGCGTCCTCGAGCAGGCGGAGATCATGCGCGAGCGCGGACCTGATCGCGTCTCACCGAACTTTCTGCCGAACGTGCTCGTCGACTCCATCTCCGGGCAGCTCGCGATCTCGCTCGGCATCCGCGGCCCGAACTACGCCGTCGTGTCAGCCTGCGCGACCGGCTCGCATGCTGTCGGTGAGGCGGCCGAGATGATCAAGCGCGGCGCCGCAGACGCGGTGCTCGCGGGTGGCACGGAGGCGTGCATCGTCCCGCTGATCCTCGCCGGCTTCACGGCAATGCGCGGCCTTGCGGCGGAAGACGAGCATCCACCCCACGCGTCACGGCCGTTCGACGCGACGCGCGCAGGCTTCGTCATGGCCGAGGGCGCAGGCGCACTCCTCCTCGAGGATTGGGAGCAGGCGGAACGTCGCGGCGCGACAATTCATGCCGAAGTGCTCGGCTACGGCGCATCGAATGACGGACATCACATGGCGCAGCCGGAACCCGACGCGACCGGCGTCGCGAAGATGATGCGCAGCGCGATCGAGCGTGCCGGCATCGAGCCGATGCGTGTCGGCTACATCAACGCGCACGGCACCTCCACCCCGCTCGGCGACACCGCCGAGACGAAGGCGATCAAGGATGTCTTCGGCGAGCACGCGTACTCGCTGGCTGTGTCGTCGACGAAGTCGATGATGGGCCACACGTTTGGTGCGGCGGGGGCGATCGAGGCGATCATGTGCGTGCTTGCGCTTGAGCAGGGCCTGCTGCCGCCGACGATCAACTACCGCGAGCCCGATCCAACCTGCGACCTCGACTACGTGCCGAACGAGGCGCGCAAGGCGACCGTCGACGTCGCACTCTCGAACGCAATGGGGCTGGGCGGCCACAATGGTTGTGTCCTACTTGGGAGGGTGTCATGACCGAGATTCGCAAGCTGATCGACACGTACAACGACGCTTGGAACCGCCAGGACCTCGACGCCGTCGCCTCGCTGCACCACGACGACATCGTCTTCCATAACTACACCGCCGGTGACCGCGTCGAAGGTGCTGAGGCGGTGCGCGAGCACATCGGCCGCATCTTCGCCAACACCCCCACTCTTCGCTTCACGGGCCGCAGCCTGCGCATCGGCGACGACTTCGCTGTCAGCGAGTGGACGGCGAGCGCGTCGAAGGATGGGGAGACGCTCGAGTGGGACGGCGTCGACGTGTTCCCGATCGTCGACGGCAAGATCGCGCGCAAGGACGTCTACTCGTCCTCGCATGCGCCGCGTCGGAGCTAGATCGCCGCGGGGATATCCGTGACCGACGAGACGACGATGTCGGCGAGCGCGAGCGCGTCGTCATCCGGTGGATAGTGCGGGTTCGGCACCGCGATCACACGCATGCCCGCCGCCTTTGCGGAGCGGATGCCGTTGTGCGAGTCCTCGACGGCGGTGCAGTCTTCGGGCGCGACCTCGAGTCTCCGCGCCGCCTCGAGGTACACGTCGGGCGCAGGCTTGCCGCGTGCCACTTCCTGTGACGACACGGCGACGCGGATCAGGTGATCGAGCCCCGTGACGCGAAGCACGACCTCGATCAGCTCCGGATTCGACGACGAGGCGAGCCCGAGTGGAAAGCGCTCACCAACGGCCCGTACGGCGTCAACCGCGCCGGGAATCAACGGCGGCGCGTCGCCGTAGCGCTGCAGCATGCGCTCGACGATGGCGGTGTTGATCTCGTCAGGCGTGCCGGGAACGTCGAGCGATTCCGCCATGTACTGCGACCACTCCGGTGCGCTCATGCCCATCATGTCGCGCGCCGCATTCGGCCCATAGGTACCGCCGGTCTCGCGCGTGTACTGCTCGCGCACTTCGTCCCACACCTGCTCGGAGTCGACGATCACACCGTCGAGATCGAAGACGACGGCGGAGATCACAGGCCGTGATAGTCGCGGTGCAGATAGATCAGCGAGGTTCCGGCGCTGCCTTCCTCGATCGAGAGGATCTCGCCGACGAAGAACGTGTGATCGCCGGTCGTGACCTGATCGACGGTGCGGGCGATCACCCACCCGACGGCGTCCGCGAGCAAGCGCGGATCGTCCTCGCGAACCGGGATGCCTTCCCAGAGCGCGATCGGCGGCACGCCGCGGGCAAAGTGCTGCGCGAGGTGCGCCTGCTCGCCGTTCAGGATCGACACTGCCCATTCGTCAGCGTCGCGAAGAAGCTCATGCAGCGAAGCATCGAGCGCGATCGAAATCCCGACGAGCCTCGGCTCGAGCGAGAGCGACGTCAACGACGAGACGGTGAGTGCGGCGCGACGCCCCTCGATCTCGGCGACAACAACCGACACGCCCGCCGGC
>DASYAO010000081.1:0-11159 GCA_036501285.1 Gaiellaceae bacterium
CGAAGGATGTGGCCCGGCCCCTTCGGCGCGACCATGATCACGTCGTGTCCCTCGGGCAGCTCGATGCGCCCGAAGTGCACCGAGAAGCCGTGCGCGAAGAGCAGCGCGGCGCCGGGCGCGAGGTTCGGCGCGACCTCGTCGCTGTAGACCTGGGCCTGCGGCCCGTCGGGCAGAAGAAACGCGACGACCTGCGCGTCCTTCACCGCCTCGGGCACGGTGCCGACCTTGAGCCCGGCCTCCTCGGCCTCGGCCCACGACTTCGAGCCCTTGCGCAGCCCGACCATCACGTCAACGCCCGAGTCGGCGAGATTCAGCGCGTGGGCATGACCCTGGCTGCCGTAGCCGAGCACGGCGACCTTGCCGTTCAGCAGTGAGACGTCGCCTGACTTGATCACTTCGAGCATTCGTCTTCCTTTCAGGAGATGGCCGCGGCGCGGCGCCGCGCTTGGGCTTGACCAGGGCGGCGCAGCCCGATGCGCCCGGTGCGCGCGAGCTCGCGCACGCCGTGCGGGCGGACGAGCTCCTCGAACGCATCGAGCTCCTCGGGCCGGCCGACGATCTCGTAGGTGAGCGTCTCGCGGCCGATGTCGGCGACGCGCGCACCGAACACCTCGCCGAGCTGGATCAACTCGGGCCGCTTGTCGGGCGGAGCGTTCACGGTGATCAGCGCGAGCTCGCGCTCGACCGACTCCTCCGGCGGCAGCTCGGTGATGCGCAACACGTTCACGAGCTTGTGCATCTGCTTCTCGATCTGCTCGAACGAATGCTCGGAGCAGTCGACGCGGAGCGTCAAGCGCGACACCCCGCGTCGCTCCGTCGGACCGACGGCAAGACTCATGATGTTGTAGCCACGCCGCGCGAACATCTGCGACACGCGCGCGAGTGCGCCCGGCTTGTCCTCCAGCTCCACTGAGACGGTGTGGTGCGTCATCCCGTGATCCGTTCGGGCTCGAAGTCCTCGTCGGGCATCTCGAGCACGTCGACCGACGCGGCGCCCGCGGGCACCATCGGATAGCAGTTCTCGTCGGGATCGACGCGCGCGTCGACGACGGCCGAACGGCCGCAGTCGAACGCCTGGCGAAGCGTCGACTCGAGGTCGTCCTCGTTGTCGACCATGAAGCCGGCGCAGCCGAGCGCGTCGGCGAGCTGCGCGTAGTCGGGCACCTGCTTGGTGAGATGCGTCTGCGCGAAGCGCTCGGCGTAGAAGAGCTCCTGCCACTGGCGCACCATCCCGAGCCACCCGTTGTTCACGATCACGACGACGATCGGCAGTCCTTCGAGCGCCGAGGTCGCGAGCTCCTGGCACGTCATCTGGAAGCAGCCGTCGCCGTCGATGCAGACCACGGTCGCGTCGGGCCGCGCCGCCTTGGCGCCGACAGCAGCCGGCAGGCCGTAACCCATCGTCCCGAGGCCGCCCGAGGTGATGAACGTGCGCGGCTGCTCGCACTGGATGTATTGCATCGCCCACATCTGGTGCTGACCGACGCCGGTCGTCCAGACGACGTCCTCGGCGCGCTCGGCGGCGAGGTCGCGCAGCGCCTCGACGACGGTCTGCGGCTTCAGCACGCCTTCGGCCTTGCGGTACTTGTACGGATAGAGCTGCTTCCACTCCTGCAGCTGCGCGTGCCACGCGGTTCGCTCGTGCTGGTCGAGCGCGCGCACCTCGCGCGTGAGCGAGGCGAGCGCGAGCTTGAGCGGTCCGACGACCGGGATCTCGGCCTCGCGGATCTTCCCGACCTCCGCTGCGTCGATGTCGAAGTGGATCACCTTCGCGCCCGGCGCAAACGCGGAAACCTTGCCGGTGACGCGGTCGTCGAAGCGCGTTCCGACGGCGATGATCAGATCGCACTTGTTGAGCGCCCAGTTCGCGTACTTGGAGCCGTGCATGCCGGGGGCGCCGTAATTCAGCGGATGCGAGTCGGGCAGGCAGCCCTTCCCCATCAGCGTCACGACGGCCGGAAGTCCGCCCGCCTCGACGAGCGCGAGCAGCTCGGGCGACGCGTCCGCGTTCAGCACGCCGCCACCCGCGTAGACGATCGGCTGCCGCGCCTCGGCGATCGCCTTCGCGGCTTCGCGGATCTGCCGCTCGTGCACCTTCGTCGGCGGCTTCCAGCCGGGCATGTCTGGCTCGTCGGGGTAACTGAAGTCGAGCTCTGCTTCCTGCACGTCCTTCGCGATGTCGACGAGCACCGGGCCGGGACGGCCGGTGCGCGCAACGTGGAAGGCGTTCTTCATCACCTGCGGCAGCTCGCGCACGTCCTGCACGAGCCACGAGTGCTTGACGATCGGCATCGTGATACCGGTCGCGTCGGTCTCCTGGAAGGCGTCGGTGCCGATCAGGCTCGACTTGACCTGACCCGTGATGCAGACGATCGGCGTCGAGTCCATCCACGCGTCGGCGATCGCAGTCACGAGGTTCGTCGCGCCCGGGCCCGACGTCGCCATCGCAACGCCGACCTTGCCGGATGCGCGCGCGTAACCCTCGGCCATGTGACCGGCGCCCTGCTCGTGGCGCGCGAGCACGTGGCGGACCGTCGTGCCGCGCGCGATCGCGTCGTAGGTCGGAAGGATCGCCCCGCCCGGGATCCCGAACATGACCTCGACGCCCTCGGCCTCGAGCGAGCGGAGAATGGCGTCTGAGCCGAGCATGCGGGTCATCGGTGGTGACTCCTTTCGTGAGTTCGGTCGTGCATGGTCACCTAACCTCCTGGAAGTGTTCGGTGTCGGTGCGGGCGCCGGAGAGCTGAGCGATCACGGCATCGGTGAAAGCCCTGGTATCCGGAGTGCTCTCTTCTTCGGCGGCTGCGACGGCGCGCTCGAGCGTGCGCGCGGCCGAGCGGGCTCCGAGCCCCTCGCCGAGCAAAAGCACGGCGGCGAGCAGCGTGCCGACCGGGTCGGCGACGCCGAAGCCCGCGACCTCGTCGGCCTCGCACACGCGCGGGGCGAAGAGGCCGGGGCCGGCCTGCGAGAGCCAGCCGCTCGCAACCGTGTGGAGGCTGCCGGCGAGATGCGCGGCCGCGTCGACGATCGCGTCGGCGAGATGGGCAGGTGCCACGACGAGGTCGACGGTTCCCGGATGGTCGCGGAAGCGGGTGAGAACGCCGCCGAGCGTCAGATGCTCGAGCTCGAGCCCGTCCCAGGCCTCGGCCTGGCCGTCGACGAGCTCGCTCCACTCCGGCGTCGAGCCGACGGACGTGAGCCGCGCGCGACGGGCGGCTGCGATCTGGAAGGCGCGGGCGACGGCGAGCTCCTCGCTGTCCTCGCCGAGCGGCTCGACGACGAGCAAGTCGCCGCGGGCGGCGTTGTGGACGCGCGAGACGCGCCAGTGAAGGTCGAGGTCGGCCTTGACCCCTTCGAAGGCGGGGTCGTCGGGCGAGGAGACGAAAATCGCGTCGGCTCCGCGGTAGGCCTCCCGGGTCGAGTGCGGGAGCGGGTGGCCGAGGCGGGTGAGCGCCTCGCCGCCGAAGGGCAGGTGGACGTCCTCGAGGTGCAGCGCATGCAGGCGCGCAACCTCGGCCAGGACGCGCGAGGTCTCGGCCATTAGCTCAGGGCCGACGCCGTCACCTGCGAGACACGCCACTGACCAGGCTCTGGTGCTCAATTTGATCTCCCTTCCATTTCGCTCCTTGCGGTCGTCAAGCTGCACCTCTCCCGTTGAGAGGTCGGTGTGTGCGGCGTCTGGAGGCCGCGTGAGCGAAATCTCCCCCTAGAGGGGGAGAATCGTGATGGTCACGACGACGATCCCCGTCGCCGGGGTCGCCATAAAGGTGTCGCGGGTCGTGACCGTCATCACACGATCAGTGTGCCCAAGGCATTTTCCCCTGTCAAATACGGGAATTGGGTCTTAAGCGATCGTCTATCTGTAGCTCAGGTATGAGAAGCGTTTGAGAAATCCTCCATGCCTTCTGCATACCGAGCGGCACCCGTTCCCCCTACTCCGTGGCTCGATTCTCCGACCGTCAAGTTCAACCCCAGCAGCGGAACCCAAGGAGACGGATACAAAATGTTCAAGCAGCGGATCTTCACTCTCACCGGCATCGTCCTCGCGGCGATGATCCTCGTCTCGGCGGCAGTCGCCGGCACGATCACCGCCACGGCCACAGTTTCGGGCGCGGGCTCGCTCTCGCTCACGAACGGCGCCACGGCGAGCATCTCGGACACGCTCGACGGCACCGACCAGACGGTTGGCTACACCCTCCCCCTCAGCATCACCGACGCCCGCGGCAGCGGCGCCGGCTGGAACCTCACTCTCACCTCCACCACGTTCAGCGACGGCGCGGGTCACAACCTCGCGACGACCGCCTCGACGATCGCCTCGGTCGCGATGGCCTGCCAGAACGGCGGCAGCTGCACCAACGCCACCAACGCGATCACCTACCCCGTCACCGTCCCGGCTGCGGCGACTGCTCCGGCCGCGGTCAAGGTCTTCAACGCGGCGGCGGCGAGCGGCATGGGTCGCTTCACGATCACCCCCACGATCAACGTCGCGATCCCCGGCAACAGCTACAGCGGCTCCTACACCTCGACGCTGACCGTCGCGGCCGTCTCCGGCCCGTAGTTCGACAAGCCTGCCGCCAAAAGGCCCGCTGCCCTGCGGCGGCAACCAAACGAAGGCCCCGGATGCGGCTCCGGGGCCTTCGTTGTTTCTCGGGCAGTCCTCCTCGAGGTTGTCCCCCGTCCGGGGACGGCACGCCACCGGCCTGTCCCCCCTTTGTGACGCGCGTTTCGGATTGACCCCCCTGCGGGTGACAAAACCCGCTTTGCGAGGGGAAACGGGGGGACACCGGCAAGCCGTTTTGGCGCGACAACGGGGGCATGAGCCGCGCACATGTCCTCCTCACCGTCGTCGCCGCCCTCTTCTTCGCCTCGTCCTCGCTGGCCAAGGCGGCGCTCCCCGCCCTCGCCTTCCAAGGTGGAACCCCCGCCGAGCAGGCACAGGTGGTCAAAGCCCTCAACGCCTCGAGCTTCAACTGGAGCGTCATCGGCGTCCCGGTCACGGTCCACATCGGCGACTACGAGGGCGACTACGCCACCGCGGGCGACGTCTACTTCAACGCCTCCCTCCTCGACTCCGGCCAGTTCGCCTGGGGCACGGTGCAGCACGAGTTCGGCCACCAGGTCGACTTCGCCCTGCTCACCGACGCCGACCGCGCGCAGCTCCAGCAGGCTCTCGGCGTCAGCACCTGGTTCGGCGACGGCACAACCACGCAGCTGCACTCCTCCCTCGGCGCCGAGCGGTTCGCGAGCGAGCTCGCCTGGGCCTACTGGCAGTCCCCGAGCAACGCCATGTCGCCCAGCTCCATCGGGATCGAGTCGAACGGCATGCCGGTCGCCCAGTTCCGCGCTCTCGTCACCCAGCTCCTCGGCGTCGCTCCCGCCACGACGACCCCGGCAGCTGTGCCCGCCGGCACCGTCCTCGCCGCACCGAAGGTGACCACGACGCCGAAGACCGCGTCGAAGAAGACGACGCGGCGCTAGAGAATTCCGCGCCGATGGGCCTCGTCGACCGCTTCGGCGCGCCTAGTCGAGCCCAGCTTCACCTGCAGGCGCTTGACCATCGTCTTCACGGTCTCGCGTCCGACACCCAAGGCCTCGGCGATCTCGGCGTTCGTCTTCCCCTCGGCAATGTGGGTGAGGATCTCCCGCTCGCGGGGCGAGAGCGGCGCCTGGCCGCGGTCGAGCCCGGGATGGCGGTAGTCGAACGACTCGCCGCCACGCCGCACGATCCGCAGCGCCCCGAGCAGCTCGGAGATGTCACCACTCTTCAGGACGCTGCCGTTCGCGCCGGCAAGTCGCGCTGCGTCGTTGAGACCCCGCTGCGGTGACGCGCTCATCATCAGCACCGGAGCCGTGATCCCCCGGCCTCGCAGCTCGCGAACGAGGTCGGTGCCGACGCCGTCGGGCAAGCGGTGGTCGACGAGCAGGACGTCCGGGCGGCGCCGGTCGTAGAGCACGGCGCCGTCGGCCACCGTCGTCGCTTCGCCGACGACGTTGAACTCGGTGCCCTCGACCGCCAGGTGGACCCAGGCACGAACGATCGCGTCGTCCTCGACGATCAGCACCTTGATCTGGAGCTCGCTCAAGGCGCCGGGGCGAAGCGGTCGATGAGCGCGAAGAAGGCCTCCGCCGAGAACGGCTTCTGCAGCCGGGCGGTGATCAGGGAGCGCGTCGTGGCATCCACCCCGTCGCTGCCGTCGGCACTGAGGACGACCACGGGGACATCACGGGTGCGCGCCTCGGCCCGGATCGCCCGCAGGACTTCCCAGCCGGACTCGCTGCCGAGGTGCAGGTCGAGCAGGACGAGCGCCGGGCCTTCGTCGCGAACGACGAGGTCGGCGTCCTGGGCCACGGTCACCGGGACGAGGCGAACGTGCGGCCGCATCCCGAGCAGCCGCTCGACGACTGCGCGGCAGGTGACGTCGTCGTCGACGTGCACGAGCGTTGCCGCCGCGCCCGGAGCGGCCGAGACGATCTCGCCGAGCGGCGGCGCGCCGTCGGCAGCGGGCAGCGCCGTCTCGAGCTCGTCGAGCAGGTGCGTGACCGCCGCGGCGTCGGGCGCAGCACCGGCGAGAAGCTCCTCGAGGGCCGCCACGGTCTCGGTCGCCTGCCTCAGCTCGACGACCGCAGCGCCGCCGCGGATCGCGTGCGCCTCCTCCGCAAGGGCGGAAACAGCGGCCGAACGCTCGTCCGGCCGGCCGTCGAGGCCGGCGCACGACTCGCGCATCAGCGCCAGCCGCCGGCGGCAGTCGGCGGCAAAGATCGCGCGAAGCCGCACACCGGGAAGCGGGCTCGCGCCAACGTATTCGGTCAAGAGGCCCCCAAGTTCGTCCTTTTGGGGACTTTACAAAAGTCCAGATTGGTGCTTATTTGCGAAGGCTCGCCCAAGTTGTTCTGTGGCCAAAGGGGGCTTGGCACGTGTTTGACCGCCTGTCCGATCGTGATCTCGCGCGGCGCATTGCCGGACCTCACCCGTGGCGCATCGCCGCATTCACGGTACTCGTCGCGGGCCTGCTTGCGGCGTTCGCGTGGATGGTCTTCGACTCGCAGGGGGTCTCGCGGCGGCAGGCGCAGGACCGTTTCGCCGCCGAGGCCTCGATCACGGCCCAGCTCACCGGCTCGCTCTTCACCGAGACGGCGTCGAGCTCCGAAGCCGCGGCAGCCAAGGCGTACGGCGGCGCGACGATCGATGCGAAGACGCTCGACGCCGCCGTTCACGCCGGTTCGGTCGACTACATCGAGATCCTCGACGCCGACGGGGCGGTGATCGCGGCCTCCAAGAACGCGCCGAGGGGCTCGCCGGCCAAGACTGCTCAGGTGCGGGCTGCGCTTGCCGGCACGCCGATGCTCTCGGACGCGCTCGCCGGCCCGGGAAAGAGTGAGGTGCTCGAGTTTGCACTCCCGTTCGCGACCACGACCGGGCGTCGCGTCGCGGTCGAAGCCTTCGATGCGAAGCCGATCTTCACGTTCCTCAACGGCTATCTCGCCCACACGCAGGGAGCAAGCGGAGGCCTCGCGGTCGTCCTCGACAGCCGCAGCCGCATCATTGCGACGTCGAGTACCACGCTGAAGCTCGGCGCGAAGCCGAACGCGACGCAGCTTGTCTCTGCGCTCGGGTCGAACAAGACCCGCGGCGTCTACCACTACACCGGCGAGCGGTACTTCGTCGCTGCTCCGGTGCCCGGCTCGACCTGGCGTGTCGTCTTGACGGCCACCACAGCTCAGCTCTACCCGGCGCTCGCGGGCTCGCAGAGCTGGGTGCTGTTGCTCGTGCTCGGCGTGCTCGCGTTGCTCGGCGTCGTCAGCATCGTGTTTCTACGTCGTCTGTTTGCGAACGGCGCCCGGATCGCACGGGCCAACGCGGAGCTCGCAACGCTGAACGCCACGCTCGAGGAGCGCGTCGCCGATCGGACGGCCGCCGCCGAGGAGCGAGCACGCGAGCTCGCCCGTTCGAACGAGGAGCTCGAGCAGTTCTCCTCGGTCGCCTCGCACGACCTCCAGGAGCCACTGCGGAAGATCAGGATGTTCGGCGACCGGCTTCGCGAGCGCCTCGGCGACGACCTCGACCAGGAGGCAGCCACCGATCTCGCGCGCATGAGCAACGCGGCCGAGCGGATGCAACGGCTGATCAACGATCTGCTTGACTTCTCGCGCGTCACACATCGCGGCAAGAAGTTCGAGCCGGTCGACCTACGGGTGCTTACCGACGAGGTCATGAGTGACCTCGAGGCGCGAGTGGCCGAGCTCGACGCGGACGTCGAGGTCGGAAACTTGCCGACGATCGACGCTGACCCGACCCAGATGCGGCAGCTGATGCAAAACCTGATCGGCAACGCGCTCAAGTTTCACCGTGCTGACGTTCGGCCCACGATCCGTGTGCACGCCGACGTGGTCCCAGGGCAGGCTCCCCGTTTCCCGGGCGAGACCACTGCAGGAGGGCGATGCGTGATCTCGGTCGCCGACAACGGCATTGGTTTCGAGGAGAAGCATTCGGAGCGTGTCTTCGGAGCCTTCGAGCGCCTGCACCATCGCTCCGAGTACGAAGGAACGGGAATCGGACTCTCGATCGCACGCAAGATCGCCTGGCGCCACGGCGGCCACATCACCGCGAACGGCGCGCCGAACGAGGGAGCGATCTTCACGGTCACGCTTCCGATCAGTCAAGCGAACGGCAACGGCCGAGCGAACCACAACGGCAAGGGAGAACTTGAATGAGCACGCTCCGCGCCCCGATGACGATCCTGCTCGCAGACGACGACGAAGAAGATCTGCAAATGACGCTCGAGGCGTTGCGGGAGAACCGTCTCGGCAACGACATGCGCGTCACGCGCGACGGCGAGGAGCTCATGGACTACCTGCTACAGCGCGGGGACTACAGCAATCCGGTCGACGCTCCGCCGCCGGGTCTGATTCTCCTCGACCTGAACATGCCGAAGAAGGATGGCCGCGAGGCGCTCGCCGAGATCAAGAGCGACGCGCGGCTGCGGCAGATCCCGGTCATTGTCCTCACCACCTCGCAGGCGGAGGAGGACATCGTCCGCACCTACGACCTCGGCGTGAACTCGTTCATCACGAAGCCGGTCACGTTCGCCGGCCTCGTCGACGCGATGAAGGTGATGGCGCAGTACTGGTTCGAGATCGTCGAGCTTCCCGCGGCCGGAGCCGCGCGCGCTTGACCCACCGTAACGGCAACGGCAGCGTTCGAATCCTCCTCGTCGACGACGACGAGGAAGACCAGCTCCTTACTCGCGATCTCCTCCGGAAGTCGTTTCCACACGTCGATGTCGAGTGGGCGCCGACGTACGGATCGGCGCTCGAAGCGGCCCGCGACGGCGAGTTCGACGCCTGCCTGGTCGACTATCGCCTCGGGCCCGATAGCGGCATCGAGCTGATCCGCGAGATCATCGCCGCCGACTACGACGCCGCCGTGATCGTGCTGACCGGCCAAGGCGATCATGAAGTCGACATCGCAGCAGCCGAAGCCGGCGCTGCCGAGTACCTGGTGAAGGGCGAGATCACGCCCGCACTGCTCGAACGCACGATCCGTTACGCGATCCGCGCCCACGCCGACATGCGAGCGTTGCGCGAGAGCCAGGAGAGCCTGCGCCAGGCACAGCGAATGGAGGCGATCTCGCAGATTGCGAGCGGCGTGGCGCACGACTTCAACAACATGCTCTCGGCAGTCGTCGGTTTCAGCGACCTCGCCCTGATGCGGATCGGCAAACTCGACGAGCCACAGCGACAGAAGCTGCTCGAGGTCGTTCACGACATCGAAGAGATCCAGCTCGCCGGCCGTCGCGCCGGTGGCGTCGCGCAGCAGCTGCTCGCATTCAGCCGCAAGCAGATGCTCCAACCATGCGTGCTCGACCTCAATGAAGTGCTCGTCGGGCTAGACGGGTTGCTACGGCAGGCGATCTCCGACGACGTCGAGCTCGTGACGGAGCTCGACACGGGGCTCGGCGCGATCGAAGCCGACCCGGGACAGCTCGAGCAGGTGATGGTGAACCTCGCGATCAACGCGAGCGACGCGATGCCTCACGGCGGCAATCTCACGATCGAAACGCACAACGTTCAGCTCGACGACGGCTACGCCGACCGATACATCGACCTCACGCCGGGCCCGTACGTGCTGCTCGCGGTCAGCGACACCGGGATGGGAATGGACGAGGAGACGCGGCGTCGCGTGTTCGAGCCGTTCTTCACGACGAAGGAGGTCGGGAAGGGCACCGGTCTCGGTCTCGCGACGGTCTTCGGCATCGTGAAGCAGAGCGGCGGCGACATCGGGGTCTACAGCGAACCCGAAAACGGCACGACCTTCAAGATCTACCTCCCGCGCGTCGAAGCGGCCGTCGACACGACCCGTCCGCCCGAGGAGGCGCGAGGCGCACCTGCCGGAACCGAGACGATTCTCATCGTTGACGACGAGGAGCTCGTTCGCCACTTCGAGGAGGCGGCGCTCGTCGAGCGCGGCTACACCGTGCTCGTCGCGGCGAGCCCGACGCACGCGCTCGAGCTCGCCGTCTCCCACACCGGCACGATCGACCTGCTGGTCACCGACGTCGTGATGCCGAAGATGAGCGGCCGCCAGCTCGCCGAGGAGCTCACCCGCTCACGGCCCGGCCTGAGGACGCTCTACACGTCCGGGTACACGTCGACCCACATCGTCCGCCACGGGATCCTCGAGCCCGGGATCGCATTCATCTCGAAGCCGCTCGACCGCATGTCGCTGACGACGAAGGTCCGCGACGTGCTCGATACCGTCTAGGCCGGCTCAGGAACGGGCACCGGCGCGAGGCCGGCGCTCGACATGCTCGTGGTCGTGCTCCGCGATCAGCCAGTCGTGCCCGAAGGTTCGCATCTCCTCGATGATCGGCAGCAGCGCCGTCCCCTTCGGGGTGAGCGCATACTCGACGCGCGGCGGCGACTCCGGGTAGCTCGCCCGAACGACAATCCCGGCCACCTCGAGCATGTGCAGCCGCTCGGAGAGGGTCCGCGGGCTGATCCCCGGGCAGGCGTGCTCGAGCTCGGTGAACCGCCGGGCCCCCTCGGAGAGGTCGTGGACGATCAGCGACGTCCACTTCTGGCCGATCAGGTCGGCGCATGCGGCAACGGCACACGTCGTGCCGTCATGCACTTCACCCATCGACCTTTCGGACACTGAA
>DASYAO010000082.1:0-19183 GCA_036501285.1 Gaiellaceae bacterium
ATGGAGCTCGTCGACCAGCGCGGCGTCGCGTGGTTCGAGACCGGCGACGACGTCTTCGTCGAGCGAAGCGAGGCGACGCTTCGCCGGCTCGGAATCCCATGCGAGCGGCTGACGCCCGGGGAATCGCGGCGGCTCTACCCGTCGCTCGGCATCGACGACCTGCGCTCGACGCTCTTCGAGCCCGAGGCAGGCGTGCTGCGAGCGCGACGCGCGACGCGCGCCCTCGCGCACAAGCTCCGGATCGAAACCGCGAAGGCCACGCCCGGCAACCCACCGGCCGCCGACGTCGTCGTCTGGGCCTGCGGGTCGTGGCTGCGCGGACTATTCCCCGACGTCGTCGACCAGCGCATCTCACGTCGCGACGAGTTCTTCTTCGGCGTTGACGGGAGTTGGGCGGGAACCCCGGGCTTCTGCGACTACGCCGGTCCCTACTACGGCCACGGCGAGCTCGGCGGGCTCGGGATGAAGGTCTCCTACGACGGGCCGGGCGAGGAGATCGACCCCGACATGCTCGAGCGCGTCCCCGATCCGAGCAGCGAGGCGTTCGCGCGCGCGTACCTCGCGAGGCGCTTCCCAGCCCTCGCCGGCGCGCCCCTTATCGCCGCACGCGTTTGCCAGTACGACCTGACGACCGACTCGAACTTCCTGTTCGCGCGCCATCCCGAGCACGGCAACTGGTGGCTGCTCGGTGGCGGCTCGGGCCATGGCTTCAAGCACGGCCCAGCGCTCGCCGAGTACGTCGCCGACTGCGTCGAAGGCACGTGCGACCCGGAGCTCTTCCACGGGCTCGGCCCCCGCTCCGGCAGCGCGGGCCTCAGGTCCGCTGCGGCGACCTAGACGCTCTTCTCGAACTGCAGCATGAGCTTTCGCAACAGTCCGTTCAGCTGCCTCTGCTCACTCTTCGTCAGCGCCGCCGCGACCAACGCCTCCTTGCGCGCCCCCGCGCTTGTCGACTCGGTCCACGCGCGCCGGCCGGCGTCGGTCAGCTCGATCTTGACGCCACGGCGATCCTTCGGATCGCGCGCGCGACGGACGTACCCGTTCTGCTCGAGCCTGTCGAGGCGGTTCGTCATCGCGCCGCTCGACACCTCGAGCGCGTTTGCAAGCTCGCCGGGCGAGTCGCAGTCGCCTTCGCCGAGGACGAGCGAGCCGAGCACCTTCCACTCCGGCCACGTCAGCCCGTGCTCGGAGAGTGTCTCCTCGAGCGCCCGGCGGAACTTCATCCTCAGGCTGTTGATCCGGTCGACGATCCCTTCGACCTCGAAGTCGAGGCCCGGGATGCCGTCGAGCCGCTCGAGGAACTGGTCGACGTGGTCGCGCTGAAGCTCTCTGGTTGGGGCCACGAGGCTCATTTTACCTCCGGTTGAAGTCTCTTGACATCGAACTATACTACTTATAGTATCTCGACGTCAAGAGATTCGAGGGGAAGGGAAAACGGGATGAGACTGAGCGATCCGCAGTTCACGAAGATGTTCATCGCCGCCCGGCTGGAAGTCCTTCGGGCCAGCCGGCCGCCGCGGCGCGGTCGCCGTTCGGGCCCGCGCCCGAACTAGGGCGCTAGCCCGGCCAGAAGTCGGGCACCGTCTCGGTGTCGGCCATCGGGTCGGCGATCCGTTTCGAGACGATCAGGAGCTCCGCATCCCCGGGCTCGTCGTTCCAGACGGAGCGCACGACCGCGGGCGCGACCCGGATCGCGGTGCCCTTCGAAACCTCGACGACCTCGTCCCCGAGCTTGAACTGGAGCGTGCCCGAGACCACGAAATAGATCTCCTCCTGCTCCTTGTGGAAGTGGCCGTATGAGCCCTTGCCGCCCGTGTGCTGGGGCATCCGGCGATAGGTCAGCGCGACGTGCTCGTTGCCGAGCTCGCCGGTGAAGAACTGCATCTCGCCGGGGTAGTCGCCGAGGATGTCGGGGACATCCGCCAGCGTCTTCAGGGTCCACCCCTCGGCCATGGAATCATTAACTCACCTGAGCGACCAAACGCGCAAGCGCCTGATCCTCGTGGCGTGCATCCTCGGCTCGACGATCGTGTTCCTCGACGGATCGATCGTCAACGTCGCGCTGCCCGCGATCAGGCGCGACCTCAGTGGCGGCCTCGCCCTGCAAGAGTGGGTCGTCGACGCGTATCTGCTCACGCTCGGCGCGCTGATCCTCGTCGGCGGCTCGCTCGGCGATCTGTTCGGCGGCAAGCGGATCTTCGAGCTCGGCGTGCTCACGTTCGGGATCACCTCGCTCCTCTGCGCGGTCGCGCTCAACGGCCCCGAGCTGATCGTCGCGCGCGGACTTCAGGGGATCGCGGGCGCACTGCTGACGCCGTCGGCGCTCGCGACGATCACTTCAACCTTCGAGGGCGAAGAGCGAGGCGCGGCGATCGGCGCCTGGACGGCCTGGACCGGGATCTCGTTCATCATCGGCCCCGTCGTCGGCGGCCAGTTCATCCAAACCTTTTCTTGGCGCTCGATCTTCCTGCTGAACGTGCCGATCGTGATCGCGACGCTCGCTCTGATCCGCATGTCGATGCCACCGGTGGTTGCACGAGAGCGTGCGCGTATCGACGTTGTCGGCGCGATCCTCTGCGTGATCGGGCTCGGCGCGCCGGTTGCAGCGCTGATCGAAGCCCCAAAGTACGGCTTCGGCAGCCCGCTGATCCTGGCCGGCATGGTCGGAGGCACCGCCGTCCTCGGCCTCTTCGTCTTCTGGGAGCTGCGCGACGACGCTCCGATGCTGCCGCTCCGGCTCTTCCGCCTGCGCAACTTCACATTCGCGAACGTCGAGACGCTCACCGTCTATGCAGCGCTCTCGACGCTGACGTTCTTCCTCGTCATCTTCCTGCAGCAGCTTGCCGGTTACTCACCGCGCAAGGCAGGTCTCGCAACAGTGCCGATCTCGCTGGTGATGTTCGTGTTGTCGCCGCGCGTCGCCCGCGTCTCGATGCGGATCGGGCCGCGTTGGTTCATGGGCGTCGGCCCGCTCGTGTGCGCCGCGGCGATCGTCTGGATCCGCGAGCTCTCTCCCGGCTTCGACTACTGGACCGGACTGCTGCCGCCGCTGCTTCTCTTTTCGGTCGGGCTCTCGCTGATCGTCGCTCCGCTCACGTCGACTGTGCTGGCCGACGCGGGCGAGCGCGACGCAGGCGTCGCATCGGGCGTCAACAATGCGGTCGCACGCGTCGCCGGGCTGCTCGGAATCGCAGTCGTCGGCGCTGCGATCGCCGGCTCCTCCGACAACCTGACGATGCACGGCTACCGCCTGTCGATGGCGATCACGGCGGGCCTGCTCGCCGTGGGCGGCATCACCGGGCTCGCCGGGATCAGGAACCGCACCGCATGAACACGACGCGGGCCGCGACGATCGAGTTCGACTGCGTCTCGAAACGCTATCCCGGGCGCGACGAGCAGGCCCTCCACGACTTCTCGCTCGAGATCCCGGCAGGGACGTTCTGCGTCCTCGTCGGGCCGTCGGGCGGGGGCAAGACGACGGCGCTGAAGATGGTCAACCGCCTCGTCAGCTTCGACGAGGGCGACATCCGCATCGACGGCCGCAGCGTGCGCGATCTCGAGCCGGTCGAGCTGCGCCGCGGCATCGGCTACGTGATCCAGCAGGTCGGGCTCTTCCCGCACATGACGGTCGGCGACAACATCGCAACGGTGCCGCGCCTCCTCGGCTGGAACAGGTCGCGCACGCGCGAGCGCGCCGTCGAGCTGCTCGAGCTCGTCGGTCTCGAGGCTGCCGACGCGAAGCGCTATCCGGCACAACTCTCGGGCGGCCAGCGCCAGCGCGTCGGCCTTGCGCGCGCGCTCGCCGCCGACCCGCCCGTGCTGTTGATGGACGAACCGTTCGGCGCGCTCGACCCGATCACGCGCGCGCGGCTCCAGCAGGAGGTGCGGCGGCTGCACCACGAGGTCGCGAGGACGGTGATCTTCGTCACGCACGACATCGACGAGGCGATCCTGATGGGCGACAGGATCGCGATCATGCGCGAGGGCGGCATGCTCGCGCAGTACGACACGCCCGATGCGATCCTCGCGAGCCCTGCCGACTCCTTCGTCGAGCAGTTCATCGGCGAGGATCGCGCCCTTCGACGGCTCGCGCTTCGCCGAGTCGGCGAGGTCGAGCTCGAGCCCGACGGCGCCGGCGACGCACCACGTGTGTCGACAGCCACAACCGTCCGAAACGCGCTCTCGCTGATGGTCGGGAGCCAAAGCGACAGCGTCTGCGTCGTCGGCGACGACGGCACCGTGAAGGGCGTGCTGCGGCTCGCGCGCGTCGAGGAGCTGCTGCGGTGACCGCAGCCGGGCCCGTCATCCCGAACTTCGGGAAGGCCAGCGCGTGCATCACGGACAACCGGGCTTTCTGCTGGGGCTGGGTGCGCGCGCATTGGCACGACACGCTCGAGCCTCACCTCATCCAGCACGTGGAGCTGACGTTCGTCGCCGTCGCAATCGGCTTCGCGCTCGCCTTTGTGCTCGCCCTGCTCTCGCACCGCTTCCGGCGCCTCGACCAGCCGGTCGCGATCGTCGCGGGCCTGATCTACACGATCCCGAGCCTCGCCGCGTTTCTCGTCGTGCTGCCGATCTTCGGCATCTCTTACACCACGATCGAGGTGCCGCTCACGGGCTACTCGCTCGTCCTCCTGTACCCGAACATCACTGCCGGACTGCGCGCCGCTCCGGCAGACGTTCTCGAAGCGGCGCACGGGATGGGACTGACGCGTATCCAGACCTTGTGGCGCGTCGAGCTGCCTCTCGCGGTGCCCGCGATCATCGGCGGGCTCCGGATCGCGGCGGTGTCGACGGTCTCGATCGGGACGATCGCGGCGATCGTGGGTGGCAAGGGCCTCGGCGAGCCGATCTTCATCGCGCTCGGGGCGCCGCACCCGTTCAGGACGGAGATCTACGCCGCCGGCGGACTTGTCGTCGTGCTCGCTCTCAGTCTCGACCTCGTCCTCGTCGTCACCCGCCGAATGCTCGTTCCCTGGACCCGCGCATGATCTTCGACGCCGCAAATACCCATGCGTTCCTCGAGGCGTTCCGCTTCATCGCCGACAATCCCGGGTTTCTCGCCCACAAAGCACTCGAGCAGCTCGAGCTCTCGGGCGCGGCGCTCGGAATCGGCGCTGGCGTCGCCTTGCCGGTCGGCGTCGTGCTCGGCCACTTCCACCGCGGCTCCACGCTTGCGATCGGCGCCTCGATCCTCGGCCGCGCGCTGCCGATCGTCGTCCTGATCGCCTTCTTCCTGACGGTGCTCGGGTTCGGCTTCGTCAACAACATGTGCGCGCTCGCCGTGCTCGCAACGGGCCCGATCCTCACCAATGCCTACGACGGCGTCGACGGCGTCGATCGTGACGTCGTCGAGGCGGCACGCGGCATGGGCATGTCACGCTTCCAGACCCTCGCCCGCGTCGAACTGCCGCTCGCCGTGCCGCTGCTCTTCACCGGGATCCGCATCGCCGCCGTCACCGTCGTCGCCACCGCGCCGGTCGCAGCGATCGCCGGCGGCGGCGGGCTCGGCGACGTGATCGTCAACCAGGCGGGATACGAGTTGAAAGGCGTGCTCGGCGCCTCGTATTGCGTGATGGCGCTGTCGGCGGGAGTATGGGCGGCCCTCCTTGCGTTACAGAAAGCGATGACGCCCAGAGCCCTCCGGTCGAATAGGAGGCCCTCCGGCCTTTAGGATCCACAATCGTCCCAAGGAGGTGGTCTTTTTATGATCAGGAAACACACCCGCAGGGCGGCCAAGGCCGCATTCGCGATCTCGTTCGGGGTCGCGATCATCATCGGTGTCTTTGCCGGCGCGGCGCGCTCGTCGCCGACGGCCGGCCCGACGATCGTGATCGGCACGAAGAACTTCGGCGAGGAGTACATCCTCGGGGCCCTCTACCAGCAGGCTCTACAAGCGAAGGGCTTCCACGTCGTCAACAAGGGAGATCTCGGCCCCACCGAGAACATCCAGACGGCTCTCACGAGCGGCAAGATCAACTTCTACCCCGAGTACACGGGCGTGATCGTCCAGGACGTCTTCCACAAGGCGTCCTCCGCCTCGTCGGCGCGGGCGACCTACAACGAGGCGAAGAAGCTCGAGCGGACGAAGGGATACACGCTGCTCGCGATGACGCCGTTCTACGACACCGACGTGATCGCCGTGACGAACGCGACCGCGAAGAAGTACGGGCTCAAGTCGATCAGCGACCTCAGCAAGGTCGGCTCCTACTCGTTTGCCGGCCAGCCGGAGTGCAAGACGCGCAACACATGTCTCGTCGGCTACGAGAAGCAGTACGGCATCGGACATCCGAAGTTCGTCGCCGTCGGGTCGGTTTCGGCCTACACGCTGCTCGATCAGGGCAAGGCGCTTGCGGCAGACGTCTTCTCGACGGATCCGCCGCTCGGCAAGAACTCGAAGTACACGGTTCTTACCGATCCGAAGCACGTCACCGGCTTCCAGAACGTCGCCCCAATCGTCAAGGCGTCCGTTGCTAGTTCTGCAGGCTCGAAGTTCGCCGCGACGGTGAATGCCGTCTCGGCGAAGCTGACGATCCCCGCGATCGTCGCGATGAACAAGGCGTTCTACGTGAACCAGGAGTCGGCCGCCTCGATCGCCAAGGCATTCCTGAAGGCGAACGGCCTGCTCTAGGCAGCTCTCGACGGGGCGGCCTCACCGGGCCGCCCCGTCTCTGATGGTTCTCTCAGGCGCCTCAAAGGCCCGTCCCAGCGAGGAGCGGTTCCATGGGTCTCGACACCGAAACCGGAGGATTCCCATGGAACTTGCAATCGCGATCAATTCGTTTCTCGCCGGCGGCATCGTCGTCGGGCTGCTGACAATGCTCTGGCGCATCGGCTGGAAGGGCGTCGCCTACCGGCAGCGCTGAGCGATGATCCCGGTGTGCACCGCCGCCTCGCCCTGCTCGCCCCCCCGCTTCTGCTTGCGGCGTGCGGCAGCTCGAGCCCGAAGGCGCAGGCTCCGGCCAAGCCGCCCGCCGCGCAGTTTCTACACGTGCACGCGAGACGCCACGCCGTCGACCTGACGCTGATCGCAGGAGACGGCGCCGGCAACAACGGCTTCAACTTCGACGGCTACGGCCGCGGCGAGCTGACCGTGAGCGTACCTCGCGGTTGGCGCGTCTCGGTGCACTTCCGCAACGCCGGCTCGGAACGTAGCTCCTGCGTGGTCGTCGACGGGCCCGACGCCACGACCACGGCCTTTCCCAGCGCGAGCACACCCTCGCCCTCGACGGGCCTGGAGCAGGGCGCGAGCGCGACGTTCTCGTTCACCGCGTCGCGCACCGGTTCCTACCGGTTCGCGTCGACCGTCGCAGGCCAGGAGCTTGCGCGGATGTGGGACGTGCTCGAGGTGACGAAGGGCGGGCGGCCGTCGATCAGCGCGCGACGCGGACCCTAGGCCGCGAGCGTGCGCAGGTCGTCGGCGACGAACTGGGGCAGGAACGGCGCGACGAAGCCGGCGCGTTCGTAGCCGTCGCGATCGATCAGGTAGATCGCGGTGCTGTGGACCGCACCCGTCGGCCCGACGACCGTGATCCCGTAGGCGTGCCAGATCGCCGCGAGCTGCTCGGGATCGCCGAGAAGCCAGTGCGCGTTGCCGGGGATGTGCCACTTCGCGTCGGCGCGCTTTGCGTCGGCGCCGGTCGCGAGTGGGTTGACGCTGACGATCAGCAACGCGGATCGCTGCGTGGGCGCGAGCTGCTGCTCGGCGGCCCCCAGCTCGCGGCCTTCGATCGGGCACTCCTGCTTGCAGAGCGGATCCATGAACGCGACCACGACTGCGCGGCCGCGCTGTGCCCGCAGCGACACGAGCCTGCCGTTCTGATCCGGCAGCGTGAACCCCGGCGCCGGACGCTTGCCCGGGAGCCAGTTCGCCTGGCCGTGCATGGTGGGCAGCGCAAGCGCGGCCGGCGCTGCGCTCGCGCGGAAGGCGAGATGCAGCACGATGCCGCCACCCGCGCCTACGAGAGCGGCGAGCGCTGCGGCCGGAAGGAGCAGCCGCGCGCTCAGAACTCCCTCGGATGGCGGCGCGCGAAGACGGCCCAGTAGATCCCGATCACGACCAGCAGGCCGAGCGGGAGGACGAGCGTCAGGATCCCGCTCTCCAGGTAACCGGCGACGGGCATGGTGCAGACCTCCCTTCCGTTCGTTGGAACGAGCCTTCCGGCTCGAGCCATGTGTACAGAGCCCAGCAGGCCGCAATCACGTAGGCGAGCGAGCCCGGCACCCACATCACACCCGCTGCAAGCTGCTGGTCGGCAAGCGCCGAGATGCCGCCGGGCCGATGGGCGAGCGCCGCGTACGAGTACAGCGGCTTGTGGGCGAAGGCGAGCACGATCGCAAGGATCCAGCCCGGAACCATCGCGAGCACGAAGTAACCGACGCGGAGGGCCCCGTTGAGGCGCCGGCGCAATGGTGGCGTGCCGATGACGACGCCCCAGAAGAGAATTCCCGCGAGCACGAACGTCAGATGCTCGAGCTGGTGGACGACATTCGAGCGGAGCGTCGCGTCGTAGAGCGCCGGCACGTGCCACGCCCCCATCGTCGTCGCCAGCAGCGCGAGTGCAACTGCAGGATGGGCGAGCGGGGCGCCGGCCGTAAACGCGCGCGCGCCCCCGCGACGGGCGGCGACCGGAAGCGGCTGCCACAGCCTCGGCCAGGGCCGTCCGAGCACGAGCAGCGGCGGTGCAACGCTCAGGAGCAGCACGTGCTGGAACATGTGCACACAGAAAAGACGGTCCGCGTACGCGTCGATCGGCGTGTCGAGGGCGAGCACGGTCGCCGCGATGCCGCCGTAGAAGGCGGCTGCGCGCCGCGGGTCGCGCGCGCGGCCGCGTCCGCCCTGTGCGTAGAGGAGCGCGAGCACGACGCAGACGACGAACGGAACGCCGAGTGGCCAGTTCGTCGCGCTCGTCAGGATCCCCACGACGACGCCTCAGACGAGGTAGAGGATGATCCAGGTGATGACGGCGATCGCCGCCAGTAGCTGAGCGTAGAAGCTCACCGCGGTCAGCCCGGGCCGTACGAGCGAGATCGGGTCGGCAATGTCGTGCGCGGTCCGGTGAGGATCGCCCGAAGCGTGTCCGGGTGGCGGCCTGCCGCCGATCGGGACGTTCCGGTACCGGATCGCAGTCGCGACCACCGTCTCGAGCCAGAAGATGGTGCCGAAGAGAAAGAGGAAGAGGAACGCCGTCCAGCCGATATAGACGCTGGCGTAGGCACCGTCGGTCGGGCCGAAGCCCTGCGTCGCCCACTCGGCGACCTGGAAGGCGAGCGCGGCGGCGAGGAGCGTCAGCCCGATCAGGCCCTTGAGCCGCCACTCAGGACGGCGATTGGCACGCTGGTCGGTGAGCCCGAGCCGGACGACGACCGCCGCCGCGACGATGCAGGCGGTGGAGATCGTTCCCAGGGTGAGCGAGGGGTCGACATGTTTCGGCCGCCACATGCCGCCGTTGTTCACGGAGCGGAGATAGAAGTACGCGAACACGAAGTCGATGAAGAGGAACGCGGTCGCACTCGCCCACAAGTGCGTGCCCGTGATCAGGTTGCGAGAGGCGATCTCGGCCGGCTCTCCTTCGACGACGGCGTAGCTTGCTCCCTCCGAGACGAAGTCGCTCACACTTCACCTCCCGCGCCTGCCGGAATGGGCATGGGCCGCGCGACGATCCTGCCTTCCTCGCCGTAGCCGTACGGGTCGTCGAGGATCACGGGGATGCGGTCGAAGTCGTGTACCGGCACGGGCGAGGGGAGCTGGAACTCGAGCGACTTCGAGCCCCATGGGTTCGCCGGCGCCGGCACCTTGGCGAAGAGTTGCGAGTAGACAAGGTTGTAGAGGAACACGAGCATCGAGATCCCGAGCACGAACGCCGACGCCGACACGAAGTCGTTTAGTCCTTGGAGGTCGGTCGGATAGGTGACGACCCGGCGCGGCATGCCCTCGAAGCCGAGAGCGAACAGCGGCCCGAAGGTGCAGTTGAAGGCGATGAACATCATCCAGAAGTGCACCTTGCCGAGGCGCTCGTTCAGCATGTAGCCGGTCATCTTCGGGAGCCAGTAGTAGATCGCGGCGAAGAAGGTGAAGATCAGGCCGCCCATGATCGTGTAGTGGAAGTGGGCCATGACGAAGAAGCTGCCGTGAGTCGTCACGTCGCTCGGCGTGTCCGAGTTGAAGATGCCGGTGATGCCGCCGAAGAGGAAGTTGAAGACCCAGGCGAGGCAGAAGAGCATCGGCACCGAGAACGTGATGTTCCCCCGCCAGAGCGTGCCCATCGCGCAGATGAAGATGAACCCGGTCGGGATCGAGATCAGCTCGGTCGAGAGCATGTAGAACGGCCGCAGGTCGGAGTTGATCCCGCTGACGAAGAGGTGGTGTTGCCACACCGTGAAGCTGAGGAGGGTGACGCCCAGCATCCCGGCCACGGCGAGTCGGTAACCCCAGACCGGCTTGCGCGCGAACACCGCCATCAGCTCGAGCACGACCCCGAAGCCGGGTAGGGCGAGGATGTACACCTCCGGGTGCCCGAAGAACCAGAAGAGGTTCTCGAACAGGTAGTTCGACCCTCCCTGGGCCGCGACGAAGTACCCGGTCTGAATCGTCCGGTCGAACGCGGCCATCGCGAGGACGCCGATCAGGACCGGCGCGGCGAGGAGCTGCAGGATCGCCGTCGAGATCACACCCCAGACGAAGATCGGCAGGCGCGTCCACGTCATGCCCGGTGCACGCATCGTGATCACCGTCGCGAGCATGTTCAGCCCGAGCAGGGTCATCGAGAGCCCGACGAATGCGAAGAAGAGGATGTAGGCGTCCATGCCCATGTTCCCCTGCAGGTTCAGCGGCTCGTAGCCGGTCCAGCCGGTGGGAAGCCCGCCGTAGAACATCCCCGAGAGCAGGATCACCCCGGCCGCCATCAGCAGCCAGAAGGTGAGGGCTTCGATGCGCGGGAAGGCCATTCGCCGGGCGCCGATCATGATCGGCAGCAGGTAGTTGGCGAACGGGCCCAGGACCGCGCTCGTCATCATCCCCATCATCATCGTCCCGTGCTCGGTGACGAGCGTCAGATAGTTGCCCGCCGGGAAGACGTTCGGCTCCGGCCGCAAGAGCTCGAAGCGGATCAGCATCGCGTTCACCCCGGCGATGAAGAAGAACCCGCCGATCCCGACGAAGTACTGCATGCCGACCACCTTGTGGTCGGTGGAGAGCCCGAAGTAGCGCGAGACGCCCGTCGTTTCTTTCTCGCGCAGCGACGGTGGGTAGCCGCGCAAGCGCGCGAGCGGATAGTTCGCAAACCCGAGCCCGACGAGGAACCCGATCACGCCGAGGATGTAGCCGAAGAAGAGCGAGAGGTCGTTCTCGTCGGTATCGCCGAAGTAGTCGAGGCTTTCGATATCGAGGCTGCTGACGAGCCAGTGGGCGCCGTACCAGCCGAGGTAGAAGCCGCCGATGCCGAGCACGATGCCGGTGAGCAGGTTGAAGCCGACGAGGCGCCGCATGTTCATCCGGCGCGGAATGCCGGCTCGGGCAGGTAGGTGGTGGCGTACTTCGGCAGGTAGCGCGTTACCGGCGCGACGAATGCCCGCTGCTTCGCCACGAAGGTGGCGAAAGCGGCTGCGCTGACGACCCGGCCCGTATCGAACATGTAGCCGTGGAAGAGGCCGCACAGCTCGGCGCACTCGATGTGGAGCGACTGAACCTTGGTGGGCGTGACGTAGGCGATGTTGTCGGCGCCCGGGTTGGCGTCGGCCTTGACGCCGAGCGCGGGAACCCAGAAGGAATGGATCACGTCGAGCGAGGTCACGTGCAGTTCGACCTGCCGGTTGACCGGGAGCACGAACTGCGCCGACTCGAAGCCGCCGTCGTCCGGGTAGCGGTAGGTGAACTGCCACTGCTGCGCGATCACCTGCACCTGGAGCGGCTTCGCGCCCTGCGCGAGCGACGCGGCCGACGCATCCGGCACGAAGACCGGGCCGGAGCCCTGGCCCCCGCCGGCGCCGCCGAGCAGCTCGTAGGTGCCGAACGCCGCCAGGAAGAGGACGATGAGGGTCGTCGAGGCGATCCAGATGGTTTGCACTCGCGCGTTGCCGCGGATCGGCGGGCCGTCGGTCAGCGGCGCGCCGGTGCGCCGGCGGAACACGATCAGCACGTAGCTGAAGAAGACGAGGATGAGCGCGATGATCGGGATGCAGACGAGCGTCAGCACTTCGTTGTCGAACCGCTGGCCAGATGCTTCGGTGCTGCCGGTGCCGGGCGGTAGGTGCGGCGTCAGCACCGTTGCGACGAGGACATCCCCGACGGTGCTGGCCACCAGCCAGATCAGCGCGATGCGAGCTCCGTGGCCGAGTTTTCTCATCATCAGCTCACGTTGAGGAAGCCGTCCATGTACCCGAGCGTCTGCATCGGCCCGCCGAAGCCGGCGAGGAATCCGGCGGCGCACGGCACGAGGCACTGCCAGCGGTAGCGGCCGGGACCCGGCGTCATGAAGCTGAACGTGATCGTGTTGTGCGCGTTACTCATCGCGCACGGCCCGTAGCCGCACTGGTTCTTGGCGTCGTCCGCGACACCCATCAGCGGCACGATCAGGTCGAGCGCCGGGACCGCAAAGGTATGCGAGGCGTCATCCGGGTCGATCACGTTGCGCGTCTTGCCGTTCACCTGCATCGAGTTGCCGACGGTGCCGCGCACCTTCGCCATGAACGGGTTCCGCAGGCCGCTGTCGCCGTCGAACTGGTAGACGGTGACGTGGACGAGCGTGTGCGCCGGCAGCGACCAGACCGTCGTCCGCCGCCATTTGCCGCTCTGATCCTGTACGAGGTACGACACCCAGTCGGGGTTCGGAGCAAGCGAGGGCCCGACCGCCGCGTCGGTCTGCAGCGTCAGGTTCACGCTTCGCGACGGTCCCGGCGTCACCGTGGGGTGGAACGCCGCCGGGCCGCTCATCAGGTAGCCCGTGATGTAGAAGCCGATCGCGACTCCTGCCACGGCCATGACCGCGACAATCCCGCTGATCTTCTTCTGCGAAGAGCTCACCCCCACGGCCTCCCCGCCACAAATCGACCGCGCGACCATATAACGGCCGACATCGAATCCGTCGGAGACAACCGTCGCCGACCGATGAGTTTCGGGCGGCCCTGTCGTCTATAAGGCAGTTACCGACCCGAGGGGAGTCAGGCGATGACGAAGACAGTGCTGCTGGTAGGCACTCGCAAGGGCCTTTTTGTCCTGGAAAGCAACGAGAACCGCCGCGACTGGGCGCTGCGCGGCCCGCTCTGCGAGAGCTGGCCCGTCTATCACGCGGTCTACGAACCCGGCGCAGCGACGATCTACGCGGCGGCCGCAAGCGAGTGGCACGGTTCGGCGATCTGGCGCAGCGACGACCTCGGCGAGACGTGGTCGCACTCGAGCGAAGGCCTGAACTTCGGCGAGGACGACCCGCGCAAGATCTCGAAGGTCGCGACGCTCGCCGCAGGCCACGGGCGCGTGCGCGTCGGCGTCGAGGCGCCGGGGATCTTCGAGTCGACCGACGACGGCCAGACCTGGTCACTGCTGTCGGCACTCGAGGGCGAGCCCGGCAGCACGAGGTGGAACGACCCCGAGAACCAGCCGCCCGGCCATCTCGGCATCTCGGCGCTGCTCGACGACCCGGACGACCCGAAGCGCTCGTGGGCGATCGTGCAGGGCGTCGGCTTCTTCGAGACCGACGACGGCGGCACGAGCTGGACACCGCGCAACGAGGGCCTTCGCCGCGACTGGCCGGCACCGCCCGAGCCGGAGGTCGGCTTCTGCGTGCACCGCGTGGTCCGATCGACCGTCGATCCCGACCGGATGTTCCAGCAGAACCACGTCGGCGTTCACCGGAGCGACGATGCCGGAAAGTCGTGGACCGAGATCACCGACGGCCTGCCGAGCGAGTTCGGCTTTGCCGCCGCGACGCATCCGCACGACAAGGACACGTTCTTCGTGATCCCGCTCGACCCGCTCCACGCCCGCACGATGCCGGGCGGCAACGCCGCGGTGTGGCGCACGCAGGATGCCGGTTCGAGCTGGCAGAAGCTGACGAAAGGGCTGCCGCAGGATCACGCGCATCTCGGCGTGCTGCGCGCGGCAATGTCGATCGACGGCCACGACATGCCGGGGCTCTACTTCGGCACGAGCACGGGCCAGGTGTTCGCGAGCGCCGACGAAGGTGAAAACTGGAGCGAGATCGCCGACCACCTGCCGGCGATCTGGTCGGTCGAGGTCGCAACGGTGGACTGATGGCCGAGGTGAAGCTCCCACCCACGCTTGCACCGCTCTTCGCTGGGTTGCCGCGGCGCGTCGAGGTCGAGGCCGCGACGGTCGCGGGCGCGCTCGACGAGCTCGAGGCCCGCTGGCCCGGATTGCGCGACCGTCTGTGCCATCCGGGCCCGGAGCTCCGCGAGCACATCCACGTCTACGTCGACCAGGAGCGTGCGGAGCTCGACACGAAAATCGACGAGCGCTCCCGCATCCACGTCGTCGCCGCGATCACCGGCGGCTAAGAGTCCCCGCTACGGGATGCGGCCCTCGACGAGACGGCCGGCGCCGAGGGACGCGAAGAGGAGCGCGGCGGCCGCAACCGCGAACCACGATGTCACCTCGCGGAACTCGTTCGTGTGGCCGATGCTCGAGCCGAGGTTCTTGTAGATGTCGGACAGCCGCTCGGCCGACCGTGCCGAGTAGGCCTTGCCACCGGTGATGTTCGCGATCTGGTGGACGGTCGCCGGGTCCGGCGGCACGGGAATCGAGTTGACATAGAGGCCAAAGCCGAACGACACGACGCCGTTCGGCGTGCCGAGCGCGACGCCGTAGACGCGGATCCCGGCCGCCTTCGCCATGCGGGCCGCCTGCGCCGGCTGCACCCGGCCGCGGTTTTGCGCGCCGTCGGATTCGAGGACGATCACCGCCGGCAGGTAGTGGCCGGGCTGGCGGTGCACGCCCTGCTGCGCGAGCGAGCTCACCGCGAGCTTGACGGCTCTCGAGAGCCCGTCGCCGAGTGCCGTCCCGGCTACCGGTGTGAGGTACCCGAGCGCCTCGCGGACCAACTGACGGTCGCGCGTCGGCCGCGCGAGCACCTCGGGCTCGGAGCTGAAAGCGACGAGGCCGACCTTGAACTTCGGCGGCAGGCGGTCGAGGAACGCGCTCATCGACGCGACGGCGGCGTCGAGGCGGTCAGGCTCGACGTCGTTCGCGCGCATCGAGCCCGAGACGTCGACGAGGAAGATGACGGTACCGTTGTTCTGCGCGACCGAGAGGCGAGCTTTCGGCCGCGCAACGGCCGTCGCAGCACAGGCGAGCGCGAGCAGAAGCAACGCGAGCGGCACCCAGCGCCGCCAGGACCGCCGTTCCTCGACGAGCCCCGCGAGCAGCTCGAGGTTCGTGAAGCTGACGGGATAGCGCGCGCGGCGCCGGTCGACCACGACGGCGAAGACGAGTGCGGCCGGGACGACGATCAGCGCGAACAGATACCAGGGCGACGTGAAGCTCATTTCGCGCAGGCCACCCCGATCTGCACCTCGGCCCTGTCGGCGAGCGTCATCGCCTCGCTCGTCTGCACGGTCACGGCGACCGACCCTTTTCGCACGGCGCGATGCACGTTCACCGCCGACGCGAGTGCCGGGGACGGCGGATTCGTCGTGCCGAACGCCGTCGCGTCCCATGAGTAGGCGATGCTCTCGCCGTGTGGGCAGCCGAGCGTCGCGTGCCGGACCGTGCCGGGCTCGAGCAGGAGCACCGTCGCCCCCAGCTGAAGGGCCGGGCCCGCGGGCGTGATCGTGTACGCCGTCGTCTGCGCGCCGCCCGAGCTCGAGGGAACGCACCCGAGAAGTGGCTGGAAGAGACCCTGACTGTGATGCGCGGAAACACCGCGGAACATTGCGTAGGCGGTCGTCGTGCGTCCGGGCGCGATCGGGCTGCCGAGCAAGCCGTCGAAGCTCACGTGCACGTCGCGCGACGTGGCACGAGCGTCGATGCCGGCGACGATGCCGCGGCGGAGCGGACAGTCGAGCAGGAACTGCGATTCGCCGCTTGCCGCTACCGCGACCCACGGGCCTGGCACGTCGACGCACGTCGGGATGCCGCTGCATTCGCGACCGACCGCGCCGCCCGCTGCGGACGCCGCGAGCGCGGCGACGGCCGCCACGAGCGCAAAGGTGAGCAGCCGCTTCACACGAGCCTCCGGAACCAGACACCCGAGAAGCCGGCGCCGACGGCGATGATCGCGAGGGCGCTCATCGTCCACCACTGCGTTATCTCGCGCTTCTTCTGTTGCTTCGCGAGGCGAGAGCCGAGGTCCTTGTACACCTGCTGCAGTTGCTGCGCTGATTTCGCGGTGAAGAAACGTCCCCCGCTCGTCTGAGCGACCGCGCGAAGATCGGATGACGCAACAGGCACTGCATGCTGCTCGGTGAAGCCGCCGGCGACCTTCTGGAAGACGACGCCGTCGGTCGTTCCGAGCGACACGGTCGACACGGGCACGTCGAGCTTGCGGGCCTGTGCGGCTGACGCCTGAGGCGTCGTGCTGCCCTCGTTCTGGTTGCCGTCCGAGAGGAGCAGCACCGCTGCCGGCGGATGCGGCGCGCCCGGCCTGCTCTTGCCGACGGCAGTGGTCGCGACTGCGACTGCCTGCTTGATCCCATCGCCGATCGCACTCCCTTCCAGCTCCGCCTTGCGCGGCAGCTGCTGGAGCACGAGCTGGTGGTCGTATGTCGGCGGCACGCGCACGCTCGCGCGGTTCGAGAACGTGACGAGCGAAACGCGGTATTTCGCCGGGAGGTCCTTGATGAACTGCGTGATCGCGAGATCGGCAGCCCGCAGACGAGTCGGCTTGACGTCGTTCGCGGCCATCGAGCCGGAGTCGTCGAGTGCGAGCACGACCGTGGCGCCCTCGCGCGGCTCGCTGAGCGTGGCCTCGGGCCGGGCGAAGCCGGTCAGCAAGAGCACGAGGCCGAGCCCGAAGAGCGCGAGCGGGACGAAGCGCCGCCGTCCGGGGTCATTCGGGACCATGTTCGGGATCAGCGCGGGCGACGACCAGCTCGCGGCATGGGCACGCCGCCTGCGCTCGAGCGCGACCCACGCGGCGGCCGCGGGAACGATCGCGAGCAACACGAGCAGCAGGATCGGATGCTGGAAGCTCAGGCCGAACATGGCCGTCTAGTCAGCCCTCTTCAAGAACATGGCGAGTGGCCGAAGCCAGTCGCCCTCGGTCGAGAGATGCGTATGGCGGACGCCCGCCGAGGCGAGCAGCTTCACGAGCCCCTCGCGCTCCTGCCTTGCAGCGGTCGCGAAGCGGCTCCGCAGGTTCGCGTCGCCCGTGTCGACGCGGAGATGGCGTCCGGTCTCCGGATCGACGAGCCGCAGCTCGCCGACGTCGGCAAGCTCCTGCTCGCGCGGGTCGCGGATCTCGATCGCGACGGTGGGATGCCTGCCGGCGACGCGGAGGAGCGGACCGCGCCAGTCGCGCTTGCCGCGGAAGTCGGAGACGATCACGACGAGCGAGCGTTGAACCGCAAGCCCGTCGAGCAGCGCGAGCGCATCCCCGAGTGAGCCGTTGCCGGCCGGTTCCTGACGGAGCGCGGAGAGCGTGAGGAGCAACCCGCGGCGTCCCTGGCGCGGCCGGCGCCAGCGCTGGTCGTCGGGCCCGAAGGTGATCAGGCCGAGCCGGTTGCCGCGCCTCGTCGCCGCGTGTCCGATCGCGAGCGCGACCCCTTCGGCGACGTCGGCCTTGCGCCGCTCGGTCGTGCCGAAGTCCATCGACGCCGACGCATCGAAGACGAGCCACGTGACGAGCACGCGCTCGGCAAGCTCGACGCGAACATGAGGCGTGCCTGTCCGTGCCGTGACGTTCCAGTCGATCCGGCGGACGTCGTCGCCCGGCTCGTACGGCCGCACCTGGTGGAGCTCGGTGCCGACGCCGGTGAACGCAGAGCGGTAGTCGCCCGCGAGCAGCCCGTCGACGCGGCGCGCGATCAAGAGCTCGAGCGCCTCGAGGCTCTCGGCAGTGACGATGCCGGGCCCTGGACGCGCAGCCGTCCGTTCCCGCCCGGCGGCTGCGATCAGCCCCTTCACTGCAGCCTCACGCCGCGGCCGGCGCTGCGCGACCGAGCTCGAGCTGCGGCGGCGCGACCGTCGCGAGCACCTCGTCGAGCACCTGGTCGGCCGTGACCTCCTCGGCAAGCGCCTGGTAGGAGAGGACGAGGCGGTGCCGGAACGCATCCCGGACGAGCGCCTGGACGTCGGCGGCGATCACGTAGTCGCGACCCTTGGTCACAGCGAGAGCTCGCGCGGCGGCGATCACGCTGATCGGCCCACGCGGGCTCGCGCCGTACGAGATGTACGCCGCCATGTCGGCTGCACCGTGTTCGGCCGGCCTGCGCGTCGCAGTTGCGAGGTCGACGACCCACGAGATCAGCGACGGATCGACATAGACCCGGCCGACCTGCCCCTGCAACTTCCGGAGATCGTCGATCGAAAGGACATTCGCAAGCTCCGGTGCACTCTCGAGCGAGCGCGACACAACCGTGAGCTCCTCGTCGTGCGCCGGGTAGTCGACGAGCACCTTGAGCATGAAGCGGTCGACCTGCGCCTCCGGCAGCGGGTACGTGCCTTCGGACTCGATCGGGTTCTGCGTCGCGAGCACGAGGAACGGGTCGGGCACGTGGAACGTGTCGTGGCCGATCGTCACCTGATGCTCCTGCATCACTTCGAGCAGCGCCGACTGCACCTTCGCGGGTGCGCGGTTGATCTCGTCCGCGAGCAGGAAGTTGCAGAAGACCGGACCGAGGTCGATCTCGAAGTCGCTCTTGTCCGGACGGAAGACGCGCGTGCCGACGAGGTCGCTCGGCACGAGGTCCGGCGTGAACTGGATGCGCTTGAACGTGCCGCCGAGCACCGACGCCGTCGATTTGATCGTCAGCGTCTTTGCAAGACCGGGAACACCTTCGATCAGGAGATGGCCGCCGGCGAGAAGGCACACGAGCACGCGCTCGAGCATCTCCTCCTGCCCCGCGATCACGCGCCTGATCTCGAACAACGCCTGCTCGAGCTTCGTCAACAACTCCTTGTCGACGGTGCCAGCCTGCTCCTCTGCCATCGAAGCCTCCCGCGTGAATTTTCGCTCAGTTAGACGATCTGCCGCCCCCTAAAGGTAGCTGGACACGGGTTTGGAGGGAATGG
>DASYAO010000083.1:0-22944 GCA_036501285.1 Gaiellaceae bacterium
CCGAACCTCGTCGTGATCGACGGCGGCAAGGGTCAGCTGTCGGCGGCGCTCGCCGCGATGGCGGCCTACGATCTGCCGCGAGTGGCGGTGATCTCATTGGCGAAGCGCGTCGAGGAGGTGTTTCTGCCCGGGCGGCCGGAACCTGTCGTGCTGCCCGAGCACTCACCGGGATTGCAGCTGCTGCAGCGAATCCGCGATGAGGCGCACCGTTTTGCGGTCACCTTCCACCGCACCCGCCGCGACGCCGCTTCGCGCGAGTCGATGTTCGACCAGCTCGAAGGCGTCGGGCCCGCGAGGCGACGCGCGCTGCTTCGGCATTTCGGCTCGGCGGAGCGAGTTCTCGCGGCGTCGTCCGAGGAACTCGAAGGCGTGCCGGGCGTTCCCGCGAAGACTGCACGCTCGATCTACGCGCAGCTCCACAAAGCGGGTCGCGCGTGAAGCGCGTCGGTCTTGTGGTCGCGTGTGCCCTCGTGCTCGCCGGTTGCGGCAGCGGCAAGCATGCGCAGACGACGACGGCTGCGAAAGTGCCCGGGAACGTGATCTACCAGTCGCCCGACTGGCAGGTCGTGACGAAGCCGGGCCCGAGGGCGGAGCTGCTGCATCTCGTCAACGGCAAGTGGGTCGTCGACACCTCGCATGCGGTGAAGATTGCGATCCTCGGGCCGAAGCCCGGCAAGCTCGCGTCGAATCCGCCGCAGGTCGCGATCTCGATGCACTCGAAGACGCCGCTTGTCGAGTCGGCGCTCTGGGTCGACGGCTACCAGCTCTTCGAGAAGGGTGGTGGCTCACCCGAGAACGGCACGATCTACGGCGCGCCGAACAAGCTCCCGAAAGGCACGCACGTCGCGGTCGGCTACGCGCGCACCGCTTTCGGCGGCACCGCCGTCGCCTGGACCTTCCGGATCACTTAGGCGGTCTGCGATTCAAGTTGGGAAGGTCGCGCGTCGATAACAAGGGTCGATGCGAGGATCGATGTGGCGTAGCAATCTCGATGCTCACCTCGAGAGGATCGGAGTGGCGCGTTGAGGGGCGTCCGCTAAGGGTTCAAACGCAGCGTTATGTCGAACGTCTTTCCGGTATCCGGTAAGGGACTCGCAGGGCGTACCGCCTCGAGCGCGGGCCACCAAAGATTCTGGCGTGGACATCGGCTGCGTGCCCTCCGTCACGGGGCGTGGCTCGTCGCGTTCGTCGCGGCCGTCATCTCCGTCGGGTTGGTGGCCACGGGATCACTCGGCCTCGATGCGCACGCCTACTTCTCCGCCTGGACGAATCATCTCTATTCGGCGGCGCCTGAACAGCGAGGCGCCTACCTTTACTCGCCGGTCTTCGCGCAGGCGATCTGGCCGCTCACGCTGCTCAGCTGGCCGCTGTTCTGCGCTATCTGGCTCGGCGCGATCGCCGCAATCTATGCGTGGCTCCTCGCGCCGCTGCCGCTCAAATGGCGGGTTCCGTTCTTCCTTGCCTGCAGCATGGATATCACGACCGGCAACGTCTGGTCGTTTTTCGCGCTCGTCGCGGTCACCGGCCTGAGCTATCCCGCCGCCTGGACCTTCCCCATCCTCACCAAGCTCACGCCGGTTGTCGGTCCAGTCTGGTTCCTCGCCCGGCGAGAGTGGAGACAGCTCGGAATCGTTTGCGGCGCCGTCATTGGACTAGCCGCAATCTCCTTCAGCTTCGAACCCGGCCTCTGGCACGAGTGGTTCAGGCTGCTCGTGCATCCCGGCTCACTCTCGAACCCCCAGCGAGGGAACTTGCGACCGCTGTTCTATCCGCGGACGTCTTTCCTTCTGCTTGCCGAGCTTCCGATCGCGTTCGGTATCACGATCTACGCGGCCCGAACGGACACGAGATGGTTGCTGCCCGTCGCAATGATTTTCGCCAACCCAGTCTTCACTGCTAACTCCTTCGTCCTCCTCGCAGCCATACCGCGGCTCAAGAGGGCTTCCGATAACAACCGGGTGTCCTGCGTCGGCGTCACCGACGTGCCGGCAAAGTCGTGAACGCCGAAAGTCACCCGGCAATCGCCCTCAGGCCGCCTGTCGGCTCCGTAACCCAAGAAAAAGTGGGAGAGAATCGCGCCGTCACGCGCAGGTCGACGAGCGATCGATGGGTCCTGCTGATCGTCGGAGGCTGCTTCGCGATCTTCACGGCGATCCGATTTCGAGCGCTCACATCGGATTCGTTCATGACCCTTGCCGCCGGGCGCTGGGTCAGCCGGCACGGGCTGCCCTCGGTCGACCATTTGACGGTCGCCGGTCAGGGACGGCGTTGGATCGATGTGGAGTGGCTCGGCCAGTGGCTCCTGTATCGAATCTGGGAAATCGGCGGGTACCCCTTGATCGCAGTCGCCGCGGCTTTGCTTCCGACGATCTCGTTCGGCATCCTCGCCCGGATCCTCTTCGAGCGGGGCGCCCATCCCCGGCGCGTCCTGAAGTGGACAGTGCTCGCCCTTGCGGCGGCGGTGCCGGACATGGCGATCAGGTCGCAACAGTTTGCGTATCCATTGTTCGCGGGCCTCGTCTGGCTGCTGCTGCGCGACCTGGAACGGCCGTCGACGCGTCGCGCAGCCGGTGCCCTGGCGATCGTGGTCGTGTGGGCGAACCTGCATGGATCCGTGCTCGTCGGCGCCGGTTTGCTCGTTGCCTACGGCCTCTGGCGCTGCTTGCGACAGCCCGGTTACCTCATGCTCGCGATTGCCGCAGCCGCGTCGCCGCTCGCTACGCCCTATGGACTGCGCACCATCGCCTACTACCGCTCCGTGCTCGGCAACAGTGCGATCCGTCACTTCTCGTCCGAGTGGCAGCCTGCATTACCGACGAACCTGCCGGCGATCGGTTTCTTCGCGCTCGTCTGCGCCGTAGTCGTTTCAGTCGTACTCGGACTTCGGCATGACTGGCGCCCGCCGCGCCCGCTGTTCATCGCCACACTCGGGTTGATCATCGCCGGCTTTGTGGCGATGCGCTGGGAGGCTTGGGCTGCGTTCCCCGCGGTCGTCCTGGCATGTGACGCTCTCAACAGGGCGCAGCCGCAGAGTGCGCGACCGATACCGCGCTGGGTTTTTGTCGCCGTTCCGCTCGTGGCAACGGCGGGGCTTCTATTGCTCGTCACCGAACAGCGCACCACCTTCGAGAAGGGATTTCCCACAACGGCGATCGCGCAAGTTCGGGCTTACGCGAAGGCTCACCCCGCAAGCCTGGTCCTTGCTGACGACCATTCCTCGGACGCGCTGCTCTGGATCGAACCGCGCCTCGAAGGACGTGTTGCATTCGACGACAGGCTCGAGGTCTTCCCCCAGCGTCAGGTTGACCGCTGGGGTTCGTTCATCCGCGGACACGATCTGAGCCTCGTCCGCGGCTATGACGTTCTGCTCGTGAGCAATGAGAACACTGACCTGCTGAAGCGGGTCGAGTCGCTCCACGGATGGCGTCTCGTCTACCAGGGCGCGAACGGGATCGTCGCGGTGCGAGATTCCGCGTAGCGAGCTTCGACGCGTTTACTCGTCTCGTCGGATCTCGATCAATCGCGAAACGACCTCGCGACGACTTGAATCCCGCGTCGGGCAAGTTCTGCCAGCGCAGTCGACTTCCCGGTGCCAGACATGCCCGTCACGAGGACCCTCATGACGAGCAGGCTATCCCCGTATCTCAGGCAACTGCGACGCCGGCGGTGACGCGTCCACGGCGTTGGAGCGCAAACAAGACCGTCAGGGCAGCCAGTGTGAGCGAGGTTGCAATCAGTGCGGGATGGCCGTTGCTCCACGTCGCGCCGTCGAGCCAAAACACGACCGGCATGAACCAAAGCGCCGAGAGCGTGCGTCGTGCGAGCGCGATCGGGACGAACAGCAGAACGAGATAGTGCGGCCAGAGAATCGGCGTCAGCAACAGTGCTCCGGCAAGCGCCGCCACGAACAGGTGCTCGTCCTGCCGCCGGCGGCCGAGCGTGCCCACGACCACACCGAGTAGCAGCAGCCCTAGGGCGACGAGACCGAGTTGCGCGGTCTGGCTCGACACTCCAGTCGTGCGTTCGAGCGCGTAGACCGAATAGCTCTTCGGGCCCACCAGCTTGGTCAGGCGACCAAGGAGATGCGGGTACTCACGGAATCCGGCAAAGCCGATCAGCGCCCAGCCGAGAACCGTCCCAACGGCGGCAAGCGTGACCGAGAGCACAGTGGCGGCGAAGCGCCGCGTGAACAGCAACCACAGCCAAAGCGGCCAGAGAAAGAGCTTCAGCGCAACAAGCGCGGCTATGAGCGCTGCGACGGCGATCGTCTGCCCTCGATAACGCCAGGCCGCCGCTACGCCGAGCAGTAGCAAGGGGCTTACGGTCCCGTTCCCGACGGCTGCGAACACCGGCAGAGAGAGGTAAGCGGCTCCGTAGCAGCGCCAATCGCGAACGTCGAGCAGTCGGAGTGCAAGCGCGATGCAGGCGAGCCCGATGGTCACGAAGAGGACGTTGGCGAGTGGAAACGGCAGGAGCGAAAGCGGAACCATCGCGAACGCCGCGGGCGGCGGATAGACAAACGGGTCGAACGTCACCCGGTTTGCGACAGCCGGTAGCGACTGCAGGCTCGGATAGGGCGACTTGCCGTGGAGCACCATGTGTCCGCTCTGCCAGAAGGTGGCGAAGTCGGAACCCTTGCTGCCTGTGGTTGCCACGATCACAGCGACTGCGACCATCAAGCCGAGGGGCAGGAGGCCGAGAAAGAGGGTCGACGCCCACGAGCGCGGCAGCTCGAGCTGCCACCTCGCTGCGGCTAGCGAGGTGCGTTGCATCTCCGTACAGACCTAATCCGCGCGGGCCGCGCTTCGCATCACTCGATCGAGTATTCGTGGTGCGCCGGCGTCGGCTCCGGGCGCCTGCGCGCGGCCGCCACCTGCCGCGCTCGCACGGCGGATCCGCGGACGAACTCGACCAGCGTGCGGGCCACGAATACGAGCACCGCCAGCGAGAACCTGACGCAAAACACGAGCACCGCCAGCGCAACCCTTGCGTCGGCGATCAGGAAGCTGCGTAGCGACGGCCAGTGACGTCGAGAGTTGCGCACGACAAGCGAAGCCGTTCTCTGCGAGGAGGACATTGCGCCGGCGCGCGTTCGCGACGCGCCTCGCCGAAGCTGCGTCGTACCCGCCGACAGCCGTCGTCCTGCTGAGGCACCGCGTCCAGGCCGCTTGTGGAAGTAGAGGACACGCGTCAGCGGTTCGATGCCCTCGAGCTCGGACAGTGGAATCAGCTGCGACCGTCCATGGGGCCGGCGCACGCGGAGCGCCACCGGGCTGAGCGGATCCTCGTCGAAGACCGTGCGCTCGACCGTGCCTGCATCCCTGCGGCCGACGACGACGCGAAAGCCGTCGCAACGACTGACCCAGTGCGCGGCCACGGCACTGTTGCTTCCGAACCTGCGCGGGTTCAGCGGTTCGAGTGACATCGGGTAGAGCGCTTCCCGCGAACCCGACGGGTCAAACGGCGGCTACTCGTCGAGGAACGGGTAGCGGTAGTCGCCCGGCGGGATGAAGGTCTCCTTCACCGTGCGCGGAGAGACCCAGCGGATCAGGTTCCACATCGAGCCCGCCTTGTCGTTCGTGCCAGACGCGCGCGAGCCGCCGAACGGCTGCTGGCCGACGACGGCGCCGGTCGGCTTGTCGTTGACGTAGAAGTTCCCTGCCGCGTAGCGCAGCCGCTCCTTCGCGTCCGCGATCGCGGCGCGGTCCTCCGCGAATACGGCGCCGGTGAGCCCGTACGGCGACGAAGAGTCGACGAGTTCGAGCGTGTCGTTCCATTTCTTGTCGTCGTAGACGTACGTGGTTACGACCGGGCCGAAGAGCTCGTCGCGCAGCAGCCGGAACTCGGGGTCGCTCGTCTCGATCACCGTCGGCTCGACGAAGTAGCCATGCGAGTCGTCGTAGCCGCCGCCGACGACGATCGAAGTGCCTTTGTGCTTCTTCGCCTCTTCTATCGCGTCGCGTTGCGTTTCGAACGAGCTCGAGTCGATCACCGCGCCCATGAAGTTGCGGAAGTCGGTGACGTCACCCATCTTGATCGTCGCCACCTCTTCGGCAAGCCGCTCGCGCAGCGCCGGCCAGAGGTTCGCGGGCGCGTACACGCGCGACGCAGCGGAGCACTTCTGACCCTGGTACTCGAACGAGCCGCGCACGATCGCCGCCGCAACCGAATCGAGATTTGCGGACGGGTGCGCAAGGATGAAGTCCTTGCCACCGGTCTCGCCGACGATGCGCGGATAGTTGCGGTAGCGGTCGGCGTTCTCGCCGACCGTCTTCCACATCCCGTTGAAGACGCCGGTCGAGCCGGTGAAGTGGATGCCGGCGAGGTCGCGGCTCGCGAGCGCGGCGTTGCCGATCGTCGCGCCGGACCCGGGAAGCATGTTGATCACGCCGTCCGGCAGCCCGGCTTCCTGCCAGAGCCGCATCAGGTAGAAGGCCGAGAGCATCGCGGTCGACGCGGGCTTCCAGAGCGCGACGTTTCCCATCAGCGCGGCGGAGCTCGGCAAGTTTCCCGCGATCGCGGTGAAGTTGAACGGCGTCACCGCGAAGACGAAGCCTTCGAGGGGCCGGTACTCGAGCCGGTTCCAGACCCCCGGTGACGATTTCGGCTGCTCCGAGTAGATGCGCGTCATGTACTCGACGTTGAAGCGCAGGAAGTCGGTCAGCTCGCATGCCGCGTCGATTTCTGCCTGGTGCGCGGTCTTCGATTGGCCGAGCATCGTCGCCGCGTTCAGCGTGTCGCGCCACGGGCCCGCGAGCAGCTCCGCTGCGCGAAGGAACACGGCCGCGCGGTCCTCCCACGGCCAGCGCGACCAATCCTTCCAGGCCTTCGCCGCCGCGTCGATCGCCTGCTGCACATGCTCGACGGTCGCCTGATGCACCTCGGCGAGCACGTGCTCCTTGTCGTGCGGCATCACCGCCGGCTTCGTCCGGCCGGCCTTCACGTCCTTGCCGCCGATCACGAGCGGGATCTCGATCTGCTCGCCGCGCATCCTTTCGAGCCGAAGCTGCAGGCTCGCGCGCTCGGGGCTGCCGGCGAGGTAGTCGTGGACCGGCTCGTTCCGTGCCTCCGGCACCTCGAAGATGCCGTGAGCGCTCACGGGTTCGCGAGCAACCAGGTCGCGGTCGCCATCACCCAGATCATGAACCCGAGCACCGAAGCCCAGAGCGCCGATCCGGAAAGCGTCCAGTGCGCGGCCGCTTCGCCGGCGCCGACGCCGAGCACGCCGAGCCCGCCGACGATCCCGAGCGCGCCGTACCATTTCGGCACCTTGCGGGCGTGCAGCGCGGCGAGCGACGAGCCCACGACGACGGTCGCGGCCGCCGGCGCGCCGAGTGCGGCGATCTCGACGTCCTTCGAGACGAGCGCGGTCGCCTGCAGCGGCAGGTAGGCGGCGCCGCCCATCATTACGACGGCGGCGAAGAAGCCGTCCGGGTCATAGCGGATGAGGCGGGCGCGCAGGCTGCCGAGGAACCAGAGGAACGCGAAGCCCGCGACGGCGAAGAAGGCGACCGCCGCGCGGCCGTGGTTGCCCACGATCGCGAGCGCGACGAGCGCCAGACCCACGTACATGTACCCGAACGCAGGCAGATAGACGCGCATCGCGTGGCGACGCTACAACATTCCCTGGTGAAGCCGACGCTCGTGCGGTATGAGGCCCCGCCGTTCGGCGTCGGCGAGGTCTGGCTCGACGGCGACCGCGTGCTCTGGTCCGAGCTGCCCAAACCAGACATGTCCGGAGGACAGTCCCCGGGACATGTCCTCGCGGGACGGCTAGCGGAGTTCTTCGCCGGTGTCGCCGACGACTTCGCCGATGTCGAGCTCGACTTCGACGAGGGCTTCTACGGCGACTGCCAGCGCGCGCTCCGCGGCGTGCCGCGTGGCGAGGTCGTCACCTACGGCGAGCTCGCCGCCCTCGCCGGGCGCCCGGGAGCGGCCCGCGCCGCCGGCACGTTCTGCGCGCGCAACCGCCTGTCGCCGTTCGTGCCCTGCCACCGGGTCGTCGCCGCAGACGGCATCGGCTCCTTCGGTTCGCTCGGGACCGCCTACAAGCGAAAACTACTCGCGCTCGAAGGTGTCACTCTCTGACGACCTGAGAGACGAGCTCGCGGCGATCGTGCCGCGGCGCCGCTGCTGCCGGCTCGCAGAGCTCTCCGCGCTCTTCCACTCGGCCGGTGCGTGGCACCTGCGCGGTCGTGGCGAGCTCGCGGTCCATCTCGACTTCGCGAGCGGCCACGCGGCGCGACGCGCGTTCTCGCTCCTCCGCGACCTCGACGTGCAGTCGGAGGTGCGCACCTACAGGCGCCGGGCGTTCGACAAGGCGACGCGCTACCAGCTCCACGTCGACGTCGACGCGGGCACGCGCGCAGTCCTGCTCGAGGCGGGAGTGCTCTCGAAAGGCGGCGCGCCGCTCGAGCGGCCTCCGCGCCGTGTCGTCGGCCGTTCCTGCTGCCGCGCGGCGTACCTGCGCGGCGCGCTCCTCGGCGGGGGCTCGCTCTCCGGCCCGCATGCGCCGCACCTCGAGCTGCGCGCGGCCGGCCTCGAAGGCGCCGGCCTCCTGGCCGAGGTGGCTGCGAGCGAGGGCGTGCTGCTCCGGGCGGTCGGCCGCCGCGGCCATGCGATCGCCTACGCGAAGGGGAATGAGCCGATCGCCGACCTGCTCGCGGTCGCGGGCGCGAGCGAGACGGCGCTCCGCCTCGACGAGCACGCCGTCGTCGGCGCGACGCGCGCCGACGCGAACCGGCTCGCGAACGCCGACGAGGCGAACGTCAAACGGACCGTGCTCGCCGCGCGCGAGCAGCTCGCCGCGATCCGCGAGCTCGACCTCGACGCGTTGCCCCGCACGCTGCAGGAAATCGCTGCACTTCGCATCAAACATCCCGCGCTCTCGCTCGGCGAGCTCGCCGCGAAGTGCCGTCCGCCGATCACGAAGGCGGCTGCGCACAGCCGGATGACGTCGCTCCGGCGGCTCGCCGAACGCTGATCCGGCGCCGAGTTTTCCATTTTGCAAATCCCCTGGAACACCGGTTTCCAGAACGACATACTCGTTGCGGCGGGTCCATGCTCGTCCGGCGGCGGATTCAGACCCCGTCCGCTGCCACGGTCCGGAGCGTGGTGTAACGGAGGGGGAGGTCGTCCTCGGAGCTTCCCCTCCGGCCCGCCTCACGCTACGGTGCGACCATGCCTGCGGCCTTCGACGAGCTGCGCCGCCGCCTGGGCGAGGTCAGCGATCTCAGCCGCGCCAGCGCGATCCTGGGGTGGGACCAGCAGACGATGATGCCGCCGCTCGGTGCCGCCGGCCGCGCCGAGGAGCTCGCGACGCTCGGCCGCGTCATCCACGAGCGGTTCACCTCGCCGGAGATCGGGCGGCTGCTCGACGAGCTCGCCGGCTTCGAGCAGGAGCATCCGTACGACTCGTTCGAGGCGAGCCTCATCCGCGTCACGCGCCGCGACTGGGAGAAGGCACGCAAGGTTCCCGCCGACCTGCGCGCGGAGATGTCGCGCGCTGCGTCACTCGGGCATCCGGTCTGGGTCCGCGCACGGGCAGAGAACGACTTCGCGTCGTTCCTGCCGGTACTGCGCGCGAACCTCGAGCTCAAGCGCCGCTACATCGCCTGCTTCGACGGCGACTACGACGAGCCGTACGACGCGGCGCTCGACGACTACGAGCAGGGATTGAAGACGGCCGAGGTCCGCACGATCTTCGACTATCTGAAGGAGCACCAGTCGCCGCTCGTTCACGCAGTCGCCGACGCCGAGCCGCTGCCGGAGCCGCCGTCGCGCAAGTTCCCGCTCGAGCTGCAGAAGCAGTTCGAGCTCGAGGTCGTCCGCAAGTTCGGCTTCGACGACTCGGCGTGGCGTCTCGATCCGACGGTGCATCCGTTCGCGAGCGGAGCCGGCACGCAGGACATCCGCATCACCACGCGCTACTTCGAGGAAAACCTCGACGGCCTCTTCGCGACGATGCACGAGTGTGGGCACGGCCTGTACGAGCACCAGATCGACGCGTCGCTCGACCGCTCGCTGCTCTCGCGCGGGACGTCGCTCGGCATGCACGAGTCGCAGAGCCGCATGTGGGAGAACCTCGTCGGCCGCTCGATGTCGTTCTGGCGGTTCTTCTTCCCGCGGCTGCAAGAGCTTTTCCCCGACGCGATGCGCGGTTACGACGTCGAGCGCTGGTATCGCGAAGTGAACGCCGTCGAGCCGTCGCTGATCCGCGTCGAGGCCGACGAGGCGACGTACAACCTGCACATCATCCTGCGCTTCGAGCTCGAGCAGGAGCTCATCGCCGGCAGCTTCCCGCTCGAGCAGCTGCCCGAGGAATGGAACCGGCGGATCTGGGACTACCTGCGGATCGAAGTGCCGGACGACACGCACGGTGTGCTCCAGGACGTGCACTGGTCGGGCGCCGGCTTCGGCTACTTCCCGACCTACGCGCTCGGGAACCTGATCTCAGCCCAGCTCTGGGAGCGGATCGCCGCCGACATGCCGTCGATCGACGATGCGTTCGAGCAGGGCGACTTCGCAGGCCTGCGCGACTGGCTTCGCGAGAACCTCCACAAGCACGGCCGGAAGTTCACCCCCGGCGAGACCCTCGAGCGGGCCACAGGCTCTCCGAAGATCGATCCTGAGCCGTATGTGAGATATCTGAAGCGCAAGATCGGCGCGATCTACGGCCTGCGCCTCGAAGCCGGGGTTTAAGAAACCGAAACCTGCTGTTTTCTTCGTCCCCTGGGCGGGTATGGAGGCGCGAGGGCAACTGTGCGCTCGCCTACCTCCGTCACGAAGAAAGGGGACGAATCTTGGCCACGACCGTGAAGTCGCGTACGTCGACCGCTGTCCGGCGGCCGGCGACCGAGTCAGTCTCCAGCGCAGACCTCGAGGCGCTGCTCGAGGCTCTGGACTCCGCGAAGCGCGGCGACCGCAACGTGCGGCTGCCGGCACGCGGCAAGGGAATCGTGGGCGACCTCGCCCGCGCCTTCAACGAGCTCGCGCAGACACGCGAGCAGACGACGGACGAGATCGTCCGCGTCGCGACCGTGATCGGCCGCGAGGGCCGGCTCACGGAGCGCGGCGAGGTCCGTTCGGCCCACGGGGTCTGGAAGGTTCAGCTCGACGCCGTCAACGCAATGATCGAAGACCTCGTGCGCCCGACGACAGAGGTGGCGCGCGTGATCGACGCGGTCGCAGTCGGCGACCTGTCGCAGCGAATCCAGCTGAAGATCGAGGGGCGGCCGGTGAAGGGCGAGTTCCAGCGCATCGGCACAACCGTGAACGGGATGGTCGACCAGCTCTCGTCGTTCGCCGACGAGGTGACGCGCGTGGCCCGCGAGGTCGGCACCGAGGGCAAGCTCGGCGGACAGGCGAAGGTCAAGGGCGTGTCCGGCACGTGGAAGGACCTGACGGAGAACGTGAACCAGATGGCCTCGAATCTGACGGGACAGGTTCGCAACATCGCCGAGGTGACGACGGCGGTCGCGAACGGCGACCTGACGAAGAAGATCACCGTCGACGTCAAGGGCGAGGTGCTCGAGCTCAAGAACACGATCAACACGATGGTCGACCAGCTCTCGTCGTTCGCCGACGAGGTGACGCGCGTCGCGCGCGAGGTCGGCACCGAAGGCGTGCTCGGCGGCCAGGCGCAGGTCAAGGGCGTCTCGGGCGTGTGGCGCGGCCTGACCGAGAACGTGAACTTCATGGCGTCGAACCTGACGACTCAGGTGCGCAACATCGCCGACGTCACGACCGCGGTCGCGAACGGCGACCTCTCGCGCAAGATCACCGTCGAGGCGCGCGGCGAGGTGGCAGCGCTGGCCGAGACGATCAACGCGATGGTCGACCGGCTGAACGCGTTCGCCGCCGAGGTGACGCGTGTGGCACGCGAGGTGGGAACCGACGGCAAGCTCGGCGGCCAGGCCGAGGTCACCGACGTCTCCGGCGTCTGGAAGGACCTGACGGACTCGGTGAACAACATGGCGAACAACCTCACCGGCCAGGTTCGCAACATCGCCGACGTGACGACCGCGGTCGCCCAGGGCGACCTCTCGCGGAAGATCACAGTCGACGTGCGCGGCGAGGTGCTCGAGCTGAAGAACACGATCAACACGATGGTCGACCAGCTCTCGTCGTTCGCCGACGAGGTGACGCGCGTCGCGCGCGAGGTGGGAACCGAGGGCGTGCTCGGCGGCCAGGCCGACGTGCGCGGCGTCAGCGGCACGTGGAAGGACCTGACCGACTCGGTGAACGGCATGGCCTCGAACCTGACGGGTCAGGTGCGCAACATCGCCGAGGTGACGACGGCGGTCGCGAACGGCGACCTGACGAAGAAGATCACCGTCGACGTGCGCGGCGAGGTGCTCGAGCTGAAGAACACGATCAACACGATGGTCGACCAGCTCTCGTCGTTCGCCGACGAGGTGACGCGCGTCGCGCGCGAGGTGGGAACCGAGGGCATCCTCGGCGGCCAGGCCGACGTGAAAGGCGTGTCCGGAACGTGGAAGGCGCTCACCGACTCGGTGAACGGCATGGCGAACAACCTGACCGGCCAGGTGCGCAACATCGCCGAGGTCACGACGGCCGTCGCGAACGGCGACCTCAGCAGGAAGATCACCGTCGACGTGCGCGGCGAGGTGCTCGAGCTGAAGGAGACGATCAACGCGATGGTCGACCAGCTCCGCGCGTTCGCCGCTGAGGTGACGCGCGTCGGGCGCGAAGTCGGCTCCGAGGGCATCCTCGGCGGCCAGGCACGCGTCGAGGGCGTCTCCGGCGTCTGGAAGGACCTGACCGACAACGTGAACTTCATGGCGTCGAACCTGACGACGCAGGTGCGCAACATCGCCGACGTCACGACCGCGGTCGCGAACGGCGACCTCGGCCGGAAGATCACCGTCGAGGCGTCGGGCGAGGTCGCCAAGCTCGCCGAGACGATCAACCGCATGGTCGACCAGCTCTCGTCGTTCGCCGACGAGGTGACGCGCGTCGCGCGCGAGGTGGGTACCGAGGGAATGCTCGGCGGCCAGGCCGTCGTGAAGGGCGTGTCGGGGACCTGGAAGGACCTGACCGACTCCGTGAACTCGATGGCGAACAACCTCACCGGCCAGGTGCGCAACATCGCCGAGGTGACGACGGCGGTGGCCCAGGGCGACCTCTCGCGGAAGATCACCGTGGACGTCAAGGGCGAGGTGCTCGAGCTGAAGAACACGATCAACACGATGGTCGACCAGCTGTCGTCCTTCGCCGCCGAGGTGACGCGCGTCGCGAAGGAGGTGGGTTCGGAAGGCGTGCTCGGCGGTCAGGCGACCGTCGAAGGCGTGAGCGGCACGTGGAAGGACCTGACCGACAACGTCAACCAGCTCGCGGCGACGCTGACGACGCAGCTCCGCGCGATCGCGGAGGTGTCGACGGCGGTGACCTCCGGCGACCTCACGCGCTCGATCGCGGTCGAGGCGCGCGGTGAGGTCGAGGAGCTGAAGAACAACATCAACCAGATGATCACGAACCTGCGCGAGACCACAGAGGTCAACGCGCAGCAGGACTGGCTGAACACGAATATGGCGCGCTTCTCCGGCATGCTCCAGGGGCAGCGCGACCTGAAGCAGGTCAGCCGGCTGATCATGTCCGAGGTGACGCCGCTCGTCGGCGCGCTGCACGGTGGCTTCTTCATGGCCGAGACGAAGAACGGCGACGACGAGCCGGTGCTGCGGCTGATCGCGAGCTACGGCTACAAGCGCCGCAAGGGAATCCAGAACGCGTTCGCGCTCGGCGAGAGCCTCGTCGGCCAGTCCGCGCTCGAGCGCAAGTCGATCGTGATCACGAACGCGCCGAGTGACTACATCTCGGTGTCGTCCGGGCTCGGCGAGGCCGTGCCTGTGAACATCGTCGTCCTGCCGATCCTGTTCGAGGACCGGGTGATGGCCGTGGTCGAGCTCGGTTCGTTCACACCGTTCAACGAGGCCCAGCTGAGCTTCCTCGAGCAGCTGAGCGAGACGATCGGGGTCGTCCTCAACACGATCGTCGCGACGATGCGCACCGAAGAGCTTCTCCAGCAGTCGCAGACGCTGACCCAGGAGCTCCAGTCGCAGTCCGAAGAGCTGCAGGCGCAGCGCGACGAGCTCGAGCGGACGAACCAGGAGCTCGAAGAGCAGGCCCGCTCGCTGAAGGCGTCCGAGGAGCTGCTGCAGGCACAGCAGGAAGAGCTGCAGCAGACGAACGAGGAGCTCGAGGAAAAGGCGCAGCTGCTCGCCCAGCAGAACGCCCGCATCGAGCAGAAGAACACGGAGGTCGAGCTCGCGCGCGTCGAGCTGGAGGAGAAGGCCGAGCAGCTCGCGCTCTCGTCGAAGTACAAGAGCGAGTTCCTCGCGAACATGAGCCATGAGCTGCGCACTCCGCTCAACTCGCTGCTCATCCTCGCGAAGCTGCTCTCCGACAACGACGAAGGAACGCTCTCGGAGAAGCAGGTCGAGTTCGCGCGGACGATCTACAACGCGGGCAGTGACCTGCTCGAGCTGATCAACGACATTCTCGACCTCTCCAAGGTCGAGGCGGGGAAGATGGACGTCAACCTCGCCGCGGTCACGCCGGCCGCGATCGGCGACTACGTCGAGCGCACGTTCCACCCGGTCGCCGAGCAGAAGCTGCTCGACTTCGAGGTGATCGTGGCGCCCGACGCGCCCGCGCAGATCACGACCGACGAGCAGCGTCTGCAGCAGGTGCTGAAGAACCTGCTCTCGAACGCGTTCAAGTTCACCGAGAAGGGGAGCGTCAAGCTCGAGATCGGCGGCACACACAATCGGATCGCCTTCTCGGTGTCGGACACCGGCGTCGGCATCCCCGAGGACAAGCTGAAGCTGATCTTCGAGGCCTTCCAGCAGGCCGATGGGACGACGAGCCGCCGGTACGGCGGCACCGGGCTCGGGCTCTCGATCTCACGCGAGATCGCGCGCCTGCTCGGCGGCGAGATCCGCGTCGAGTCCCAGAGCGGCGAAGGCTCGCGCTTTACGCTGCTGCTGCCGCTCGAGGCCCCGGTGCCTGACACGGATGCGCCGGAGACTCGCATCGAATACGTACCCGAGCCCGAACCCGAGCCGAACGGTCGGCCCGTGTTCGATCCCGACCTGCTGCTGCGCGGCGAGGTCGACGACGACCGCAACGTGATCGAAGAGGGAGACCGCGTCGTGCTGATCGTCGAGGACGATCTCGACTTCGCCAGGATCGAGCTCGAGCTCGCGCGCCATCGCGGCTTCAAGGGAATCGTCGCCACGCGCGGCGACTTTGCGGTCGCGCTCGCGCACGAGTACTTGCCCGACGCGATCGTGCTCGACGTCAGATTGCCGGTGCAGGACGGATGGCAGGTTCTGGAGCACCTCAAGCGCAACTCGGCCACGCGCCACATCCCGGTGCACATCGTCTCCGGGGCGATCGACGAGGCCCGCTCGCAGCAGGCGCTGCGCTCGGGCGCGGTGGCCGTGCTCACGAAGCCGATCGAGAAGGAGGAGCTCGAGGATGCGTTCGCGCAGATCTCCGAGTTCCACGACCGCGTCCACTCGCTGCTCGTCGTCGACGACGACGAGGACCAGCGCAGCGCGATCGTCGAGCTCGTCGGCGGCGGCGACGACGACGTGGAGATCATCGGTGCCGGCTCGTCGGAGGAGGCGCTCGAGCTGCTCGAGCAGCGCCACTTCGACTGCATGGTGCTCGACCTGAAGTTGCCGAAGATGAGCGGCTTCAACCTGCTCGAGAAGGTGAAGACGGACGAGCGCTTCAACGGGCTGCCGGTGATCGTCTACACCGGCCGCGATCTGACCCGCCGTGAAGAGACGCGCCTCAAGAAGTACGCCGAGACGATCATCGTCAAGGACGTTCGCTCGCCGGAGCGCCTGCTCGACGAGACGGCGCTCTTCCTGCACCGTGTGGAGTCGAAGCTGCCCGAGGAGAAGCGGAAGATGCTCGAGCAGCTCCACTCGGCGGATGCCGTGCTCAAGGGGCGCAAGGTGCTCGTCGCCGACGACGACGTGCGGAACGTGTTCGCCCTAGCGTCGGTGCTCGAGCGGCACGGCGTCGACGTGGTCTTCGCCGAGAACGGCCATGAGGCGTTGACGGCGCTCGAGGCGAATCCCGACGTCGACCTTGTGCTGATGGACATCATGATGCCCGAGCTCGACGGCTACGAAGCGACGCGGAAGATCCGCTCCGATCCGCGCTTCGAGAAGTTGCCGATCATCTCGCTCACGGCCAAGGCGATGAAGGGCGACCGTGAGAAGAGCATCGACTCCGGCGCGTCCGACTACATCACGAAGCCGGTGGAAACCGACCAGCTCCTCTCGTTGATGCGGGTGTGGCTGTACCAGTAGAAGCGACGGAGGCGGGCGCGCGGGCGGCGACCGAGCGGCTGGAGCTCGAGACGATCGAGCTCCGTCTGCTGCTCGAAGGCGTCTTCCGGCACTACGGCTACGACTTCCGCGAGTACGCGCTCGCGTCGCTCCGGCGGCGGGTGTGGCGGCGCGTGAACGCGGAGGGGCTCGGCTCGATCACCGCGCTCACCGACTGCGTGCTGCACGACGAGGCGTGCATGGCGCGACTCATGCGCGACCTCTCGATCAACGTCACGGCGATGTTCCGCGACCCGCACTTCTACCTCGCGTTCGCCGAGAAGGTGATCCCGCAGCTGCGTACCTATCCGTTCACGCGGATCTGGGTCGCCGGTTGCGCGACCGGCGAGGAGGTCTACTCGCTCGCGATCATGCTTGCCGAGCACGATCTCTACGACAAGACGCGGATCTATGCCACCGACATCAACGAGCTCGTGCTGGAGCAGGCGCGCGAAGGCGTCTACCCCTACGAGCGGATCCGCGAATACACCGAGAACTACGTCCGCGCCGGCGGCAGGCGAGATTTCTCGGAGTACTACGTCGCCGCCTATGGCAACGCGCTGATCGACAGCCGCCTTCGCGAGAACGTGGTCTGGGCGCAGCACAACCTGGCACAGGATGCGAGCTTCAACGAGTTCAACGTCATCCTCTGCCGGAACGTCCTCATCTACTTCGACAAGTCGCTGCAGAACCGGGTCCACCGTCTCTTCTACGAGAGCCTCGAGCGCTTTGGCACCCTGTGCCTCGGAAACAAGGAATCGATTCGATTCTCGTCCCACGAGGATTGCTACGAGGAGCTCGATGCCGAAGCCCGTCTCTACCGGAGGGTGACGTGACACGCGACCTCGTCGTCGTCGGCGCGTCGTGGGGCGGCCTCGATGCGATTCGCACCGTGCTCCACGGGCTGCCGGACGACCTACCGGCTGCGGTTGTCATCGTCCAGCACCGTTCGCCGGTGGCGCACCCGCAAACACTTTTGGGTCTGCTCGCAGCCGCAACGCCGCTCGCGGTCGTCGATCCCGCGGACAAGCAAAAGCTCGAGCGCGGACAGGTGTACGTGTCGCCGCCGGACTACCACACCTACGTCGAGGGGGATCATCTCGCGCTCTCGACCGACGATCCGGTCGCCTTCTCGCGTCCCTCGATCGACGTGCTCTTCGAGAGCGCCGCCGAGTCGCGCGGACCGGCGTGCGTCGGGGTCATCCTCACAGGCGCCAACGCGGACGGCGCACGCGGGCTCGCGCGCATCGTCGAGCTCGGTGGCGCCGCCGTCGTCGAGGACCCTGCGAGCGCGGAGCGCTCCGAGATGCCGCGCGCTGCGCTGCAAGCCGTCCACGGTGCGCTCGTCGCGCCCATCGGCGGCATCGCCGCGATCGTCGGCAACCTCTGCGCACGCGCCGGAGTCACGGCGTGACCGCAGTCCTCCTCGTCGACGACCGCCGGCAGAATCTCGTCGCGCTCGAGGCGATCCTCGAGCCGCTCGGACACGAGCTCGTCTCGGTGTTGTCCGGACAGGAGGCTCTGCGAACCCTGCTTCAGCGGGAAGACTTCGCAGCGATCCTGCTCGACGTGCAGATGCCGGGGCTCGACGGGTTCGAGACCGCGACGCTGATCAAGCAGCGCGAGCGGACCCGCGACATCCCGATCGTCTTCCTCACCGCGATCTCGAAGGAACGCCAGCACGTCTTCCGCGGCTACGAGGTCGGCGCCGTCGACTACGTCTTCAAGCCGTTCCAACCGGAGATCCTGCGCAGCAAGGTCGCGGTCCTCGTCGACCTGCATGTGAAGACCGAGCAGCTACGACAGCAGGCGGAGCTGCTCGCGCTGCAGGGAATGGCCGAGCTCCGGCGCGAGAGCGCGGCCCGCTACCGGCAGCTCGCCGATGCGATGCCGCAGATCGTCTGGACGGCCGACGTTCGCGGCAGGCCGACGTACTTCAACCGTGGCTTCATCGAGTACACCGGCCTCTCGGCGCGCGAGCGCGGGGCGGACGTCTGGCAGCACCTCGTCCACCCTGAGGATCGCGAGGACATGCTCAGCCGGCAGCGACGCGCGCTCGAGAGCGTCGAAGTCTTCGAGGCCGAGTACCGGATCCGCGCCGCCGACGGCTCGTACCGCTGGCACCTCGGGCGGGCGGTGCCGATGGCCAACCCTGACGGCGGCGCTGAGTTCTGGATCGGCACTGCGACCGACATCCACGACCGCAAGCGGATCGAGGAGGGCCAGGGATTCCTGCTCGACGCGGGCGTCGAGTTGCTGCGCACGCTCGACGTCGAGGTTGCCTTGCGGGAAGTCGCGAACCTCGCGGTCCCCGTGCTCTGCGACGCCTGCGAGTTCGACCTCGAGGACACCTCGCTTTCCGAGGACGAGCTCACGCCCGAGCGGATCCGCGTGGCGCTCGTCTCGTACGGGCGGACGCTCGGCTCGTTCACCCTGAGGGCCGAGGAGGGTAGGCACTTCGACGAGACCGACCTCGATCTCGCGCGCGCGCTCGCACAGCGTGGAGCGCTGGCGGTCGAGTCGGCGCGGCTGTACACGGAGGCCGAGCGCCGGGCGCGCGCGTCACGCGCGCTCGAGACGATCGCCGACGGTGTCGTCCTTCTCGACCGCGAGGGGTGCGTACTGCTCTGGAACGTCGCCGCCGAGCGGATCACCGGCCTCGCCGCCGCCGACGTCGTCGGCCGCCGGGCGTCGGAAGCGATCCCCGGCTACGCGCGGTTCGCCGAGCGGGTTCCGGCAGACGGATCACGGCCCGAGACGGTCCCGATCGAGCACGAGGGACGCGAGCTCTGGCTCTCATTCTCGGCGGTCGAGTTCGACGAGGGAACCGTGTACACGTTCCGCGACCTCACCGAGGAGCGGGCGCTCGAGCAGCTGCGCTCCAACCTCGTGGCAACTGTCTCGCACGAGCTGCGCACGCCGCTCGCCGCGATCTACGGCGCGGCGGTCACCGTGCGCCGGCCGGACATCGACGTCGGCGCCGAGATGAGCGACCGCCTGCTCGAGATCATCGAGGCCGAGTCGAACCGCCTCGTCGAAATCGTCAACGACCTGCTGCTCGCGAGCCACCTCGACTCGGGGAGGCTCCAGCTCGCGATCGACACGGTCGACGCGCGTGCGCTGACGACCAGCGTCGTCGAGGCGGCCCGCACGCACCTGCCGGAGGGAATCACGCTCACGCTGGCGTCGGCTCGCAAGCTGCCGCCGGTCCAGGCCGACGAGCAGCAGCTGCGCCAGGTGCTCGTGAACCTCGTCGACAACGCGGTGAAGTACTCGCCGGAGGGCGGCCCGGTCACGGTGACGGTCGGCGAGTCGGAGGACTACGTCCTCTGGACGGTCTCCGACCAGGGTCTCGGCATCCCGCCGGCCGAGCGGCGCCGCGTCTTCGAGAAGTTCTATCGCCTGGATCCGAACATGACGCGCGGGATCGGCGGCACGGGACTCGGCCTCTACATCTGCCGCGAGCTCGTCAGTCGCCACGACGGTCGCATCTGGGTCGAGGCCAACAACGGCAGGGGCAGCAAGTTCTGCGTCGAGATCCCCGTTGCGACGACGACGGTTCCTGCGAGACAGTCCGTCACGTCTGTCTAAAGTCCCGCGCATGGCGAAAACCCGGGTGGGCATCAACGGCTTCGGCCGCATCGGCCGGAATTTCTTCCGCGCATCGCTCGAACGCGATGCGAGCTTCGAGCTGGTTGCGTTCAACGACCTCGGCGACGTGCCGACGATGGCGCATCTCCTCAAGTACGACTCGCTCCTCGGTCCGCTCGACGGCGAGGTGAAGATCGAGGGCGGCTCGCTGCACGCGGCCGGCCGCGAGCTGAAGGGCCTGGCCGAGCGCGATCCGGCGAACCTGTCGTGGGGCGATCTCGGGGTCGAGGTCGTGATCGAGTCGACCGGCTTCTTCACGAGCCGCGAAGGCGCGCAGAAGCACATCGACGCCGGCGCGAAGAAAGTGATCATTTCTGCGCCCGCGACAGATCCTGACTTCACCGTCGTGCTCGGTGTGAACGACGAGTCCTACGACCCGGACAACCATCAGATCATCTCGAACGCATCGTGCACGACGAACTGCCTCGGCCCGCTCGCGAAGGTCCTGAACGACGCGTTCGGAATCGAGCGCGGCTTCATGACGACGACGCACGCCTATACGCAGGACCAGAACCTGCAGGACGGCCCGCACAAGGATCTGCGTCGCGCTCGCGCGGCCGCGATCAACCTCGTGCCGACCTCGACCGGCGCCGCGCGCGCGATCGGCGAGGTCCTGCCCGAGCTGAAGGGGCGCCTCGACGGGGTCGCCGTGCGCGCGCCGATTCCGACCGGTTCGCTCACCGATCTCACGGTCACGCTTGCCAAAGAGGCGGGCCGCGACGAGATCAACGCGGCCTACTCGAAGGCGGCGGGCGACGGGCCTCTGAAAGGCTACCTCCAGTACTCGACCGATCCGCTCGTCTCGACCGACATTAACAACTCGCCCTACTCGTGCATCTTCGACAGCGAGCTGACGATGGCGGGCGGGAACCTCGCCAAGGTCTTCGGCTGGTACGACAACGAGTGGGGCTACTCGTGTCGGCTCGTCGACCTGACGAACATCGTCGCCAAGTCGCTCTGAGTTTGAGTCTTCCGCGCAGCGTTCGCGACGCCGACGTCGCCGGCAAGTCGGTGCTCGTCCGCGCCGACTTGAACGTGCCGCTCGAGGACGGACGGGTGGCCGATGACGCGCGCATCCGCGCCTCGCTTCAAACGCTGCGGTTCCTGCTCGACGGAGGCGCGCGCGAGGTTCGCGTCTGCTCGCACCTCGGCCGGCCGAAGACCGACGAGGACCGCGAGAAGTACGCGATCGCGCCGGTGCGCGACCGGCTGCGCGAGCTGCTTCCCGACGAGCGGATCACCGTGCTCGAGAACACGCGCTTCGAGGCGGGCGAGACGAAGAACGACGAAGGCTTCGCGAAGGAGCTCGCCGACGGCAGCGACCTCTACGTCAACGACGCGTTCGGCTCGGCGCATCGCGCGCACTCGTCGACCGAAGCGGTCGCCCACATCCTTCCCGCCTATGCCGGCCTGCTGCTGCTCGACGAGCTCGAGCATCTCGGCCGGCTGCTCGGCGAGGTCGAGCGCCCGTTCGTGATCGTGTCGGGCGGCGCGAAGGTCGAGGACAAGGTCGGTGTGCTCGAGAACCTCGGCGCGCGCGCCGACCGCGTGCTGATCGGCGGGAAGATGGCCGAGCAGGTGCGCGAGTCGAATCCGTTCAGCTTCGACGTCGTCCTGCCGCACGACGTCGTCGCCGCCGCCTCGTTCGACGCCGACGCAGAGACGAAGGTGACGCCGTACGACGATCCGCCGGACGGCTGGCTCGGACTCGACGTCGGGCCGGAGACGCGCGAGGAGTTCGCGGCGGAGATTGCCAAGGCGCGCACCGTCTTCTGGAACGGGCCGATGGGCGTCTTCGAGTGGCCGCGCTTCGCCGAGGGAACGTTCGCCGTCGCGCGCGCCGTCGCCGACTGCGACGGCTACACGATCGTCGGCGGCGGCGACTCCGTGCGCGCCGTCTACGAGGCGGGCGTCGCCGACCGCATCTCGTGGATCTCGACCGGCGGCGGCGCCTCGCTCGAGCTGCTCGAGGGCAAGGCACTTCCCGGCGTCGCGGCGATACCTTCCGCCTGATGTTCGTCGCCGGCAACTGGAAGATGTTCAAGGGCCCGCTCGAGGCGGGCGAATTCTGCCGCGCGCTTCGCGACGTCGATCTCGGCGGCGTCGACGTCGCGGTCTGCCCGCCGTACGTGTCGCTGAACGAGGCGGTGCAGTGTCTCGCCGGCACCGAGATCGGCGTCTTCGCGCAGAACTGCCACTGGGAGCGGGAGGGCGCGTTCACCGGCGAGATCTCGGCGCCGATGCTGCGCGAGCTCGGCGTCTACGGAACGATCGTCGGCCACTCCGAGCGGCGTCAGCTCTTCGGTGAGACCGACGAGACCGTCGCGCGCCGTGTCGACGCGGCGCTCGAGGCAGGCCTGCACGTGATCGCTTGCGTCGGCGAGCTCGAGTCGGAGCGCGAGGCGGGGGAGACCGAGGCGGTGCTTCGCCGCCAGCTGTCCGTGCTGCACGAGGACGACAACCTCGTCGTCGCCTACGAGCCCGTCTGGGCGATCGGCACCGGGAAGACGGCGACGCCCGAGATCGCGCAGGAAGCGCACGCCTTCATCAAGTCCCTGCTCGAGGTGCCCGTGCTCTACGGGGGCTCGGTCAAGCCCGACAACGCGGCTGAGCTCTCGGCCCAGCCCGACGTCGACGGCGCTCTGGTCGGCGGCGCCTCGCTCGACGTGGAATCGTTCGCAGCGATTTGCCGGGCAACAGCACCTCACTCGTAGCGCTCGTCATCCTCGACGGCTGGGGCTGCGCGCCGCCTGGGCCCGGAAACGCGGTCGCTCAGGCGGAGACTCCGGTCTTCGACCGGCTCTGGCAGGCCTACCCGCACACGACGCTCGACGCCTCGGGCGAGGCGGTCGGCCTGCCGGCGGGGCAGATGGGCAACTCGGAGGTCGGCCACCTGACGATCGGCTCGGGCCGGCGCCTCTACCAG
>DASYAO010000084.1:0-12763 GCA_036501285.1 Gaiellaceae bacterium
CCGGTCAGAAACGCGCCGCCGATCCCGCAGGCGAACAGCACGTCGCCGAACGCGCCGCGATCGAGCACGGCGGCGAGGATCGAGTCCTTCGAGAAGAAGCCCGCGAACGGCGGGATGCCGACAAGCGCAAGCGAGCCGACGAGGAACACGACCCTCGTGTGCGGCATCGTTCTCCCGAGACCGCGCATCTTGCGGATGTCCTGCTCGCCCGAGAGCGCGTGGATCGCGACGCCGGCGGACAGGAAGAGCAGCGCCTTGAAGAACGCATGCGTCATCAGGTGGAACATCCCGTTCGGGTACGCGCCACCCGCGGCGCCGACGAACATGTAGCCGATCTGCGACATCGTCGAGTACGCGACCACGCGCTTGATGTCGTTCTGCACGAGCGCGATCAGTCCGGCCATCAGCAGCGTCGCCGCGCCGAGTGCCGCCGCGACATCCTCGACGAACCACGCGTTCTCGAAGAGCACGTGCGTGCGCGCGATCAGATAGACACCGGCGGTCACCATCGTCGCGGCGTGGATCAGAGCACTGACCGGCGTTGGTCCCTCCATCGCGTCGGGCAGCCAGGTGTGCAGCGGGATCTGCGCCGACTTCGCGACTGCGCCACCGAGGAGGCCGAGTGCGATCAGGTTCGCGACGGCTCCGCCGTGCGGCGCCGACGAGAACACCCTCGCGTAGTCGAGATGCCCCGTGTGCTGGATCAGCAGGAAGAGCGCCAGCGCGAGCGTCGCGTCGCCGACCGCGTTCATCACGAACGCCTTCTTTGCGGCGGCAATCGCCTCCGGCCGCTCCTGGTAGAAGCCGATCAGCAGATAGCTCGAGAGGCCGACCATGCCCCAGCCCGCGAGCAGGAGCAGCAAATTACCGCCCTGCACGAGCAGCAGCATCGAGAAGACGAACAGCGACATATAGGCGAAGAAGCGCCGCTCCTCGTCCTCGCCGTCCATGTAGCCGATCGAGTAGAGAATGATCAGCCCGCCGACGCCGGCGACGATCAGCATCATCAACACGCTCAGCTGGTCGGTCAGCAGGGTCAGGCCGAAGTGGTACTTGCCTGCGGCGAGCCACGTCCACGAGGTCGTCGCGTGCAGGCGGTCCCCGCCGCTCTCACCGAGCATGCGCACGAACGCGACGATCGCGGCCGCGAACGACCCGAGCGTCGTCGCCGTCGCGAGATAGCCGGCGCCGCGGCGCGAGATCCGCGGGCCGCAAAGGGCGATCGCGATCGCCGTTGCGAGCGGTAGGAGCAAACAGATCCAGGCAGCAGCGTTCATCAGCCGCGCAGCGTCCTCAGCTTGTCGACGTCGAGCTCGACGTTCCGCCTGCCCATCGCGACGATCAGGCCGAGACCGACGACGACCTCCGATGCTGCGATCGCCATCACCGCGATCGCGAACACCTGCCCGTCCTCGTGGCCGAAGTGCCGCGCGAACGCAATCAACGCGAGGTTCGCGCCGTTCAGCATGATCTCGACCGAGAGCAGGATGATCAGCGGGCTCCGGCGCACGAGCACTCCGAGCGAGCCCGTGACGAAGAGCACTCCCGCGAGCGCGATGTACCAGACGACGTCAGGGCCGTGCATCGTTCTCCAGCGTCCGCGCGTGCGAACCGAGCACGACGCCGCCGACGGCCGCGACCAGCAGCACGATCGACGTCACCTCGAACGCGAGCAGATGGTCGGTCAGGAAGAGCCTTCCGACCGACGCGGGCGAGCCGAACGAACGGCCGATGTGCGCCTCCTTCGACAGATGCCCGCCGGTGGTCAACGCGAGCGCGACGATCACCTCGGCGAGGATCGAGCCGGCCGCGAGCACCGTGCCGACCGCCTGCCACGACGGGCCGCCCGCCCACGGCGCCTGGTCGGTCTTGTCGCCGAGGTAGGCGATGACGAAGAGGAACATCACCATCACCGCGCCGCCGTAGACGAGCACCTGGCCCGCGGCAACGAACTCACCGCCGAGCAGCAGGTAGAGCACGGCCAGCGACGCCAGGTTGCCGATCAGGGACAGCGCGGAGAAGAACGGGTTCTTGAAGCTGATGACGGCGAGCGCGCTTGCGAGACACGCGAAGGCCGCGCCGCACCAGACGACCCAAACGATGAAGTTCGCCATCTAGGAATTCGACTTGTAGTAGGGGATCGGCGTGTCGTAGAGATCCGGGTCGGCGACCGGGACCTGCTTGATCGGCTCGGCGAGCAGCATGTCCTTCGTGTAGATGAGGTCGTCGCGGTTGTACTCCGAGATCTCGTAGTCGTTGCCGAGGGTGATCGCGTCGAACGGGCACGCGAGCTCGCAGTAGCCGCAGAAGATGCAGCGACTCATGTTGATCTCGTAGATGCGCGCATAGCGCTCGCCCGCCGAGACGCGGTTGTCGGGCGTGTTCTCGTCGGCCACCACGCGGATGCAGTCGGCCGGGCACGCAGCCGCGCAGAGCGAGCAGCCGACGCACTTCTCGAGCCCGTTCTCGTGGCGCCACAAGCGGTGGCGTCCACGGAAGCGCGGATAGATCGGACGCTTGTACTCCGGGTACTGCTGGGTGATCGGCTTCTTGAACACCTGCTTCAACGTCACGCCGAAGCCCTTGAACGTGTTCGGGACGAGCGCGCTCACACCCACACCACGAGGAGCGCCGTCACCAGCGCGTTCACGGTTGCGACCGGCAGCAGCACCTTCCAGCCGAAGCGCATCAGCTGGTCGTAGCGCAGGCGCGGCTGGGACGCGCGCAACCAGATGAAGATGCAGATGAAGAACACGAGCTTCCCGAGAAACCAGATCGGGCCGAGCCGGTCGAGCGAGTGCACCCAGGGGAAGTGCCAGCCGTCGAAGAAGAGCGTCACGCAGAGGCTCGAGAGCACGATCATGTTGATGTACTCGGCCGTCTGGAACAGCCCCCAGCGCATGCCGGAGTACTCGGTGTGGTAGCCGGCGACGAGCTCGGTGTCCGCCTCCGGCAGGTCGAACGGCGGGCGCGACGTTTCGGCGATGCCGCCGAGCAGGAAGACGCACAGCCCCACGAACTGCGGCAGGAAGAACCAGAGCGTCGACTGCTGCTTGTCGACGATGTCGACGAGGTTGAGCGAGCGGCCCATCAGTACGACGCCGAGCACCGAGAGGGCAAGCGACACCTCGTACGAGACGAGCTGCGCGCACGTGCGCATCGAGCCGAGGATCGAGTACTTGGAGTCCGACGCCCAGCCGCCGACGATGAAGCCGTAGATCCCGATCGAGCCGAGCGCGAAGATCAGGATCAGCGAGATCGGCACGTTCACGAGCTCACCGGCGACGTAGTAGCCGTCGATCGTCCAGCCCGGCCCCCATGGGATCACGCTGAACGCCGCGAGCGCGGTGAAGCACGAGACGATCGGCGCGAGGATGTACGGCAGCTCGTGCGCCGAGTCGGGGAAGAACGCCTCCTTGCGGACGAGCTTGATCAGGTCGGCGATCGGCACGAGCAGGCCGAACGGCCCCTGGCGGTTGGGCCCGTAGCGGAGCTGCATCCGGCCGAGCAGCTTGCGCTCGAGCCACGTCGTCATCGCAAACGCGCCCATCACCAGGTTGACGATCAGCCCCGCCTTGATCAGCGAGATCCACCACACCTCGTGTGGGTGCACTACTTGCTCACCTCGACGGTCTCGTGCAGCCCCTCCGCGTCGTCGCGCGGGATCCGCGTGACGCCCGGAGCCAGATCGCGCACGATCCGCGCGCGTAGCGCGCGCGAGGTTCCGTTCGAGCGCACGGTGACCGCGTCGCCGTTCGCGATGCCGCGGGCGCGCGCATCGTCGGCCGCGAGCTCGATCTCGCCGTCCGGCCGCAGGAACGCGAGCTCCGGCGTCCGCTCGACCGCGGCGCCCGAGAAGAGTGGCGTATAGGCCACGAGGCGCAGGCCCGGGCCCTCCGCCACCCTCGTGCTGGGAGGCGGGGCGAGCTCGGCGGCAGATTCGGCACGTGCGGGGAGCGAAGCCTGGTCGGAGACGTCTGCGAACGAAATGCCGCCGTAGCAGCGCCCGGCAACCTCCTCGAACGTCGTCGACGCGTACGGCGAGACGGCGACGCCGAAACGCTCCGCGAGCTTCGCAATCCACGCGAGCTCGTCGGGACACGGGCCGACGACGGTTCGCCGCTGGCGCTGCAGCCGTCCCTCGAGGTTGACCGTCGTCCCGTCGCGCTCGAGGTAGCTCGTCGCCGGCAGGACGAGATCGGCGAGGCCGCGGAACGAAGCCTCGAACATGCCGATCCCGATCACCTTCTCGGCGCGCTCGGCAAGCGCACGCACGCTCGGATCGGCTGCGGCGAGGTCTCGTGAGACGATCATCAGCTTCGGCTCGCCGTCGACCGGCTCACCTTCGGATGCCGCGCTCCACGCATCGACAACGCCGCGCCCGTTCGGCGTGCGCGGCAGGTAGTACGCGGCGGCGGCGCCGAGATCGCGCGCGAACCAGGCGCAGCGGTCGGCGTCGTCGCTGATCAGCACGACCCCGTCGATCCTCTCCTCTGGGATCTCGGTGAGGACGCGCGCGCCGTTTCGGCGCGCGGCCCTGATCCAGAGGTCGACGACAGGCGCGCGCTCGACGACCGGCTCGTCGCAGAGGACGACGACGGCCGGCGCGTCGCGGATCGCCGAGAGCGGCGCGCGGAACGCGTCGAGCGCGTCCGGCACCGGCTCGGGCATGACGGCCGCGTGCGCGCCGAGTCCTTCGCGCAGGAGCTTCGCAAGGCCGTATGCCTGCTCGACCGTCTCGCCGCCGGAGAGCGCGGTAACGATCGACGAGCCCGCCCAGCGCAGCAGCAACTCGACCTCGTCGAGTGCGTCTCCCCACGAGAGCGGCTCGAAGCGATGCGCGCTCACCTTACGGAGCGGGTCCTCGATGCGGTCGTCCGCGCGCAGATGCGAGTAGGCGAAGCGCCCCTTGTCGCAGAGCCAGCCCTCGTCGACCTCGGGATGGTTGCGCGAGAGGATCCGCTTCACCTTGCCTTCGCGCGTCGTCGCGCTGATGTTGCAGCCGACCGGGCACAGACCGCACACCGTCGGCACCTGCTGGATCTCCCACGGCCGCGCCTCGAAGCGGTACTGCGTCGAGGTCAGCGCGCCGACAGGGCAGAGCTCGACCACGTTGCCCGAGAACGGCGCGCGATACGGCTCGTCCTCAAACGTTGCGATCATCGAGCTGGCGCCGCGGTTCACGGCGACGAGCTGTCCGTCCTCGGCGACGCTCTCCGAAAAGCGCGTGCAGCGGTAGCAGAGGATGCAGCGTTCGCGGTCGAGCGCGATCGTCGGTGAGATCGGGATCGGCTTCTCGAACGTGCGCTTCTGGAACTCCATCCGCGTGTTCCCGGGCCCGTAGCGGAACGTCAGGTCCTGCAACGGGCACTCGCCGCCCTTGTCGCAGACCGGGCAGTCGAGCGGATGGTTGACGAGGATGAACTCGAGCGTCGCGTTCTGCGCCTCGGCCGCCATCGCAGACGTCTTCGCGGTCTTCACGACCATGCCGTCGGCGGCGGTGAGCGTGCACGCGGCCTGCGGCTTCGGTGGCCCGGGCGCGACCTCGCACAGGCACATGCGGCAAGCGCCGACGGGCGGCCCGAGCCGCGGCTCGTAACAGAAGACCGGGATTTCGATGCCGGCCTGGAGCGCCGCCTCGACGAGGCCGATGCCCTTCGGCACGGTGACTTCGACGCCGTCGACGGTCAGCGTGACGGTCTCGGCTGCACTCACGCGGGCACCTCGGCTACCGGATGGTGCGTGTGCGCGTCAGAGGGCGCGACGATCCCTTCGAGCGACGAAGAGCCTTCGAACGGGCAGCCGCCGTGCTCGACGTGCGCGGCGAACTCATCACCCCAGTGCTTGATGTAGCTCGCGACCGGATAGACGGCGAAGTCGCCGAGCGCGCAGAGCGATTTGCCGAGGATGCGGTCGCCGACCGAGCGCAGCAGATCGATGTCGGAGTGCTCGGCGTCGCCCGCCTCGATCTTCTCGAGCAGCTGCACCATCCAGCGCGTTCCCTCGCGGCACGGCGTGCACTTGCCGCACGACTCGTGCATGTAGAACTTCGTCGAGCGCAGCGCAAGCTGCACCATGCAGCAGCGGTCGTCGACGACGATCAGCGAGGCCGCACCGAAGAACGTGCCGAGCTGCGCGAGCGAGTCGTAGTCGAGCGGCACGTCGATCTGGTCGGGCGTGAGCGCCGGCACCGATGAGCCGCCGGGGATGACCGCCTTGAGCGTGCGCCCGTCGGGAATGCCGCCCGCGTGGTCGTAGATCAGCTCGCGCATCGGTGTCCCGAGCTCGAGCTCGTAGTTGCCCGGCGAAACGACGTTGCCCGAGATCGAGAAGATCGCGGTGCCCGGCGAGCTCTCGACTCCGGTCTTAGCAAACTCCTCGGCGCCGAGCTCGAGGATCGTCGGCACGGTCGCGATCGTGCAGACGTTGTTGATCTGCGTCGGCGCGTTGTAGAGGCCCTGCACGGGCGGGAACGGCGGCCGCGGCCGCGGCTGGCCGCGGCGGCCCTCGAGCGAGTCGAGCAGCGCCGTCTCCTCGCCGCAGATGTAGGCGCCGGCGCCGCGGTAGACCGTGACCTCGACGTCGCCGAAGATGCCCGTCGCGCGCGCGTCGTCGACCGCGGCTTGCAGGATCTCGTACACGGCGAGGTACTCGCCCCGGATATAGATGAAGATGTCCTTCGCCTCGATCGCGTGCGCGGCGATCAAGCAGCCCTCGATCAGGCGGTGCGGGTGCTCGGCCATCACCTGGCGGTCCTTGAACGCGCCGGGCTCCGACTCGTCCGCGTTGACGACGAGGTACTTCGGTTTCGCGCTGCCGCGGTCGATCAGCGACGCCTTGCGGCCCATCGGGAAGCCGGCGCCGCCGCGGCCGCGGAGGTTCGCCGCCTGCAGCTCGGCGATCAGCGCGTCGGGCGTCATCGCGCGCGCCTTTGCGACCTGGGCGTAGCGCTCGCCCTCCGGCGCGAGGAGGACCTCTTTAAGCGCCACGGACCATCTCCACGATCGACGGGACGTCCTCGGGCTTCACGAACTGGCGGTAGCGGTTGTCGACCGCGACGACCGTCGGGTAGCCGCAGCCGCCGAGGCACTCGACGGTGCGGAACGTGATGTCGCCGTCGTCGGTCGTCTCGCCGGCGCGGACTCCGAGCTCGGACTCGAACGCGTCGACGACCTTCTGCGCGCCGGACAGCGCGCACGAAAGGTTCGTGCACACCTCGACGAGGTGCTCGCCGACCGGCTCGAGGTGGTACATGTCGTAGAACGACGCGACTGCCTTGCAGTACGCGGGCGTGAGCCCAAGCGCGTCGGCGACCTCGCGGAACGCGTCGGGCGGCAGCCAACCGTGGCGTTCTTGGGCGAGGCGAAGCGCGGGCAGCGTCGCCGAACGCGCGTCGGGATACTGCTTCGCGATCTCGCGCACCTCGTCGGCGAAGTTCAACGGTCGACTTCTCCCATGACCGTGTCGAGCGATCCGACGATGGCGATCATGTCTGCGATCAGCGCGTCCGTCATACACGTCGCGGTCGCCTCGAGCGCGACGAACGAAGGCGCACGGAACTTCACACGCCACGGCCGCGGGCCGCCGTCGGAGACGACGTAGCAGCCGAGCTCGCCGCGGGGCGACTCGACGGCGACGTACACCTCGCCCTCGGGAACGCGGTAACCCTCGGTGACGATCTTGAAGTGGTGGATCAACGACTCCATCGAAGTGTGGAGCTCCTCGCGCGGCGGCAGCACGACCTTGCGGTCGTCCGCGATCCAGGGCTCGCCGGCCATGTCTTCGAGCTTGTCGAGGCACTGGGCGACGACCTTGGTCGACTCGCGCATCTCCTCCATATGCACGCGGTAACGCGAGTACACGTCGCCTTCGTGATAGACGGGCACGCGGAAGTCGACCTTGTCGTAGACGAGATACGGCTCGATCTTGCGCAGATCCCAGTCGACGCCCGAGGCGCGCAGCACAGGACCAGACTGACCGAGTGCGATCGCATCGTCGGCCGAGAGCAGGCCGAGCTTCTGCGTCCGCTCGAGCCAGATCTTGTTCCTGTCGAGCATCGCCTCGTAGTCGTCGACCGCGTGCGGCATCCAGTCGACGAACTTGCGCGCCTCGGGGTAGAAGCCGCGCGGGATGTCCTCGGCGAGGCCGCCGGCCTGGAAGTAGCGCGTGTGCATGCGGGCGCCGGTGACGAGCTCGAACAGGTCGAGGATCTGCTCCCGTTCGCGGAAGCAGTACCAGAACATGGAGATCGCTCCCAGCTCGAGCGCCGCCGTTCCCAGCCAGACGAGGTGCGAGTGGATGCGGTTCAGCTCGCACAGGCACGTCCGCATCCACGACGCCTTCTCCGGGATCTCCAGCTCGAGCAGCTTCTCGATCGCGAGCACGAAGACGAGCTCGTTGTTCTGGTACGAGAGGTAGTCGATCCGCTCCGGGTACGTGATCGCCTTCCACCACGTCTTCTGCTCCATGTTCTTCTCGAAGCCCGTGTGCAGGTAGCCGACGACCGCCTCGAGCCCGACCACGTCCTCGCCGAAGAGGTCGACGATCAGGCGCAGCACGCCGTGAGTCGACGGGTGATTCGGGCCGAAGTTGACCGTCATCAGGTCGCCGGTCGCGCGCAGCTCGTCGGAGACGCGCAGGACTGTCGGAATCGGATGCGGAATGCGCGTGCCCTCGTAGATCGACGCACGCTTCGTCTCGGATACGGCCACTGTTACTCCTCCTCCGAGAAGCGGACGGGCTCGCCGCCGATCGGATAGTCCTTGCGCAGCGGGTGGCCCTCCCAGTCGTCGTCGAGCAGCAGGCGCTTCAGGTTGGGATGGCCGTCGAACGGGATCCCCATCAGGTCGAAGGCCTCGCGCTCGTGCCAGTCGGCCGTCGGCCACACCGAGATGACGCTCTGCACCGGCTCGCCGTCTTCGACCCAGGTCTGCACGCGCACGCGCCGCGGCTCGTTCGTCACCGACGAGAGGTGGTAGTTGACGGCGAAGCGCTTCGGCTTCGGCTTCGGCAGCGACTGGAAGCCCTGCGTCGACGGCGCGTTGAGGTCGCGTCCCGACGCGGTGCCGATGTAGCCGGAGACACCCTTGCCGCCCCAGCCGAGGTAGTCGGCGGCGGAGATGTCGGAGAGGAAGTTGAAGCGCTCGCGGTCGCGCAGGTGTGTGCACGCCTCGACGAGCCGCGCCGGGTCGACGACGAGCGTCGTCTCGCCGTGCTCCTCGACAGTCTCGACCACCCCAGGAACGCCCTCGTAGGTCATGTCGCCACCGACCTGATCTCGTACGCGGCCGGCACGCCGGCCTGCACCGCTTCGTGCAGCCGGATGATCCCCTCCATCAGCTGCTCGGGCCGCGGGGGGCAACCGGGCACGTAGATGTCGACCGGCACGACCTTGTCGACCGACTGAACGATTGCGTAGTTGTTGAACATCCCGCCCGAGCTCGCGCAGGCGCCCATCGCGATCACCCATTTCGGCTCGAGCATCTGGTCGTAAATCTGGCGCAGCGGCGCGGCCATCTTGTTCGAGACGCGGCCGGAGACGATCAGCAGGTCGGCTTGCCGCGGTGAGGAACGGAACGCTTCCATTCCGAAGCGCGCGATGTCGTAGCGCGCGGAGACGATCGACATCATCTCGATCGCGCAGCATGCGAGCCCGAACGTGTCGGGCCACATCGACTTCGTCTGCGCCCAGGCAACGGCCTTCTCGAGCGTCGTCAAACCGACCTTCTTCGAGAGCGACTCAACCTCTTGCTCGAACTTGCCGGGCCCCTTGCCCTCCCACATCACGCGCTCCGAATGGAGCCCGAGCTCGGCGAGCGGGTCCTCTAGCGCCATTCGAGCGCTCCCTTGCGCCAGATGTAGACGTAGGCGACGAACAGGATTGCCAGGAAGACGAGGAACTCGAGGAAACCGAACCATGCGAGGTCGTGGAGGATCACGGCCAGCGGGTAGAGGAAGACGATCTCGATGTCGAAGAGGATGAAGAGCATTGCCGTCAAGTAGAAGTTGACGGAGAAGCGCTGGGCCTTCGGCGAGCCCTGCGAGACCCCCGATTCGAACGGAAGCCCGCGAGCCCGGACGGGTCGTGCCGGCCGGTGCGAGAAGACGAAGCTGAAGGCGACCATCGACGACGGGATCGCAAGCGCGAACAACCCGTAGATCGCAAACGGCAGCCAGTCGTCAAACAAACGTCCCTCCCGCGGGGCAGTTCCGGCCCCTCGGACGCTACCAAGGTTGAAACCTATAAGGCCGGGCATAGCTCCGTTCGTGCGCCTTCTATTTCGCGGGATTGCAGCGGGAATCGTCGGCACGGCGGCGATGACCGCCGTTCAGCTCTCGGCCGCCAGGCTGCGCGGCCAGCCGCTGCAGACGCCGGTGCCGAAGCGGTGGGCCGATGCGCCCGCACCCGCGCAAGTCGTGAAGAAGGCGGCGTCGGCGATCGGAGAGCCGCGGCTCGTCACGCGCGAGGACGCCCCGCGCGTCACGAACGTCGTCCACTGGGGCTATGGCACGCTGCTCGGCGTGCTCTACGCGCTCGCGGCCCGGGCGCTTCGGCCGGGTGCGTTCTCGGGCGGTGTCGGCTTCGGCGCCGGTGTCTGGTCGGCGTCCTATGCCGAGCTCGTTCCGCTCGGGATCTACAAACCGCCGTGGCGCTATCCGGCTCCGGAGCTCGCGCTCGATCTCGGCTACCACCTCGTCTACGGGTTGGCGGTCGCCGAGGCCTACGAGCGGCTTTGACCCCGGAGGGCGTGGGTACACTGAGGCCGATGGCTACCGTCGAAACCCGCGAGGCCGCGGCGATCACGCTCACCGAGCGTGCGGCCGAGAAGGTCAAGGGGCTGATGGCGCAGGAGCCGGCCGGCGAGGCCGAGGTGCTGCGCGTCGCGATCCGCGGCGGCGGCTGCGGCGGCTTCGAGTATGCGCTCGGATTCGACCGCGGCGCGGCCGACGGCGACACCGAGTCCGAGTTCCACGGCGTCCGGGTCGTCGTCGACAAGGCGAGCTCCGAGTACGTGAAGGGCGCGACCGTCGACTTCGTCGAGTCGCTCCAGGAGTCGGGGTTCAAGATCGACAACCCGAATGCCTCCGGTTCGTGCGGCTGCGGACACAGCTTCCAGGTCGCCGACGGCGACGAGCACGCCGGCTGCAGCCACTGACGCCGCGAAGGCCGTGAGCACACCTCGCGTTGCCGTCGTCGGCTCTGGTCCGGCCGGATTCTTCACGGCCGATCCGCTGCTCGAGGCCGGCGCCCACGTCGACCTGCTCGAGCGCCTGCCGACGCCGTGGGGCCTCGTCCGGCTCGGCGTCGCGCCCGACCATCCCGAGCTGAAGACTGCGTCGCGCGTCTTCGAGAAGACGGCGTCGAAGGAGGGCTTCCGCTTCTTCGGCAACGTCGAGGTCGGCCGCGACGTGACCCACGAAGAGCTCGCGCGCCTGTACGACGCCGTCGTCTACACGGTCGGCGCGCAGACCGACCGCAGGCTCGACATCCCCGGCGAAGAGCTTGCGGGTTCGTGGGCCGCGACCGAATTCGTCGCCTGGTACAACGGCCATCCCGACTACCAGCACCTCGAGTTCGACCTGGCGAACGACCGCGCGGTCGTGATCGGGAACGGCAACGTCGCGATCGACGTCGCGCGCATCCTCGCGCGCACGCAGCAAGAGCTCGATCCGACCGACATCACCGACCATTCGACGGCGGCGATCGTCGCCTCCGGCATCGACGAGATCGTCATGCTCGGCCGCCGCGGCCCGGCGCAGGCGTCGTTCACGCCGCCCGAGCTGAAGGAGCTCGGTGAGCTCGGCGGCGCGGACGTGATCGTCGAGGCTGCCGATCTCGAGCTCGACGCCGCGAGCACGGCCGCGGTCGATGCCGACAAGCGCACGAAGAGGAACATCGAGACGCTGCGCGAGTTCGCGGCGCGTGCCCCCAGCGGCAAGCCGAAGCGGCTCGCGCTCCGCTTCCGCGTCTCGCCGGTGCAGATCCTCGGCGAGGGCAAGGTCGAGGCGATCGAGGTCGTGCACAACGAGCTCGTCGAGGAGAACGGCGTGGTCAAGGCGGTGCCGACGGAGCGCACAGAGGTGATCCCATGCGGGATCGTGCTCCGGAGTGTCGGCTACCGCGGCGTCGAGCTGCCGGGCGTGCCGTTCGACGAACGGCGCGGCGTGATCCCGAACGAGCACGGTCGCGTCACCGGTTGTCCGGGCGTCTACACGGCCGGTTGGATCAAGCGCGGGCCGAGCGGCGTCATCGGCACGAACAAGAAGGACGCCGCCGAGACCGTCCGGAGCCTGCTCGCCGATGCCGAGGCAGGTCTCCTCACGAGCGAGGGCGGCGAGCTCGACGAGCTGCTGCGCGAACGCGGCGTCGAGTTCGTCGAGTACGCGGGCTGGGAGGCGATCGACGCGCACGAGCGCGAGCACGGCGAGCACAAAGGACGGCCGCGCGTGAAGCTGACGAGCTGGGACGAGCTGCTGGCGAAGGCTCGGGAACTAAAGTCCAAGGTGTGACCGGCGAGGAGCTCTGGGGCGGGGAGACCCGCAAGGCCGTCGACAACTTCCCGGTCTCCGGCGAGCCGATCCCCGTACACGTCGCCCGCTGGCTCGGGCGGATCAAAGCCGCAGCCGCGCGCGTCAACGCCGAGCTCGGGCTGCTCGATGCCGGCAAGGCTGAGCGGATCGCCGCCGCGGCGGACCGGATCGCGAACGGAGAGCTCGACGAGCAGTTCCCGATCGACGTCTTCCAGACCGGCTCGGGCACCTC
>DASYAO010000085.1:0-3369 GCA_036501285.1 Gaiellaceae bacterium
GCGCAAGCACCTCGGCACTGCCGTGGCGCACGCTCCGAGCTTGCACGTAGAGGAATGCGCCGTCGTCGGTCTCGAGTGTGTAACGGATGTCGCCGAGGGCGGTGCCGTCCGCAAGCACGATCTGCCAGTCGGCGCTCGCGCCCGGCACCAGCCTGCCTTCGAGCTCGGGCCCCGCGAACGTGCCGCCGGTGAGGGGCACGATCCGCCGGCGACCGCGAGCGGTGTCGCCGAGATCGAGCGCCTCCCCGAGCGTCGCCTCGAGGCGAAAGACCCTCGTCAAACGAGGAGCGCGGGATGGATCGTTGGGATGGGGTTCGAGCACCTTCACCGTGACACGCAGCCAGTCGGCAAGCGGCAGGTCGGAGAGCACCGCGTCGAGCTGCGCCTTGCTCTCGGCGCGGTAGAGCCCGACTGCCGCAGCCCGGTCGTCGACCGGCACCCTCCAGAGCCGGACGAGCTGGCCGTCGTCGGCCAGCTTGGCGGCGGCCGCCGACTCGGCCCGCTGGCGTTCTCTGACCTCGGACTGCGGCGTTCCTGCCGGAACCTGGAGCGTGAACTCGACGAGAAACTCCATCGCGCTTCTCTCCTTCGACTCCTGCTCACCGCCCGGGAAGTCGAGTGGTGACCTCCTGGACGAGCCACGTGTTGCCGTCGGGATCGGTGAAAGAACAGAACGATCCGTAGCTCGTGCGCTCGGGATCGGCGCCCGGCTGGCGCGCCTCGACCGGGAACGGCGGGCCGTGCCAGGTGTCAGTCACGTCGATGCCGCGGCCAACGAGCTCGGAGTGCGCCGCTTCGATGTCGGAAACGACCAGCCCGGCCTCGGCCGAACCGGGCGCGGCCGCCGTCAGGCCCAGGCCGAAGGTGATCGAGGCCGCGGACCCAGGCGGCGTGAACTGGACGATCCGAAGCCCGTCCATTGGCGCGACGTCATCGTCGAGCCTCCAACCCAGGCGCTCGTAAAACGCCTTCGACCGGTCGACGTCCGACACCGGTATGACGTCGACCTCGAGCTTCATGTCGACCTGGCTCATGGCTACCTCCTGGGGTGTAGGGAGACGCATGCCGGACAGGGTGCAGACCGTCAGTGGCGTGCCGCCACGACCGGTTCGCTCACGCTATTAGGCGACGGCTAACACCGGGCGTATCGTTCAACCCGTGGAGTTGAGGCTCCTTCGCTACTTCGTCGCCGTTGCCGAGGAGCTCCATTTCGCCCGGGCGGCCGAGCGCTTGCGCATCGCAGCGCCCTCGCTCTCGCAACAGATCAAGTCGCTCGAGGCAGGCCTCGGCACGCCGTTGTTCGTCCGCGACCGCCGGCACGTCGAGTTGACGCCGGCAGGGAAGATGCTGCTGCCCGACGCACGCGAGATTCTCGACCTCGTCACGCGCGCGCAGCACCGCGTTCAAGGAGCGATGGGCCCGCTCCGTGTCGGCTACGTCAGCTGGCTACCCGAACAGCTCACCGGGTCGGCGGCGGTCGATATCCGCGTCGACGAGTGGGTCATGCCGAGCCATGTTCAGATCGCACGCGTCCTCGACGGCGGCCTCGACGCGGCAGTCGCGTGGGCCGGATCGCGCGACGAACGGTTGGACTTCCGGCTGCTGTGGGCCGAGCCACTCCTCGCCGTCACATCCGCCGGGCGATCCGCGAACACCGTTCCCGCGCGGAAGCTTCGCGTGCTCGTCGACGCCGACCTCACGTCATGGCAGGCGTGGAACGGGTTCGCGACCGAGTTCGCCGAAGCCGCCGGCGCTCGGCTCGTCCACATCGACGACGGCGGCATCGCCGGGCCGGCGTTCCACGAACGCGCGCTCCGTCTCAACGCACCCGTACTGATGTCGCCGAAGCGTTACGCCGAGAGGCTGCCTGCGAGCCTGCGTACCTGCCCGGTCGTCGACCCTGCTCCGCTCTGGTGCTGGTCGCTCGTCACTCGCGCAAACGACGAGCGCGACAGCATCGCCAAGCTGCGTGAGCACGCCATCAACGCGATCCAGCCGGCAGCCCCAAGGAGCCTTCCGGCCGGGCCGGTCTGGTTTCCGGCGGCGGACCCGCACCGAGACCAGATCCGCTCGCGTGAATGACCAGGCGGTCGACGATCGCGTCGGCGGCCGCGAGACCCGCCGCGATCCGATCGCGGCCAGGCTGGCCCAACACGACCCCGGTGATCGTCGCCGGCTCGCCGTCGATCGTGCGAATGGCCCGGAAGGCGAAGCAGCCGCCGGCCGCTTCGTCCGAGCCGGTCTTGACGCCGACAAACCCGTCGTACCCGAGCAATGTGTCGGTGTTGTGCACGGTGCCCGCGACCGGCAGCGTCACGCTCGGCGTGGCGACGATGCTCGCGAATACCGGTACGCGCATCGCCCGATCGACGATCCGCACCTGGTCGGCGGCGGTCGACACGGTTGCGTCGTCGAAGCCGCTCGGGTCGGTGTAGCGGGTGTGGGTCATGCCCAGCGTTCGTGCGGTCGCATTCATCCGCGCAACAAACCGCTCCACAGAGCCGGCGTCCCATCGCGCCAGAACCGCCGCGATGTTGTTCGCCGACGGCAACAGCAGAGCCTGCAGCGCCTGCAGTTCTGTCAGCTGCTCTCCGGCGGCGATGGACACGACCGACTCCTGCTGTCTGAGCCGGTCGTCGGTGTCGGCGACATCGGCGTCGGTGAGCGTGATCGTCGGGCCGTCCTCACCGGCTCGGAGCGGATGGTCACGGAGCACGAGGTAGGCCGTCATCACCTTCGCGATGCTGGCGATCGGCGCCGCGTGCTGGTTCGGGCCGGAGCGGATCTGCGCCTGTCCTGTCTTGACGAGCGCTGCTTGACCGTATGCGGGCCACACCGTGCTGGGCACCGATTCGCCAACCCCGCCGTGGTGCTCGCGAAGGACGTCGATGGATGACGTGGCCGTCGGGGACGACGACGCCAGCACGTGGTAGCCGAGGGCTGCGGAGAACGCCGCGACGACGACTAACAGGACGGCGACACGCGTCCGCCGAATCCGAATCCGACGGTGCGCCGTTCGTGCTGGTTGGCTATACGTCACGCCTCCATTCAAAGCGGCGTGCCGTTGCCCGCACGTATCCGGTTTTCGATATCCCCGCGATACGCGCTGGCTCTAGCATCGGAGCGTGCGCGTATTGATCGTCGAGGACGAGCCCTATATGGCGGAAGCCATCCGCGCCGGCCTCCGCCTGGAAGCGATCGCCGCAGACATTGCCGGGGACGGCGACACCGCCCTGAAGCTGCTGGGCGTCAACGCCTACGACATCGCCGTCCTCGACCGAGACATCCCAGGACCTACCGGCGACCAGATCGCCGAACGCATCGTCGCCTCCGGCAGCGGCATGCCGATCCTCATGCTCACTGCTGCCG
>DASYAO010000086.1:0-11996 GCA_036501285.1 Gaiellaceae bacterium
AACGCAACCGATGCCAGGAAGTACGCACACGGCCTGCGGATCATCCCTGTGAAGAACTTTCAACAGGCGTTGCACGCGCTGGCAACTCTGCCACAGGCCCAGTAGAAACGCTCAGAATTGTTCACGGCGAAGTGGGCGGAAACTGCGCGTTTTCTCTGTGGGCAAGCACTTGCAGAAACGGCGCGCAGTCGTAGGATCCTCGACTGGTCAGGAAGTTAATACAGCGTTTTGCACTGCAGGAAACCGTCCCCCCACCCAAGTCTGAGGGCCGCGCTTCGTGAGCAAGCAACGACGACAGACGTGTCAGGACTGTTACTTCCGGCGGCATGGTCTCTGCGCGCTCGTGCTCGAGCGACCATGTCCGACGTTCAGGGCTGCGGGTCAGACGCTCGAGCCGCCGCGACAGGCGGCACTCGTCGCGCGGGCGCCGCTGGCGGCGGCCGGCGGCCGCCCCGCGTACGCGTAGCTGCGAGTAGCGGCAGTCGGCGGCACGCCTCGGCTCGTTGGCGCGCGCACAGCGACAAGAAAGAGGTTCTTCCCCCCACCCAGGGTGGGGATCTCAGCCCGCCTCCCTCGCCACCGACGATAGCGCGCGAAGACGAACGTGTCTGTGACGAAAGCGAGCCGACTTCGTGACTTTTCGTCGACGACGGCCGGACGCCCGCGCCGCCGCGGCACTTCGTCTCAGACGGCCGCCGCGAGCCGCTCGACGCCCGTCTCGATCTCCTCGGGCGAGACGAAGCTGTAGGCGAGCCGCAACGAATTGGCCGGCGCGCCGAAGTCCGGGCCTGCGACCGCAGTGACACCGTCGGCACGCGCGATCACTTCCTTCGCATCCGTCCCCGGCTCGAGATCGAGCCAGACGAAGTAGCCGCCGGCGGGGTGCGTCCAGCGCGCGCCCGAGAAGTGCTTCTCGAGGGCGCCGAGCATCGCGTCGCGCCGCGCCTTGATCAGCCCATTCACGCGCTTGAGATTCGGCTCGAAGAGACCGCGCGTGATGAACTCGTGCACGGTCGCCTGCGCAAGCAGCACCGGCGTGATGTACGTCGACGTGGCGATGTCGCCGATCTCGGTCGCGAGCGCCTCGGGCAGGATGAAGAAACCGACGCGCAGGCCGGGTGAGATCGTCTTCGAGAACGAGGAGCTGTAGATCGACTCCTTCCCGGTGAGGTCGAAAAGCGACGGCAGCCGTTCGCCGTCGAACCGGACGAGGCTGTACGGGTCGTCCTCGAAAAGCGTCACGTTCGCCGACTTCGCGATCTCGACGACCTGCTTGCGGCGCTCCTCGCTCATCGTCCTCCCGGTCGGGTTCTGGAAGGTGGGGATCGTGTAGACGAACGCCGTGTCCGGCGCCTGCCGAAGCTGTCGCTCGAGCTCGTCGGCCACCATGCCGTCGTCGTCCATCCCAACCGCCGTCACGGTCGCGCCCGACTCGAGCAGGATCTTGATCGCCCGATCGTAGGTCGGAAGCTCGACAATCGTGTTCTTTCCGCGCGCGAGCCGCTGCGAGAGCAGCACGAACCCGTTCAGCGATCCGTTCGTGATCACGACCCTGCTCGCCGAGACGCCGAACCACTCGCCGATCAGCTCGCGAAGCGGCGTGTAGCCCGCTCCTGGCCCGTACGACAGGATCGTCTTGCCGTCGCGCTCGAGCACCGCGCGCGCACACTCCGCGAGCTCGTCGACCGCAAGGCACTCCGGCGCGGGAACGCCACGCGCGAACGAGATCACCCGAGAGGCGGTGACGGCCACGGCTCCAGTCTAGTGCGCGCGCGAAAAATCGGCGACGAGACTTGCAACCTCGGTCGGCGTCGTCCCGACCGTGATCCCCGCGGCCTCGAGCGCATCCTTCTTCGCCTGGGCGGTGCCGCTCGAGCCGGAGATGATCGCCCCCGCGTGCCCCATCGTCTTGCCCGGCGGCGCGGCGAAACCCGCGATGTACGCGAACACGGGCTTCGACATTCGCTCCTGCACGAACCGCGCGGCCTTCTCCTCCTCATCGCCTCCGATCTCGCCGACGAGCACGACGAGCTCCGTCTCCTCGTCGGCCTCGAACCGCTCGAGTACGTCGACGAACGACGAACCGATGATCGGATCGCCGCCGATACCGACGATGGTCGAATTGCCAAGCCCGAGCTGCGCCAACTCGTAGCCGATCTGATAGGTCAGCGTTCCGGAACGCGAGACGAGCCCGACCGCGCCCTCGCGGAATACCTCTGCGGGGATGATCCCCGCGTTCGCCTTGCCGGGCGAGAGCACGCCTGGGCAGTTCGGCCCGATCATCGTGATCGCACGTTTCCTGAGCGACGCGTAGACGAGCATCATGTCGTGCACAGGCACGTGCTCGGTGATGCAGATGATCGTTCCGATCCCCGCGTCGGCGGCTTCGTAGATCGCGTCGGCTGCGAAGCGCGCCGGCACGAAGATCAGGCTCGTGTTCGCCCCCGTCGCAACGGCCGCGTCGGCGACCGACCCGAAGATCGGGATTCCCTCGACGTCCTGCCCGGCCTTGCCCGGCGTGACGCCGGCCACCACGTCGGTGCCGTACGCGCGGTTTCGGAGGCCGTGCAGGCGCCCCTCGCTTCCGGTCAGCCCCTGGACGAGGAGCCGGGTGTCCTTGTCGACGAGGATGCTCACGCCGGCCTCGCGAGCAGCGCGATCCGATCAAGCGCAACCCAGCCGTCCTCGATCCGGTCTGCGAGCAGGTCGCGCACGCGCTCGGCCTCCGCGCCGCCGCAGTCGACCCGCTCGAGCCACGGCTCGAACTCGATCGGGAAGTCGAAAATCCGCACGTCTTCGACCGAGAGCCCGGCGGCCTCGAGAAAGCGGCGCCATTCGGCTTCGCTGTAGTTGCGCACGTGAGACGGGTCTCGGAGCTTGTCCGCCTCTTCGGCGGCCTCATCCATGTAGACGTTGTCGACGACGACGACCCGCTTCGCCGCGACACGGGCCAGCTCTCCGGTTGCCGCAGCGGCGTCGGCGAAGTGGTGCGCCGCGACGCGCGTCACTGCGAGGTCGAAGCTTCCGTCGGCGAACGGCAGCTCTTCCGCAAAGCAGATCACGTCGGGTTGCATGCCCGGCGACGGATCGCAGCTCACGACCGTCAGCCCGGCCTCGCGCAATCGCCTGGTGACGTGGCCACCGCCCGTTGCGACGTCGATCGCCGTCGCGCAGCCTTCCGCCCACTCGACCACGAGATCGAGGTCGGGACCGGATGAGTGCGCCGCACTCTGCCGATAGCGCTCGGCACGGTCGCTCCAGACGTCGCTCATCGGGCGAGCTCCACAGCCCGCTCCGCCGCGGACAGCATCGTCGGCTCGACGTGGACGTTGGCCGGAGCGGCCTCCGCGAGGATGCGCCGCCCCTCCTCGGCGTTCGTCCCGTCGAGTCGCACCACGATCGGCACCGAGACGCCCGAGCCCTCGAGCGCGGCCAGGATCCCGCGCGCGATCTCGTCGCAGCGCGTGATCCCACCAAAGACGTTGGAGAGAATCGAGCCGAGCTGAGGGTCGCGACCGACGACGTCGAGCACGTTCACCACGTTCTCGGCGGAGCCGCCCGCACCGCCGAGGTCGCAGAAGTTCGCGGCTCGCCCGCCGGCGACCACGACCACGTCGAGCGTCGACATCGCGAGGCCTGCTCCGTTGCAGACGATTCCGACCGTGCCGTCGAGCTTCACGTACGCAACACCCTTCTCGTGTGCGTACGCCTCGAGCGGATCCGCTGCGCTCGAGTCGCGCCAGTCCGCAATGTCCGGATGGCGAAAGAGTGCCGAGTCGTCGATCGTCACCTTCGCGTCGAGCGCGCGCACCGTGCCGTCCGGCGTGACGATCAGTGGGTTGATCTCGCAGAGCGTCGCGTCGCACTCGACGAAGCACCGGTAGAGCTTCTCGACGATCGCGAGCGTCTGCGGGTCGTCACCCACGAGCTCACGGCCGATGCTTTCGTCGTAGCCTGCGAGCGGATCGACATGCAGACGCACGAGCGCGTCGGGATTCTCGGCCGCGACCTGCTCGATCTCGACGCCCCCTTGTTTCGTGAACATGAAGAGCGGCCGCTTCCCGCCGCGGTCGAGCGTGACCGAGAGGTAGTTCTCGCTCGCGATCTCGGACGCTCGCTCGATCCAGATCCGCTCGACGACGTGCCCGCGGATGTCGAGACCGAGAATCTCGGCCGCCTTGCGCTCGGCGTCAGCCGGATCGCTCGCGAGCTTGATGCCACCCGCCTTGCCGCGACCTCCGGTCAGCACCTGCGCCTTGACGACGACTTCGCCGCCGAGCTCAGTTGCCGCGTCACGCGCCTCCGCCGGCGTGCGCGCGAGGCGGCCCTCCGAGACGGGAATGTCGAATCTGCGAAACAGCTCCTTCCCCTGGTACTCGTACAGATCCACGGCGGCTGACGTTATCGGCGCGGGTAGGCTCGAAGGCGATGGATGCGATCGTCGTCGACGGTCTGCGCAAGCGGTACGGCGAGATCCAGGCCCTCGACGGCGTCTCGTTCACGGTGCGCGAGGGCGAGATCTTCGGGCTCCTCGGCCCGAACGGCGCCGGCAAGTCGACGACCGTGCGCGTGCTCGTGACGCTGACGGCTCCCGACGAGGGAAGAGCCGTGGTCGCCGGCCACGATGTCGTGCGCGACCCGGAAGCCGTGCGCAGCGCGATCGGCTACGTGCCGCAGGAGTCGGGAATCGACCGCCGCGCGACCGGCCGCGAGAACCTGCTCCTGCAGGGACGCGTGCACGGAATGGGCGGCGCCGAGGTGCGCGCACGCATCGACGAGTTGCTCGAGGTCGTCGGCCTCGCCGAATCCGCCGAACGCGTCGTCGACGGCTACTCAGGCGGCATGCGCCGCCGGCTCGACATCGCGCTCGGCCTCGTGCACAAACCTCGCGTGCTCTTCCTCGACGAACCGACGACCGGCCTCGACCCCGAAGCGCGCGTCTCGATGTGGGAAGAGGTCGGTCGGCTCGCGGAGCAGGAGTCGCTGACGATCCTCCTGACGACGCACTACCTCGAAGAGGCCGACGAGCTCGCCGACCGTCTTGCGATCGTCTCGCAGGGGCGCATCGTGGCCGGCGGAACGCCTGACGAGCTCAAAGCGAAGCTCTCCGGCGACGCGATTCACGTCGAGCTCGCGAACGGCCGGGTCGACGACGCACGGCGCGTGCTCTCCCGGGCCCAGGCACCGGTCGAGGCCACGCTCCCCGACGGCCGTACGCTCCTTTCTCGCGTCCAGGACGGAGGCCAGGCCCTGCCGGGGATCCTCGCCGCGCTTTCGGCGGAGGGCATCGACGTGGCCTCGGTGGCGGTACACCGCCCGAGCCTCGACGACGTCTATCTCCACTTCACCGGCCGCAACTTCGCCACCGAGGACCGTTCGGCGTGAGGACGGTTCGCGACACCTGGTTCATGATCGGCCGGCAGACGCGCAACCTGCGCCGCGAGCCGATCTGGATCGCGATCATGCTCGTGCAGCCCATGGTCTGGCTGCTTCTTTACGGACAGCTCTTCAAGAACGTGACACGCCTCGGAGGCTTCGGCACGACGTCGTACATCACGTTCCTCGCGCCGGCGATCGTCGTCATGAATGCCTTCTTCAGCGCCTCGTGGAGCGGGATGTCGATGGTGTTCGACATCGAGCGAAAGTTCGTCGAGCGGTTCCTCGCAACGCCCGCATCACGGCTTTCGCTCGTACTCTCCCAGATCGTCCGCTCAGCGCTCACCGCGGCGTTGCAGGGCGTGATCATCCTCCTGATCGCACTCGCACTCGGCGTCCGCGTGCACTCGGGCGTGCTCGGCTGGCTGGTGATCCTCGGCGTCGCAACACTCGTCAACGCAGGCTTCGCCGGCTTCTCGCAGGGAATCGCGCTCCTCGTCCGCCGCGAGTCGACGGTGATCGCGCTCGCGAACTTCATCAGCCTGCCCCTCCTCTTCCTCTCGTCGACGCTGCTCGCGCAGAAGCAGATGCCGCACTGGATGCAGGTTCTCTCGAACTTCAACCCGGTGAACTGGGGCGTGCGCGCGGCACGCGATGTCGTCCTGCCGGGTACCGATTGGGGCTCGGTCGGCGCGCACCTCGGCTACCTGGTCGCGCTGTCGGTGATCACGATCGCGTTCGCGAACTGGTGCTTCGGCGTCTACAAGCGCTCGCTCTAGCCGGCGCCGACGACGCAGACGACCTGACCGCTCGCGACCGTCTCGCCCGGCACGACCGAGAGCTGCGAGACGACGCCGGCCCGATGCGCCGTCACCTCGTTCTCCATCTTCATCGCCTCGACGACGCAGATCACCGCACCCACGTCCACAGCGTCGCCGTCGGAGACGCGCACATCGAGCACGGTCCCCTGCATCGGGCTGACGACGTGGTCCGGGCTGCCGGTCGCGGCGGCGTCGAAGCGCTCCCGTCGCCGCCTGGCGAGCGCGCGATAGGCAGGCTCCGGCCGGAAGACCTTCACCTCGATTCTACGCCCGTCCACTTCGGCCATGGCTGTCTGAGCAGACAACATTCCGTCCGATCCTGCAGGTACCTTCGTTGCCTCATGAGCCAACCGCTCCATCTGCTCCAGCAGCTCCTGCGATTCGATGAGGTTGCGACAGGTCTCCGCGGCCGCAAACGCGGGCTGCGACAGCAGCGCTCGGTGGAAGCCGACGAGCGTCTTCACACCGCCGATCTCGTACTCACCGAGCGCACGCAGCATCCGCAGCCGCGCGTGCTCGCGATCGACGTCGTGCACGATCAGCTTCGCGACCATCGGGTCGTAGACGCCGCTCACCTCCGAGCCCGCGGTCACGCCCGAATCGACGCGAACCCCCGGTCCCGAGGGCTCCCGATAGCTCGTGATCCGCCCGGGGGACGGCAAGAAGCCGGCAGTCGCGTCCTCCGCGTTGATGCGGCACTCGATCGCGTGCCCCCGTAGCGTCACGTCCTGCTGGCGCAGCCATAGCGGCTCACCCGCCGCGATCAGCAGCTGCTCACGAACGAGATCGATACCCGTGACGAGTTCCGTCACCGTGTGCTCGACCTGGATGCGCGTGTTCATCTCCATGAAGTAGTAGGAGCCGTCCGGGTCGAGCAGTCCTTCGATCGTTCCGGCCGAGCGGTATCCGACCGCGCGCGCAGCGTCGACGGCGATCTGGCCGATCCTTTCCCGGAGCTCAGCCGCGACGGCAGGCGAGGGCGTCTCCTCGACCAGCTTTTGATGACGCCGCTGGATCGTGCAGTCGCGCTCGCCAAGATGGATGACGTTGCCATGGGCATCCGCGAGCACCTGCACTTCGACATGACGCGGATCCTCGAGGTAGCGCTCGACGTAGACGGAGGCGTCGGCGAAGTACGCCTCGCCCTCGCGGCGGGCAGAGTCGAACGCGGACCCGATCTCGTTCGGCCCGGTTACGACCTTCATCCCCTTGCCGCCGCCCCCCGCCGCGGCCTTGACGAGCAGTGGGTAGCCCAGCTCGTCGCCGAGTGCGCGCACCTCGTCGGCGGAACCGACAGGTTCGGTCGTGCCGGGGATGATCGGCACGCCGGCATCCCGCATCAGGGCGCGGGCGGTCGTCTTCGTGCCCATGAGCTCAATCGCCTCCGGCGGCGGCCCGATCCAGACAAGACCGGCCGACTCGACGCGCCGTGCAAACGATGCGTTCTCGGCGAGGAAGCCGTATCCCGGGTGGATGGCCTCGGCCCCAGCCTTGGCAGCGACCTCGAGCAGCTTGTCGGCGTCGAGATAGCTCTCGGCCGCCGACCGTCCGCCGATCGAGAAGGCCTCGTCCGCGAACGACGCGTGAAGCGCCCCACGGTCGGGATCCGAATAGACCGCCACCGAGGCGATCCCAAGCTCGCGAAGCGTGCGACAGACACGAATCGCGATCTCGCCCCTGTTCGCGACGAGGACCTTGGCAAACACGAGGCGTATTCTCCTTGCCGATGACCCTTGCCGACAGGCTCACCGTCGCGCGCGCCCTCTCGGCGCCCCTTGTGGTGCTCCTCTTCGCCGTGCACTTCCACGGCCACGACTACTGGGGCACGGTCGTCTTCTGCGTCGCGATGTCGACCGACTGGTTCGACGGCCGACTCGCACGAAGAAGCGGACGCACGTCGCCCTTCGGCTCGCTGCTCGATCCGGTGGCAGACAAAGTGCTCGTGCTCGGCACGCTCGTCGTCCTGCTCGACCAGCGGGTCTTCCCGGCCTGGATGGTGGCGGCGATCGTCGGCCGTGAGCTGCTCGTCAGCGGCCTGCGGCTTGCGGCGCTCGAGCGCGGCGTCGTCATCTCGGCCCGCGACCTCGGCAAGTTGAAGACGTGGTCGCAGGCGGTGGCAGCGGGTGTCGGCGGACTCGCGGCTGCTGGCGTCTGGAGCCACTCAGTCTCGTGGTGGTTCCTGATCGTCGCGGTCGGCCTGACGTGGCTCTCAGGGCTCGACTACGCGCGTTCCGCCCCAGGCGTGCTCCGCGGGCGCGCCGTCGTCGCCCCGTAGCGCCTCCTCGAGCCCGGACGCCCACCAGGGATCGATGCTCTCGACCGTGGCGAGCAGATGCTCGACGGCGTCGGCGACGGGGTCGGGTTGCGGCGGTTCGAGCTCGAGCACCATCAGCGACGTCACGCGGCTAGAGCGGGATGTTGCCGTGCTTGCGCGGCGGGCGCGGCTCGCGCTTCGTCAGCGCCGTGCGCAGCGCGTCGATCAGCACCGGCCGCGTCCGGCGCGGCTCGATCACGTCATCGATGTAGCCGCGCTCGGCGGCGACGTACGGGTTCGCGAACGTTTCGCGATAGTCGGCGATCAGCTCGGCGCGGCGAGACTCCGCATCGTCCGACTCCGCAAGCTCGCGGCGGAAGACGATGTTGACCGCGCCCTCGGGCCCCATCACCGCGACCTCCGCCGTCGGCCAGGCGAAGTTGAAGTCGGCGCGGATGTGCTTCGAGCTCATCACGTCGTACGCGCCGCCGTATGCCTTACGTGTGATCAACGCGAGCTTCGGCACGGTCGCCTCGCAGTAGGCGTAGAGGAGCTTCGCGCCGTGGCGGATGATCCCGCCCCACTCCTGCTCCGTTCCCGGCAGGAAGCCCGGCACGTCGATGAACGTGACGAGCGGGATGTTGAAGGCGTCGCACGTGCGGACGAAGCGCGCGGCCTTCGACGCGGCGTCGCTGTCGAGAACGCCGGCGAGCGCGTTCGGCTGGTTGGCGACGAGACCGACCGGCTGTCCGCCGAGCCGCGCGAAGCCGATGACGATGTTCTCCGCGAAGCGGGGCTGTAGCTCGAGAAACGACCCTTCGTCGACGACGAGCTCGATCGCGCGCTTGATGTCGTACGGCTTCGTGGGCTCGTCGGGGATGAGCGAGTCGAGCTCGGGCGCCTCGCGGTCGACCGGGTCGGCCGGTTCGTCGCGCGGGGCGGGCTCGCGGTTGTTCTGCGGCAGGAAGCTCAGCAGGTAGCGCGCGTCCTCGAGCGCCGACTCCTCATCGGCTGCGGTGAGATGCGCGACGCCCGACTTCGTCGCGTGCGCATCGGCGCCGCCGAGCTCCTCGAACGTCACCACCTCGCCTGTCACGGCCTTCACGACGTCGGGGCCCGTGATGAACATGTACGACGAGCCTTCGACCATCAGCACGAAGTCGGTCATCGCGGGCGAGTAGACAGCGCCGCCGGCGCACGGCCCCATCACGAGCGAGATCTGCGGCACCACACCCGAGAGCTGGACGTTGCGCCAGAAGATCTCCGCGTAGCCCGCGAGCGAGACGACGCCCTCCTGGATCCGCGCGCCGCCCGAGTCGTTGATCCCGATCACCGGGCAGCCGTACTTGCCCGCGAGATCGAGCACCTTGCAGATCTTCTCGCCGACGACCTCCGACAGCGAGCCGCCGAAGACCGTGAAGTCCTGGCTGAACACGAACACCCGCCGCCCGAAGATCTGTCCGTAGCCGGTGACGACGGCGTCACCGGGCGGGCGCCGCTCGAGCATCCCGAAGTTCGGCTCGCGGTGGCGCACGAAGCGGTCGAGCTCGACGAACGTCCCGGAATCGCAGAGCCGCTCGGCGCGCTCGCGTGCGAGGAGCTTCCCCGCCGCCCGCTGCTTCTCGACCGCGGCGTCGGTGCCCGCGTGCGCGGCGCTGTCACGTTGTTCCCGCAGCCATTCGAGCTTGGCGCCGGTCGTCTCGTGCACGCAGGGGAGGCTACAGTCGCAAGCCGTGGAACCGGACCGTGCGACGATCTGGCCCTACGACGAGCGCGGCGAGCCCGGGCGTTTCTACTACTCGCGCTACGCACACCCGGCGGGTGCCACCGCCGAGGAGCGGCTGGGCGCGCTCGAAGCCGGGGACGCGCTCCTCTACTCGTCGGGGATGGGCGCGACGACGGCGATCCTGCTCGCGTTCGCGAAGCCGGGCACGCGCGTCGCGCTCGCCGAAGGCGCGTACTGGGGCACCTCGGTCTGGATGCGCGACCTGGCTCAGTGGGGCCTCGAGCTCGTCGAGTACGACCAGACGGGCCCACCGCCGCCGGCCGACATCGTCTGGGTCGAATGGCCCGCAAACCCGGTCCTGACGATCCCGAACTGGGATCACCTGCGCGCGCACGACGGTCTCGTCGTCTGCGACGCGACGATCTGCACGCCGGTCTACGCGAGGCCGCTCGAAGACGGTGCCGACATCGTCCTCCACTCGGCCACGAAGTACCTCTGCGGCCACCACGATGCACTCCTCGGTGCGACGGTCACGCGCGACCCGGCGCTGACTGGGCGGCTGCTCGAGGTACGCGGACGCGGCGGCCTGCAGTCGGCGCCCGACGCGGCGGCGGCGATGCTGCGCGGACTCGACACGCTCGATGAGCGGATGCGCAAGCACACGGCGAGCGCGGCCGCGATCGCTACGCGCCTCGAAGCGCACCCGGCCGTCGAGCGCGTGCGCTACCCCGGCTTCTCCGGCTTGATCTCGTTCGACGTCGCCGACGCGCGCGCGGTCGAGGCGCAGACGGAGCTGATCGTGAACGCGACGAGTCTCGGCGGCGAGACCTCGACGATGGAGAGCCGCCACCGCTGGGAAGGCGACCGCATCCCGGAAGGCCTGCTTCGCCTCTCGGTCGGGCTCGAGGACGTCGACGCGATCTGGGGCGACCTCGAGCAGGCGCTCGCGTGATCGAGACGGAGCGCTTGCTGCTCCGCCCGCCCGAGCCGGGCGACGAGGAGTCGATCTACCGCTGGGTCTCCGACCCGGACGTGATGCGCTGGCTCAGCGGCAACCCGGGGACGCGCGAGGACGCAGTCGAGCGCGTGCGCCGTTACCGGGAAGCCTGGGACGTGGACGGCTTCGGCCATTTCACTGTCGTCCAACGCGAGACGGGCGAGCCGGTTGGCCGCGTCGGCCTGCTCGTCTGGAACCCGGAGACGTGGGAGACCGGACTACGCGCCGAGATCGGCGACAAGGCCGAGATCGAGCTCGGCTGGATCATCGAGAGTGCAGCGTGGGGCAACGGCTATGCAACGGAGGCGGCAGGCGCCGTGCGCGACTGGGCGTTGCGCGAGGTGCAGCCGCGGCGATTGATCTCGCTGATCGCTCCCGAGAACATCCGCTCGCAGCGTGTCGCGACGAAGATCGGCGAGATGTATCGCCATGACGTCAACCTGCACATGGGTCTTACCGTCGGGCTCTGGCAGCTGGACTGAGCTCGGCGAAGCGGAAGCAGTCGACGGTGTGGTCGTTCACCATCCCGGTCGCCTGCATGAACGAGTAACAGACCGTCGGCCCGACGAAGCGAAAGCCGTTGCGCTTAAGCTCACGCGAAAATGCGCGCGAGAGCTCCGTCTCGGCCGGCAAGTCCGAGGACGAGGCCCAGGAGCCGACAAGCGGCTCTCCGTCGACGAAGCTCCAGACGTAAGCCTCGAAGCTTTCGAGCTCGAGGATCGCGCGGGCGTTCGCGATCGCCGACGCGACCTTCAACCGGTTGCGGACGATCCCGGGGTCGGCGAGGAGCCGCTCGACGTCGCGCTCGCCGAACGCCGCAAC
>DASYAO010000087.1:0-35202 GCA_036501285.1 Gaiellaceae bacterium
CCGATGGACCGCCTCGTCTGCGGCGACGTCGGCTTCGGCAAGACCGAGGTCGCGCTTCGCGCTGCATTCGCCGTCGCGGTCTCCGGCAAGCAGGTGCTGATGCTGGTGCCGACGACGGTGCTCGCGCAGCAGCACACGAACACGTTCAAGGAGCGTTACCGCGACTTCCCCGTCAGGGTCGAAATGGTCTCGCGCTTCCGCAAGCCGGCCGACGTCAAGCGCGTGCTCGCCGACTACAACGCCGGGAAGGTCGAAGTGCTGATCGGAACGCACCGCATCCTTTCGCGCGACGTGACCCCGAGCGACCTCGGGCTCGTGATCGTCGACGAGGAGCAGCGCTTCGGTGTCGCGCAGAAGGAGCTCCTGCGCCAGCTGCGGCTCGAAGTCGACGTCCTCGCGCTTTCGGCGACGCCGATCCCGCGCACGCTGCACATGTCGCTCGCGGGACTGCGCGACATCTCGGTGATCGAGACACCGCCCGAAGGCAGGCGTCCGATCCGTACGTTCGTCGGCGAATACGACGACGAGCTCGTCACGCAGGCGCTCGAGCGCGAGCTGAACCGCGACGGCCAGGCTTTCTACCTCCACAACCGTGTCGAGTCGATCGACGAGGCGGCCGAGCGGATCCGCCAGCTCGTGCCGAAGGCGCGCGTCCTCGTCGCGCACGGCCAGATGAAGGAGCGCGAGCTGGAGGACAAGATGATCGCGTTCCTCGCCGGCGACGCCGACGTGCTCGTGTCGACGACGATCATCGAATCGGGGCTCGACATCCCGCAGGCGAACACGCTGATCGTCGAGCGCGCCGACGCGCTCGGGCTCGCGCAGCTCTACCAGATCCGTGGCCGCGTCGGGCGTCGCGACGTGCCGGCGCACGCGTACCTCTTCTATCCCGACTCGTCGGAGTTGACCGCCGAGGCCCGCGCGCGGCTCGCGACGCTTGCGGACCACACGGAGCTCGGCGCCGGTTTCGCGATCGCGATGCGCGATCTGGAGATCCGCGGCGCGGGCGATCTGCTGGGAGCCGAGCAGTCGGGGCATGTTGCTGCGCTCGGATTCGAGCTCTACGTCGAGATGCTGCACGAGGTCGTCGCCGAGCTGACCGGCCAGCGCAGGCTCGCCGTACGTCCTGTTCGCGTCGACGCGCGCGTCGACGCGTACGTGCCCGCGAGCTACATCGCCTCGGAGGCGCTGAAGATCGATCTGCACCGCCGGCTCGCGCTCGTCGAGGACGATGACGAGCTCCGCGAGCTCGAGCGCGCCACCGAGGATCGCTACGGCCCGCTGCCCGAACCGGTCGAGAACCTGTTCGCGATCCAGGACGCGAAGCTCAAGCTCGCGGTGCTCGGCGCCGACTATCTCGTCTACCGTGGAGGTCGGGCGTCAGTGGGACCGATCGTCCTCGGTTCGGGCGAGCTGCGCGCACTCAGGGAGCGAATCGACACGGCCGTGTACACCAGTGCGAAGCGCGAAGTCTCGTTGCGCGACGACGAGCTCGAGGGAGCCTTGAGACTGCTCGATGCTATGCTGGAAGCGCGTCAGGCGGCATGAGGCGCGCCCCCTTTATGAAGCTTCGGTACTTCCTCTCTGTCGGTCTGCTCGCGCTGCTCCTCGCCGGATGCGGCGGCGGCGGTGCGGCGTCCCTGAGCGCAGGCGACATCGCCGTCGTCGGCAAGGATCACATCACCAAGGTGAGCTTCCAGCAGGTGATGAACGAGCAGCTCCTGTCCCTGAAGGCACAGGGGCAGACGGCCCCGAAGGCGGGCACGACGGCCTACGAGTCGCTGAAGGGGCAGGTGATCGGCGTGCTCGTGCAAAACGCGGAGTTCGACGCGCAGGCATCGAAGCTCGGCGTCACCGTCACCGAAAAGTCGATCGACGCCCAACTCGCCGCGATCAAGAAGCAGTACTTCGGTAGCAGTGAGACGAAGTACAAGCAAGGGCTGAAGGCGCAGGGGTACACGGTGGCGAGCCTCCGCGAGCAGATTCGCGAAGAGCTGCTCTCACAGGACCTCTTCAACAAGGTGACGGCGAACGTCACCCCGAGTGACAAGGAAGTGCAGGCCTACTACCAGGCGCACAAGAGCTCGTACGCGCCGACGCGCGCGGTCGACGAGATCCTCGTCGGCAAGAACAAGCAGTCGCTCGCCGAGTCGATCTACAACCAGATCAAGGGCGGCGCCGACTTCGGCAAGCTCGCGAAGAAGTACTCGCAGGATCCCGGCTCGAAGAACCAGGGCGGCTCGTTCACCGCGAACAAGGGCCAGGACGTTCCTGAGTTCGACGCGGCGGTGTTCAACGCCAAGAACAAGACCGGCCAGCTGCTCGCACCCGTGGACACGGCGCAGTACGGGTGGTTCGTGATCAAGCTCGTCGGCGACATCAAGCCGACCTCCGAGGCCGCGGTCGCCCCCACGATCAAGTCGCAGCTCGAGCAGCAGGATCGGAACCAGCAGATGACCGACTGGGTGTCGAACCTGACGAAGAGCTACTGCTCGGGCGGGAAGGTCAAGTACGAGCCGGGCTACCAGCCGTCGCCTGATCCCTGCCAGTCGCTTTCGACGGCGACGAACACCACGACCACCGGTTAGGACGCGTGGCGCTCGCCGACGCGCTGCTCGAGCTCCAGGAGCTGACCGAGCGGCTGCGCCGCGACTGCCCCTGGGATCGCGAGCAGACGGCGAAGACGATCGTGCCGCACACGGTCGAAGAGGCCTACGAGGTCGCGGACGCCGCGCTCGCGACGAACGACGCAAAGCTGCTCGACGAGCTCGGTGACCTGCTCTTCCAGGTCTACTTTCTCGCGCTGCTCCTCTCGGAGCGCGGCGCCGGCGACCTCGAAGACGTGGCGCGGGCGATCCATGCGAAGCTCGTCGCCCGCCACCCGCACGTCTTCGAGGTGGACGCGTCCGCGCTCGTTACCACACCTGGTCGCGTCCGCGAGAACTGGGAGAAGCTGAAAGTCGCGCAGGAGGGACGCGAGGGTGTCTTCCACGACGTGCCCGAAGCGCTGCCCGCACTGCTGCACGCGCGCAAGGTGCAGCGCCGCGCGGCTGCGGCGGGATTCGACTGGCCCGATCTCGCCGGCCCGCTCGCGAAGGTCGCCGAAGAGCTCGACGAGCTCCGCGACGAGCTCGCGCGCACGGGCGCTCCCGCGCCGGAGACCGAGCCCGACACCGCGGTCGTGGCGGAGGTCGGCGACCTGTTGTTCACGATCGTGAATCTGGCGCGCCGGGTGAACGTCGATCCCGAGCTCGCGCTCCGGCAGACGACCGCCCGCTTCGTCGGCAGGGTCGAGGAGGCTCAGCGTCTCGCAGGAGCGAACGGCGACGATTGGACGGCGCTCGACCTCGACGCGCAGGATCGCTACTACGAGCAGGCGAAAGCAACGACGCCATGAGCCGGATCGCCGCAGTCCGCGGCCGCGTGATCATCGACTCCCGCGGCAACCCGACCGTCGAGGTCGACGTCGCGCTCGAGTCGGGTGCGATCGGCCGCGCCGCTGTTCCGTCAGGCGCGTCGACCGGCGCGCACGAGGCGGTCGAACTCCGCGACCGCGGCTCGTCGTGGGGCGGCAAGGGCGTGACGAAGGCGGTCACGAACGTCAACGGCGAGCTCGCCGAGACGGTCGTCGGCCGAGATCCGCGCGATCAGTCCGGTCTCGACGGCGCGATGATCGAGCGCGACGGCACGCCGAACAAGGGCAGGCTCGGCGCGAATGCGATCCTCGGCATCTCGCTCGCAGCGGCGAAGGCCTGCGCGACGGAAGACGGAGTTTCGCTCTACCGCTATCTCGGCGGCGACCAGGCCGTGACCCTGCCCGTGCCGATGATGAACGTGATCAACGGCGGTGCGCACGCGGAGAACTCGATCGACCTGCAGGAGTTCATGGTCGTCCCGGCGGGAGCCGAGTCGTTCGCAGACGCGTTGCGCATCGGATCGGAGGTCTACCACTCGCTGAAGGCGGTGCTGCACGAGCGCGGGCTCGCAACTGCCGTCGGCGACGAGGGCGGCTTCGCGCCCGACCTGCCGTCGAGCGAAGCGGCGATCGAGGTGATCCTCGAAGCGGCCGAGCGCGTCGGACACCGCGGCCACGTCGCGATAGCGCTCGACCCGGCGACGACCGAGGTCTACCGTGACGGTGTCTACCGCTTCGAGGGCAAGGAGCTCTCGTCGTCCGAGCTACCTGAGTTCTGGGCGGATCTGATCGCGCGTTACCCGATCGTCTCGATCGAGGACGGCGCAGCCGAGGACGACTGGGATGCGTGGAAGCAGCTCTCGACGGATCTCGGCGAGCGCGTGCAGCTCGTCGGGGACGACCTCTTCGTCACGAACCCGTCGCGCTTGCGCCGCGGCATCGACGAAGGCGTTGCCAACTCGATCCTCGTCAAGCTGAATCAGATCGGCACGTTGACCGAGACGACCGACGCGGTGCGGATGGCGCAGGAAGCCGGTTACACAGCGGTGATCTCGCACCGCTCCGGTGACACCGAGGACGCGACGATCGCCGATTTCGCCGTGGCGACGAACGCCGGCCAGATCAAGACGGGGGCGCCCGCACGCTCCGAGCGCGGCGCCAAGTACAACCAGCTGCTCCGCATCGAGGAAGAGCTCGGCGAGCGCGCGGTCTGGCCCGGCTGGTCGGCATTCCCCAGGTCGCAGTAACGTGGGCGTCATGGATGGTGAGCGCCGCAGGACGAAGATCGTCGCGACGATCGGCCCGGCGACCTCCTCGCATGCCTCGGTCCTCGCGCTCGCCGAAGCGGGCATGGATGCGGTGCGGCTCAACTTCTCGCACGGCTCGCAGGACGACCACGTGAAGAGCGCAGGCCTCGTCCGGGCGGTGCAGGCCGAGCTGGGGCGCCCGCTCGCGCTGATCACCGACCTCCAGGGGCCGAAGCTCCGCATCGGCGATCTTGCCGAGCCGCGGACGATCCAGACGGGCGAGCAGATCGTGATCGCCGGAGAGGACTGTGCGCGCCCAGACGATCTCGTCGTCGCGCCGTCCGTGATCGGCGAGGTGCTCTCGCCCGGCAACGACGTCCTGATCGACGACGGCCTCGTCCGGCTCGTCGTCGAGAGCGTCGAGAAGGGCCGCGCTGTCTGCCGCGTCATCGTGGGTGGCGAGATCAAGTCGCACAAGGGCGTCAACCTTCCCGGTGTCCCGATCCCGATTCCGTCGCTCACGGAGAAGGACCTCGGCGATCTCGAGTGTGCACTGTCGTTCGGCGTCGACTACGTCGCTCTCTCGTTCGTGCGCGAGGCGAAGGACATCGTCGAGCTGCGCGAGATCATCGACCGCAGCAAGTCGCACGCGCGCGTGATCGCGAAGATCGAGAAGTCGGAGGCGGTTGACGTCCTGGACGACGTGCTCGAGGTGACCGACGCGGTGATGGTGGCGCGCGGGGACCTCGGTGTCGAGATGGGCGCAGCGACCGTGCCGCTGCTGCAGAAGCGGATCATCCTCAGTTCGCTCGAAGCCGGCAAGCCGGTGATCACGGCAACACAGATGCTCGAGTCGATGATCGAACACGCCGAGCCGACGCGGGCCGAGGCGAGCGATGTCGCGAACGCGATCCTCGACGGCACCGCTGCCGTCATGCTCTCCGGCGAGACGGCCGTAGGCGCCTATCCGATCGAAGCGGTTCGGACGATGGATCAGATCGCGCGCGCGGTGGAGCCGTCGATGACCTACCGCCATCAGTCGCTTTCGCTGATGGGCGGGCAGCGAGCGATCGGCCAGGCGATGTCCAGCGCGGCGTGCGACGTCGCCGATGCGCTCGGTGCGAAGGCCATCGTCGTGCCGACTTTCTCCGGGCGCACCGCCTCGACGGTGGCGCGCCAGCGACCGAGGCTCCCGATCATCGGGTTGTCGCACAACAACACTGCCGTGCAGCAGATGGCGCTCGAGTGGGGGGTCGTGCCGCTGCCGTTTCCCGAGGCGAAGGACGTCGAGGATCTGTTCGACCGCGCCGTCGAGGTTGCGCGGCGTGAGGGGCTCGTCGAGCCCGGCGACCTCGTCGTGCTGACGGCCGGGACCGCCGTCAACATGCCCGGCTCGACCAACGTGATCAAGGTCGAAATCGCCTAAAAGGAGGCGGCACCGCCGGTGGCGAAGTCTCAGCCATGGTGCTCCGGCCGACCCGGCTGCTCGCGCTCGGCGGGCTGATCGCAATCGCGCTCCTCTACTGGAAGCCGCTTCGCAGCTACGAGCACACTCGTGCCGCGCTCAACCGCCGGCAGGTTGAGGTCGTGAAGCTCACGGCGCAGCAGACGCAGTTGCAGCAGCGGCTCGCGACCGTGGGCACGGGCGCAGAGCTGATCCGCGAAGCACGTCGACTCGGACTCGTGAAGCCCGGCGAGCGACTGTTCATCGTTCGCGGCATCGCCGCGTGGCGCAAGAAGCACTAGTACCGTCCTCTGCATGAACGATCGCGAGATCGTCGAGCGTCAACTCGGCCGGCCGCCGCGCGCGTTTCGGCGCGTCGCCGTGCGCTGCCCGTACGGCGCACCCGCCGTCACCGAGCAGGCGCCTTTCGACGACGAAGGCACGCCGTTCCCGACGCAGTTCTGGCTGACGTGCGGCCATCTCTCGAGGCAGATCGCGCGCGTCGAGGCCGCAGGCGGAGTGGAGCGCTGGAGCGAAGCCGCCGAGCACGACCCCGGGCTCCACGCGAGTCTCACGCGCGCACATGACGAGCAGCGTTCGCTGCGCCCCGAGCTTCCCGCCGGGGTCGGTGGCGCATCGCGCGCCGGCAGCCTCAAGTGCCTGCACGCGCACGCCGCGTTCGCGCTCGCTCGGCCCGGCTACCTTCTCGGCGACCGGATCCTGGCCGATGCGGCGCCGCTCTGGCCGGGGGTGCGCTGTTGCTCACTCACCTAACATTGCGCGCCGTGGACGTCGACCTCGCACGCCAGCAGTGGGAAGATGGACTGCGCCGGATCGAGCGCAGCCGCTCCGATCCGGACACGTACGCGCGGCTGCACGCACAGGTCGAGCTCGTCGCGGCCGAGCTGCGGCGCCGGATCGGCGCGATCTTCACGCTCTCCGAGCTGGCGCGCGCGTACGACCGCGCCGACGACTGGGCGGAAGCCGTCCTCCACGACGCACGCGACGAGGACGCGCCGCCGCCCGAGGCGGCGACCGTGGCCGACGCCGCCTTCCACATCTACGCGCGGGGGGCGTCGGACTACACGCCGTGAGCGGGCGCTGGCGCTGGACGGCCCTGCTGGTTGCGCTCGCAATCATGTTTGCCGGCGGCGTTGCGCTCGGCGAGGCGTTGCACGACCAGCCGGGTCTCTCCGGCGACCAGACCCTCGTTCGCACGCTGCACTCGCTCACGCTCGTGCCTCAACCGACCGAAACGGTCACGGTTACGACTTCAAATCCCTGAGGTTTGAAGTTGGCAGAGGTTTGGGTAGGTTCGGACCGATGAGCGCATACGCCCGCAATGCCGGCGCACGCCGGCCGACGAGCGGGGAGCCCGAATGGCTCACCCTCGGCCAGGCGGCGAAATTCCTCGGCGTCGCCCAGTCGACGATCCGGAAGTGGTCCGACCAGGGCCGGGTTCCGGCCTTCTACACCCCGGGCGGGCACCGGCGCTACCGGCGCCGCGACCTCGAGCTCTTCGTCGACCGTTCAGGCCCCGCGGGCAAGCCGGGCGGCCCGCTCGTGCTCGTTGTCGACGACGACTCGCGCCTGCGCGAGTTCATGCGCGTCAACCTCGAGCTCGAGGGTTACACGGTGCGCGAGGCCGAGAGCGCAGACACGGCGTTCGCGGCGATCGAGAACCAAGCTCCGGATCTCGTCCTGCTCGACGTCGTGATGCCCGGCGTCGACGGCTGGGGACTGCTGCAGAAGCTGCAGGAGCGCCACGGCTCGATCCCGGTGATCATGTTCAGCGGGCAGCTCGACGAACAGCAGGCGGCGCAGGCCGAGGAGCGTGGGGCGCGCGGGTTTGTCGGAAAGCCGTTCGATCCACAGGAGCTGTTGGCTCGAGCGAAGGCGCTCGTGCCAGTGTGATTTCGGACGGCCGCACCGGCAAAGCCGGCACGGCCTCCAGTCGGCGTCGCAAGCGACGCCTCAGGACCCGCAAGAGCTGTTGGCTCGCGCGAAAGCTCTCGTTCCCGTCTAGACCGTAACGTTGCCCCGGCGTGCTCGGCTGGGACAAGCATCTCGAGCGTTGGCAGGCTGCGCATCGCGCGGGTTTTTTCGATCCGGTCTTCAAGGCGCTCACCTATGCCGGCACGGACGGCGCGCTCTGGCTCGCGCTCGCGCTCCTCGCCGCGCTCGCCTACCGGCGGCCGCGGATCTTTGCCTTCACCCTCGTCGCCGACGCGATTGCGCTCCTTGTCACGGAGGGCCTGAAGGCGGCGATCCCGCGCTCGCGGCCGCACGTCCACGCGCTCGTCGCCCGCCCACATACGCACTCGTTCCCGTCTGGCCATGCGACGACGAGCTTCGCCTGCGCGATCGTGCTCGCGGCTGCTCTCCCGCGCTACCGGATCCCGTGCTTTCTGCTCGCGGCCGCCGTCGCGTGGTCGCGCGTCTACGTCGGCGTCCACTTCCCGCTCGACGTCCTCTCGGGCGCCGCGCTCGGCGCAGCTCTTGGCTACACGGTGATCAGAGGTCTTCCGCGGCTTGCAGCAGCCCGCCGGCGATCACGGCGAACGCCGCCAGGAGGCTGATCCAGATCCCGATCCCGCGTGCGTTCGCGGGCAGCACCGAGTCGGGAACCGAGATCACGCGAATCAGCACGAACACGGTTGCAAGCGCGCCGAGCGTGAGCGTGACGAGGCTCTCCGGCATCGAAGCAGGCAGGCCCATGCCCGTCTCGCGGAGCGCGACGATCGCGACCACCGCGAAGCCGATGAAGAAGATCAGCTTGCCGAGAACGCCGGTATGCCAGCCGATCACGGCGAGCTTGACCCCGACCCCCGAGCCTGCGTACCAGTCCATGAAGGCGGAAAGCGCGAGCACGAGGCCCGCGATCCACGCGACCCGGTCGCCGGCGCCCCAGAGGCCCTCGGGTGCCCCGCGCAGAGGAAGCGGTGGCTCGGCCGGACCCGGATCGTCGAAGAGGTCTGGGGTTTCCACGGCCTAAGTATGGGCAATAAACCGGTCAGAGGCAGCTTCGACCGGAGGGGGCAGATCCCGATGCAGAAGACGATCGAGTTCGACGACGGCGCCGACTACGTCGTCTTCGAGGAGACCGGAATGCGTGGGAAAGGGCAGTACCGCTGTGCGGAATGCGGGTACGGGATCATGATCCACGACGAGCTGCCGACCTGTCCGATGTGCTCGGGAACAGTCTGGGAGCCGGCGGCGTGGTCGCCCTTCGCTCGGGTCAGATCCCGAACGTGGCCTGAACCTGGTGCCACGCGATCAGCGTGAACACCACGGTCAGGAAGACGAGAAACGCGATCACCACCCAGTAGCGCGCACTCGAGTTGCGTGCTTCGTCGTGGCGCGCGTAGCGCGCACGGCGTCGTGCCCGCTCGCGCGCGTAGGCGCGCTCGATCGCGGCCGGGTCGAGCGACGGCTCGTCCGCTTCGACCACCCGGAGATGTCTCGCCGGTTGGGCCATGCCCGCAGTCTAGTCGGCCCGCGGGCCGGTTCGACCGCTTAGAGGTGGAACCGGAATGACGCTCGTCGACTGGGTGCGATGGTCGGATGCGAGGCAAGGACGCAGGGAGCGGGAATAGCAGAGCTATTTCCGCGACCGAGGACGCAGCATCGCGCCGATCCAGCGCGTCCGGGCGACCCAGCGGTCATTTCGGTTTGAGCTCTTTAGGCCATACTTGGCGGGGCGATGGTGGTCGAAGCCCAGCGACTGCCGTTCGAGGGCCTCGCTCGGATCGCCGAGCGGCTCGCCGCCGGCGTGCCGCTGGCCGAGGCGCTCGAACTGATCGCCGCGACTGCGGCGGAGGCCACCGACGCGCAGCTCGCCGTCGTCCGCGTCCTCGACGAGCGCGAGCGCACGCTCGTCGCGCGTGCGGTCGCGCCGGTCGACTCGCCTCTCGCCGCAGAGTTCTCGGGGACGCGCCTCGAGATCGGCTACGAAGTCGGCGCCGGCCGGATCGTCGTGCCGGCCCGCTCCGGCGGCCGTGTCATCGGTGCGCTCGAGCTCATCGGCCGGTTCGACGCCGGCGCCTACGCGCTCGCCGACGCGGTTGCGGCGCACCTCGCACTCGCGTTACGGCTCCTGCCACCCGAGAACCGGCTGCAGCGCCTCCGCGACGCCGGCGAGGCGCTCGCAGCGGGCGCCGAACTCGATCGCGCGGCACAACAGGCCGTGCGCGAGCTCGCGCGCGCGACCAACGCACCGCTCGTGGCCGTCTGGCGCTCGAGCGGCGAAGTTCTCGAGCTGCTCGCCTGGGAAGGCCGCGCCGACCCGACCGAGCTCGACCGTGTCCATACGCTTGCGCTCGAGGCTCGCGCAGCCTGGCAGCCGCTCCTCGTCGAGCAGGACTCGCTCGACGGCAGGCACACGGTGTCGATTCGGCTCGGCGAGCCGGGCTTCGGCGCGCTGCAGCTCCGCTACGACGACGAGCCGTCGCGGTCCGAGCTCGACACGCTCGTCGAGTTCGCCGCGCGCGTCGCGCACGCACTTCGCCTCGGCGGACGCGCGCGCGAGCTGGAGGTCGATCTCGACCGTACGCGTGCGCTGCTCTCCGTCGTCGGCGAGGCGATTGCGCGCCTCTCGCTTGCGCACACGCTGGAGACTGCCGTCGACCGTATCGCCGAGCTGATGTCGATCGAGCAGGTCGGGATCTACCTGCGGGACGAGTGGCGGCTCTCGACGGCCGCTGAGCGCGAGCTCTTCCCCGGTCACGAGGACGTTGCCCATGCGCTCCTTGGCCCGGCGATCGGGCCGCTTCGCGCGCGCGAGACGATCGAGGTTCGCGCGGGCAGCCGCGATGTGGCGACGGCACCCGCGGCGCGCGCGCTTGCGGCCGTCGGCGTCGAGGCGGCGCTCGCGGTGCCGCTGCGCGTGCACGACGAGACGATCGGCCTGCTCGTCGCGTACCCGCGTCGAGGCATCACCGCTGCCGAGCGCTCACTGCTCGCCGCGCTCGCGGGCCAGCTCGCGGTGGCCGTGCAGAACGCCCGCCTGCACGAGGAGGCGACCCGCCTCTCGGAGGCGCTCGGCTCCGTGCTCGAATCCGAGCGCGAGGCCGGCCGCCGCCTGAGCGCCCTCTACGAGATCTCGCGCACGTTCACGCATCACCTCTCGCTCGAGAGCACGCTCGCGACGATTGCAGAGACGATCGTCGGGGTGCTCGGCGTCGACGCGGCTGTGATCCGCGTGCCCGACGAGCGCACCGGCGAGCTCGTGCCCGGCGCGATCCATGTCGCGGACGAAAAGCTGGCACCCGCAGTGCGGACGATCCTCGAGCGTCCGCAGCCGCACGTCCACCTGACGAAGCCGCTCACGCTCGACGTCGAGACGGCACGGACCATCGGCGGCGGCCACGCGCTGCTCGTGCCGTTTCTCGTCAAGGGCTCGACCGCGGTCGTGATCCCGATCTCGACCCAGCTCGAGCTGCTCGCGCAGCTGACGATCGTCTCGCTCGACCCCGCTGCCCCGATCTCTGCGGACACGGTCGCGACGGCGGCGTCGATCGCATCGCAAGTCGCGCTTGCGCTCGACAACGCGCGCCTCTACCAGCAGCAGAAGACCTTCGCCGAGACGATCCAGCGAGCGTTGCTGCCGGGCGAGCATCCCGAGGTTCCCGGATTCGACGTCGGCGCGGTCTACGAATCGGCGGCACGGCTGGACGTCGGCGGCGACGTGTACGACTTCGTCGAGGTCGGAGCGGGACGCGTGGCCGTCGTCCTCGGCGACGTCACCGGCCACGGTGTCGACGCGACGGCCGACATGGCGATGGCGAAGTTCGTGTTTCGCTCGCTCGTACGCGAGCACTCCGAGCCCGCGGATTTCCTGGCGCACGCGAACGAGGTGATCGCCGACGAGATAGCGACGGGCAAGTTCATCACGATGGCGTACCTCACGCTCGATGCGAACGGATCCATCGCCTGCGCGAGCGCGGGCCATCCTGCGCCGAGGCTCGTGCGCGCGGACGGAACCGTGGAGGCGATCGCCTGCGGCGGCCTCGCGCTCGGGATCGACGGCGGGCAGGAGTACGAGCAGGTCGGGGTCTCGCTCGAGTCCGGTTCTGCGGTCGTGCTCTACACCGACGGGGTCGTCGAGGCGCGTTCGGGCGGCGAGCTCTACGGCATCGAACGGCTCGACGCGTTTCTCGCGAGCCGCGCCGGACTGCCCGCGCAGATGCTTGCCGCGGCCGTGCTCGCCGATTGCCGCGCGTTCGCAGGCGGCGAGCTCCGCGACGACTGCGCCGTCGTCGTTGCCAAGCGCGCTTGATCTTCGGCCGCGACCGGCCGCTCGTGATCGGCCATCGCGGCGCGCCGGTGCGCGCGCCCGAGAACACGTTCGAGTCGTTCGAGGCGGCGATCGATCTCGGCGCGGACGCGATCGAACTCGACGTCGTCGCGGGGCTCGTGATCGCGCATTCGAAGCGCGAACGGCCGGCGCGTCCACTCGCGCTCGACGACGCACTCCAGCTGGTGCGCGCGCGTGGCGTGTCGGTCCTGATCGACCTGAAGTGCGCTCACGTCGAGCGAGACGTTGCCGAGGCGGTACGGCGTCACGGGCTGCTCGATCAGGCCTTCGTCTCATCGACGTCGCCGTGGTGGCTTCGCCGGGTCGCCGCGGCCGAGCCGGCGCTCCTGCGCTCGATCTCGTACCCCAACGACCGCTACCGGGTCTCGCGCTTTGCCTGGCCCGCTGCCGCCGGCGACGTGGCTGCGGCCGCGGGCCGGGCGCTGATGCCTGCGCGCGTCGGGCTGCTCCTGCGGCTGGCCCGTGCCGGCGCGCTGACGCTCCACCACCGAGTGATCTCGGAAGCCGTGGTCGAGGCCGCTCGGGAGCGGGACGCGGCCGTCGTCGCGTGGACCGTGAACGATCCCGCCGCGGTCGTCCGTCTCGGCCGGCTCGGGGTCGACGGGATCGTCACCGACGACCCTGAGATGGCGCTCTCGGCGCTGGCTACACTGGAATCGCTGTGAAGGCGCCCGGCGCTCTCGCCTAAGGGGAACCAGATGCATCGCACCTTCCAAGTCATTGCAGTCGCGTTCGTGCTCGGACTTCTTTCCGTGCTGATCTGGAAGGTCGTGCACAACCCGACGAGCCCCGTGACCCGCGCCCAGCAGGCCGACCAGCCGACGCCCGCGCCGTCGTTCACGAAGTCGCGGGTCGACGCAAGCGGCACGCTCAGCCTCGCGTCGCTGCGCGGGAAGGTCGTCGTGCTGAACTTCTGGCAGTCCTACTGCGCGCCGTGCACGGCAGAGGCGCGCACGCTTGCTTCGAGCTCTCAGCAGTGGTCGGGCAAGGACGTCGTCTTCGTCGGCGTCGACGAGCAGGATCTACGCGGGCCGGCGCTCAAGTTCCTCAGGCGCTTCGACATCAAGTATCCGATCATCGCCGACAACCTCTCGCTCACCGGCAAGTACGGCGTCACCGGCTACCCGGAGACGTTCTTCATCGACCCGAGCGGTCAGGTGATCCCGATGCCGCCGACGCACGACAGCGTGTGCAACTGCACCCAGTCGGGTCACATCGTCGGCGGTGCGAGCGCCCAGACGCTCAACGCCGGCATCAAGCAGGCGCTCACCACGTGAAGCCGATTTTGATCGCGGCGCTGACGCTCGCGTTCGCATTCGCGACACCGGCGCTCGCCAGCGAGCAACACCCGAGTCAGGCGGAGATGGAGGCGATGCTCGTCTGCCCGGCCTGTCACGAGCCGCTCGACGAGTCGAGTTCGCCGATCGCCCAGCAGATGAAGTCGTACATTCGCAAGCACATCGCGATGGGCTGGACGCGCAGCCACATCGTCGACACGCTCGAAGGGCCGCCGAACAACCTCGGCATCTCGATTCTCGGCGTGCCGCAGCACCACGGCTTCGACCTGCTCGCATGGTGGCTGCCGATCGGCGGCGCCATCCTCGGTGGGATCGCGCTCGCCAGCGGCGCCTGGGCATGGTCACGGAACCGCAGCGACGACGCGCCTCCGCCCGCCGGGTCGATGCTCGATCCGGTGCTCGAACGCCGCGTTGACGAAGCTCTCGCCGGCTTCGATGGCTGAGAAGCTTCCGGTCGCGTTTCTCGCCGGGCTCGCGTCGGTGATCACGCCGTGCGTGCTCCCGCTGGTCCCCGGCTACCTCTCGGCGGTCTCCGCCGTCGAGGTGACGAAGCTCGGCGAGCGTGGAGCGGGGAGGCGCGTCGTGATCGCGAGCCTGCCGTTCATCGCGGGCTTCACTGCTGTCTTCGTCGGACTCGGCGCTGCCGCGACTGCGATCGCGAGCGTCGTCGCGCAGTCGACGCAGACCGAGATCGCCGGCTTCGCGCTCGTCGTGATCGGGCTCGCGTTCATCGGCCTCCTGCCATGGACCGAGCGCGCGGTGGCGCCCGGTCTGCTGCAACGCGCGCGCGGCGGCGGCTCGAACTTTCTGCTCGGAGGCGCGTTCGCCGTCTGCGCCGCGCCGTGCATCGGCACCGTGCTCGCGTCGATCCTCGTGCTTGCGAGCTCGAGCGGGACGATCGCGCGCGGCATCGTGCTGCTCTTCGCGTACTCGCTCGGCCTCGGCGCTGCGTTCGTCATCGCCGGCGTCGCGTTCGCGCACGCGATGCGCGCGTTCCGCTGGGTGCGCGCGCACTACGATGCGCTTCGCTACTCGTCAGGGACGATCCTCGTCGCGCTCGGCCTGTTGCTCTTCTTCAACAAGGACTGGTGGCTTCGGATCGGCCTCGACCAGCTGCTCTCGAAGATCGGGCTCGGCACGTACTAGCGCCGCCAGCAGGCGCTCGACGTCGAGACCGCGGTGAGCGGGCGCGTAGCCTCCGAGCCGCCCGATCGCCTTGACGCGCTGCCTTTCGGCACCCACCGCTCGACCGCGCGCATGCTGGTAGCAGAACACCACGGCATGAACGAGTCCCTGGAAGAAGTCGCGCTCCTGCGCGGAAGCGCCGCGCCAGGCGAGCTCGAAGGCCTCGTGCGCGAGGAAGAACTCGCCGTCGCGCGCGAGCTGGAGCCCGCGCTTGTATTCGTGGTCGAGGCGCCGCTTGTCGGCGCCGTCCTCAGGATGCCCAACTCGTGCTCCGCGACTGTTATCGTCACCGGTAGGCATGGCGACGATCCTGCTCGTAGGGGTCGACCTCTACATCCGCGGCAAGCTCGAGGCGCTGCTCCCTGGACATCACTTCGTCTCGGCGGAGGGCGTCGACCCGCCCGATCTCGTGATCGCGGACATCGCGCGGATCGACGCCGAGGATGTCGCGGACACCTTTCCCGAAGTGCCGCTGCTCGGCTTCACGAATCACACCGACACCGCCGGGCTCCGGCGCGCGCACGCCGCAGGCTTCGACCAGGTCGTCGTGAAGTCGGCGCTGTTCGAGCGGACGGAAGAGCTGATCGGAGGCCTCCTCGCCTCAGTAGAGTAAAGGCCCGTGACGTACGTGATCGCGGAGCCGTGCATCGACATCAAGGACAAGTCGTGCATCGACGTGTGTCCTGTCGACTGCATCCACGAGGCGGCGCGGATGCTCGTGATCGATCCGGAGGAGTGCATCGACTGCGGTGCCTGCGAGCCGGAGTGCCCGGTCGAGGCGATCTTCCCCGAGGATGCGCTTCCCGAGAAATGGGAGCCGTTCGTGAAGATCAACGCCGTGTTCAACTCGGGGATGGAGCAGGTCAACGAGCTCGCCGAGGCCTATGCGACCGAGCACAACGTCCAGAACTAGGTGTCAGGCGTGAACGGGCGGGGTACACCGCCGCAAATGGAACCCAAGAGTCTCGACCACGTCGCCCTCTGGGTGGCCGACCGCAACGCTGTCGCGGAGACGCTGCTCGACCGGCTCGACATCCACGTCATCGACAAGCAGGACAACTTCACGCTGCTCGGCGCGGATGCGCGCCGCTTCAAGCTGACGCTCTTCGACGCGGAGGGTCCGCGTGACCCCGCGTCGTTCATCCACGTAGCCCTGCGCGTGAACAAACTCGACGGCGGGCTGCCGGTGACGTTCAGCGCGGGGGAGGGTCTTCGAATCGTGCTCGTCGAGACCGAGACGGAGCGTGACTACGACCTCGATCACATCGCACTGAAGACGCTTGACCCGCGGGTCACGGCCGCCGAATACGAACGGTTCGGCTTCGCGCCGGCCGGGTCCGGGCGCGTGCGCGTTGCCGACGCAGAGATCAGGTTCGAGATCGGTGTGCCGGGCGAGACCGAGCGGCCGCTCCTCAACCACCTCGCAGTGCTCGTCGATTCGGTCGACGAGGTACTCGCCGACGCCGAGGATCTCGGGATCGAGGTCGATTCGGTCGTCGACGCGGCGAACACCTTCGCCGCGTTCCTCGGCGGTCCCGACGGCGTGCGGATCGAATACGTCGAGCACAAGCCGAGCTTCTCGCTGCGGTGATCGTCGCCGGGGGCGGGATGGCCGGCCTCGTCGCCGCCGCCCGCGCCCGCGAGCTCGGCGTCCCGGCCGTCGTCTACGAGAAAGGGTCGCGCACAGGCGGTTCGATGCTGCTCTCCTCGGGAGTCGTCTGGCGCCACCGCGGCTGGCACGACTTCCGACGCGAGTGCCCAGGTGGCGACGAGCGGCTGCAGCGACTCGTGTGGGAACGCCTTGACGACGCGCTTGCGTGGCTCGTCGCGCTCGGTGCGCCCGTCCTCTGGGAGGAGACCGAGAACCCGCGCACGACCGGCAAGCGCTTCGACACGCGCGGTCTGACGCGCGTGCTCACACGGGCGTGCGAGCGGGTGGAGCTCGGCCGCTCGGCGCCGCTCGGGACGGGTGAGCCGATGGTGCTCGCCACGGGCGGCTTCGGTGGCTCGCCTTCGCTCGTCGCGCGCTACGTCTCGCCGGAGGCGCCGCTTCGCGTGCGCGCGAACCCGTGGTCGACGGGCGACGGCCTCGCACACGCGCTCGAGGCGGGCGCCTCACTCACGCCCGGGATGGACGAGTTCTACGGTCGCAACATGCCGGACACGGCGTGGGACGAGGACGATTTCGTCTCTGCCTCACAGCTCTACGCAAGCCACGCGCGCATCTTCGACGAGAACGGCGTCGAGTTCTTCGACGCACGTGACGTGAGCTGGTCGGAGACGAACGTCGTCCAGGCGACTGCGCATCGGCCCGGAGCCCTCGCGTACTACCTCCTGCGCGAGGAGGACATTCACCGGGCGACCGCGCCACTGCTCGCGCCCGATGAGCTCCCGTTCGACGCTCCGCCCGGCACCACTGCGGGGGTGCGAGTCGTCGCGTCGATCACGCACACGATCGGCGGCATTCGCGTCGACGAGAACGCGTGCGTCGTCGGCGTCGAGGGGTTGTGGGCCGCAGGCGTCGACGCGGGCGGCGTCGCGACCGGCGGCTACGCGAGCGGCCTCGCGCAGGCGCTCGTGCTGGGCCTTGCGGCCGCCGAGTCGCAGTCCTAGCCGCGGCCCATCGAATAGACGCAGGCGCGGGAGTCGCCGGGAAACGGCGACGCGCCGATCTTCGTCGCGACGAGGCCGCCCTCGACCTCCTCGCCGACGTGTGGCGGCTCGCCCTCGCGCTCGCTGACCGAGTAGCCGGTCGGCGACCAGACGAAGAGCAGGTAGCCGCGCGGCGAGCTGCCGTTCTGCTCGGTCATCGACGGGACCTTAGCGCTGCGCCGTGTAGGCAGGCAGGGTGACGCGGATGTCGCTGCCCTCGTCGCGTGCGACGACCGTGATCTCGCCGTGCACCTGGTGCACACGCTCTTCGATCGCCTCGAACGAGCGCCGGCGCCGCTCGGGATCGGCGTCGTCGACGACGGAGACGGCGACACCGCCGTCGACCGTCCGTTCGAACCGTACCTCGATCCGCGTCGGCGGGCCGCGCCGCACCGACTGGTCGATCAGCTCACGGATGATCGTGTAGAGCGCGACCTGCGCCGACTCGCCAAGTCCCTCGGCACCCTCGGTCGAGAGGTCGACGCGCAGCGAATGTGTCTCGCCGACCTGCGCGGCGAGCGCTTCCAGCGCCGGACCGAAACCCTGGTCGCGCAGGATCACCGGCTCGAGCGCGAACGAGAGGTCGCGCAGCTCGCGAATCGTGGCGCGGTGGCGCGCGAGCGCTTTCGCGATGATCTCCAGAGCCTCGTCTGTCTTGCCTTCGACGACCGAGTGCTGCGCAGCGTCGAGCATCAGGGCGATGCCGGAGAGCTGCTGTACAGGACCGTCGTGCAGGAAGAGTGCGATCCGCCGGCGTTCGTCCTGTTCGGCGGCGATCAGCCGCTCGACGCGATCTTCCACGGTGTCAGTCGATGATCGCTTCGCGTAGCGCGATTGCGACCGCGTGCGTGCGCGTGTCAGCTTCGAGCTTCGTGAGGATGTGGCGCACGTGGCTCTTCACCGTCTCCTGCGAGATGAAGAGCTTCTCGGCGACGTCCGCGTTCGACATGCCGTCGGCGAGGAGTTGGAGGATCTCACGCTCGCGCGCGGTGAGCATCTCGCCCTGCTGCTGGCTCGCGAGGAACTCCGGCATCAGCGCCGGGTCGACGTACGCCTCGCCCTGGGCGACCTTCTCGATCGCGCGAACGAGCGTGCTGTGGGGCGCCTCCTTGAGGATGTAGCCCTTCGCGCCGGATTCGAAGCCGCGCGTCAGCAGCGAGCGCTCCGAGTACGCGGTGAAGATCAGCACCTTCGCGTCGGGCTCCTGCTCGGTCAGCTGCCGCGTCGCCTCGAGCCCGTCCATGCCGGGCATGCGGACATCCATGATCACGACGTCCGGCTTGCGGCGAAGCCAGAGCTCGACGGCGGCCGCCCCGTCGGAGGCCTCACCGACGATGCGGATGTGCGGTGCACGCGAGAGCGAGAGCCGAAGCCCCTCGCGCACGACCTCATGGTCGTCGACGATCAGTGCTGTGATCTCCTCGGGCACGGACGCCCCAGTCTAGAGGGCTGTCAGCAAATCCAGCTGCTGCGGCTCGGGCGGCGGCGCCAGCTTGACCCGCCGGCGGTCGCGGATGCGCTCCTGACGGGCGAGCTCCCTGACTTCGTCGCGCACCGGCTGGGTGTCGGCGGCGCGCAGGTAGGCGCGCGCGCCGTACAGCCGCTCGTACTCCGGCAAGAGCTCCGGCCAGTCTCGCGAGAGGCAATCGAGGAAGTGCTCTCGTGTTCCGGGCTTGAGGTAGAGCGTGTTCGCCCAGACGCCGCAGGCCCCGGCGTCGCGAGCCGCCCGGACGACCTCGGCGAGGAGCTCGGGCCGGTCGGAGAGCCCGGGCAGGATCGGTGCCATGCCGACCGACGCCCGGATGCCCGCGTCGACGAGAGTCGAGAGCGCGCGCAACCTCGCCCGCGGAGGAGCGGTGCCCGGCTCCGTGCGACGCCAGATCTCGGTGTCGAGCGTGGGGATCGAAAACGTGACCGACACGTGTGCCCGTCGCGCAGCCTCCGCGAGCACGTCGACGTCGCGCACGATCAACGGCCCGCGCGTGATGATCGAGAAGTCGGTTGCGGCCGCGCCGAGCACCTCGAGGCAGGCACGCGTGAGCCGATAGCGGCCCTCGGCCGGCTGGTACGGGTCGGTCGCGGCGCCGATCGCGACGCCGTCGCCCTTCCACGACGGACGCGCGAGCTCTCGTCGCAGCACCTCCGCGACGTTCACCTTGACGCGGATCGAGGTGCCGTAGCGCTCGTCGAAGGGCCGGTCGGCTCGCAGCTCGAAGCCCCGGACGTAACAGAATGTGCAGCGGTGGGCACAACCCATGTACGGGTTGAGCGACCAGCCGAACGGCATCCCCTTGACGCGGTTGAGCGCGACCTTGCACGGCTCTTCGCGGTAGGCGACCCTCATGCCCCTATGATAGAACATACGTTCGACGACCGGCACCTTCGCTACGCTCCCCGTCCCGGGTTGACGTACGGATGACCCTCTTCCTCGAGCTGCTGGCTCTAGCGGGCCTGATCCTGCTGAACGCGTTCTTCGTGGCGGCCGAGTACGGCCTCGTGACCTCCCGCCGGACGCGGATCCGCGAGCTCGCCCGCGAGGGCAATCGCCGCGCACGCGCGGTGCTGCGGATCACGAGCGACCCGCCGCGGTTCATCGCGGCGATGCAGCTCGGCGTCACCGTCACCTCGCTGGCGATCGGCGCCCTCGGCGAGCAGGTGCTCGCCCACCGCTTCGACCGGGTGATGGCGTCGGCGCTCGCGGTCGTGCTGGCGCTGCTGGTCATCACCTTCCTGCACGTGGTCGTCGGCGAGCTCGTGCCGAAGGGAATCGCGCTCAGCCACCCCGAGCGGACGGCTCTCGCCGTCTCCGCGCCCGTTCGCGCCTTCTTCACGGTGCTCTCGCCGCTGATCTGGCTGCTGCAGCGCTCGACCGAGGTCGTGCTGCGTGCGCTTGGCCAGGAGCCGCCGGGCGCCGAGCACGACGCTCACTCGGAGGCGGAGCTTCGGATGCTGCTCTCGAGCTCGGCCGACCAGGGCGAGATCGAACGCGGCGAGCAGGAGATGGTCACGCGCGTCTTCGACTTCGCCGACAAGGAGGTGACCGACGTGATGGTCGCCCGGCCCGAGGTTGTGGCGCTCTCGATCGGGCTGCCGCCTGAAGAGGCGCTCCAGGCCGTGCTCGACTCGCCGTACACGCGCTACCCGGTCTACCGCGAGTCGCTCGACGACATCGTCGGCGTCCTGCACGTGCGCGACCTGATCGGGGCGATGCACGACCGGGGGCTCGCCTCAGTCAACCTCGAAGAGATCCTGCGGCCGGCGATCGTCGTCCCGGAGACGAAAGACCTCGCTGCGCTCCTCGCCGAGTTCCGGCGCACGCAGCAGCACCTGGCGGTGGTGATCAACGAGTACGGGACGATGGAGGGGATCGTCACGCTCGAGGATCTCGTCGAGGAGATCGTCGGTGAGATCGAGGACGAGTTCGACGTGCCCGACGAGTCGGTCGAGCGCGTCGACGAGGACACCGTTCGCGTCGACGGGACCCTCAACATCGACGACTTCAACGAGGAGTTCGAGTGCAACCTGCCCGCCGAGGATTACCACACGATCGGCGGCTTCGTCTTCGGCGAGCTCGGACGTCCCGCGGAGCCGGGCGACGAGGTGACCCACGACGGGATGGTCTTCCGCGTCGACTCCGTCGAGGGCCAGCGCGTCGAGCGGCTGACAGTCACCTTCGGCTGGCGCCACCAGCAACAAGCAGCCGATGCCGAAGAGGAGACCTACGACCGGTAGGTGAGCTCGACCCGTCGGCCCTCGGCCGACGAAGCCACGAGCGCGTCGGCAACCTCGCTTGCGCGGTAACCGTCCTCGAAGGTCGCGCCGTACGGGGCGATTTCGCCGTCGTTCGCGATCGCGTCGAGCAGATGCACGATCTCGTGCAGGAACGTGTCGCCCCAGCCGACGATGTGGCCCGGCGGCCAATGGAAGCTCATCCAAGGATGGTCGGCTTCGGTGACGAGCACCGTCTTCGCGCCGCGTGAGCGGTCGCCGTCCGCACGGAAGACTTGCAGCTCGTTCATTCGCTCCATGTCGAACCAAAGCGATGCCTTCGAGCCGTTGATCTCCCACTGGAACGCGTTGCGACGGCCGAGCGCGAGCCGAGTCGCTTCGATCGTGCCGACCGGGCCCGAGTCGAACTCGACGACCGCCTCGACGGCGTCGTCGACCTTGCGGCCCGGGACGAACGTCTTCACCACCGCCGAGAGTGCGGCGATCTCGCCGACGAGGAAGCGCGAGAGGTCGATCACGTGTGTGGCGAGATCGCCGATTGCACCGGACCCGGCCGCATCCGGACTGAACCGCCAGGTGTCCAGTCCGGCATCGTCGGCCCAGTCCTGGAGATACCGCGCGCGGAAATGGCGGATCTCGCCGAGCTCGCCGGCCTCGATCAGCTCGCGCGCAAGGCGGATGGCCGGCACGAAGCGGTAGTTGAAGCCACAGAGGTGCTTGACGCCGGTCGCGGCGACGCGCGACCAGATCTCGTATGCCTCGTCGGCTGTTCGGCCGAGCGGTTTCTCGCAGAGGACATGCTTGCCGGCCTCGGCGGCGGCGATCGTCGGCTCGGCATGGACGCTGTTCGGGCCGCCGTTGTCGAAGAGGCCGATCTCCGGGTCGGCGACGATGTCGCGCCAGTCGGTCGTCCACCGCTCGAAGCCGTAGCGGTTCGCCGATTCGGCGACCGCCTGCTCGTCACGGCCCGCGATCGCAACGAGCTTTGGCTCGAGCGGGGGTGGCCATGCAACATGTCGCACATCGAGGAACGCGCTCGAGTGAGCCTTTCCCATGAATGCGTAGCCGAGCATGCCGATGCCGATGGTGTCGGCCACGCCGCGATACTACGCGTGTGACCACTTGGGGGCTCATCTCCACCGCGGACATCAACCGGCTCGTGATTCCCGGCGCGAAGGCATCGCCGAAGGTCGATCTCGTCGCCGTGGCGAGCCGTGACCAGAATCGTGCCGAGCAGTACGCGAGCCAGTGGGGCATCGAGCGCGCATACGGCTCGTACGACGCGCTGCTCGAAGATTCCGACATCGAGGCCGTCTACATCTCGCTGCCGAACTCGATGCATTGCGAATGGTCGGTTCGAGCGGTGGAAGCCGGCAAGCATGTGCTCTGCGAGAAGCCGATGTCGCGTCACCCCGACGAGATCGAGGCTGCGTTCGACGCCGCCGAACGCAGCGGGAAGCTGCTCTCGGAGGCGTTCATGTACCGGCACAACCCGCAGGCGAAGAAGATGCGCGAGCTGATCGACGCCGGCACGATCGGCGACCTGCGGCTGATCCGCGCGGCGTTCAGCTACTCGCTCTACGACGCGGACAACATCCGGCTGCGCACCGACGTCGAGGGCGGCGCGCTGATGGACGTCGGCTGCTACTGCGTCAGCGGTTCGCGTCTCGCCGCCGGCGCGGAGCCGGAGTCGGTGTTCGGCCGCGCCCGGCTCGGCGAGACCGGGACGGATTGGGTGTTCACCGGGTCCCTGCGCTTCCCCGGTGACGTGCTTGCCAGCTTCGACTGCGGCACGGCGATGCCGAACCGCGACGAGCTCGAGGTGATCGGCAGCGAAGGCACGCTCTTCCTCGACGATCCGTGGCACGCCGGCAAGCCGGTGATCGAGCTCCGTCGAGGCGACGCTGTCGAGCCGATCGAGACCGAGCCCGCCGACTCGTACCGCCTCGAGCTCGAGAACATGAGCGACGCGATCGAGGGCAGGGCGGAGCTGCTCCTCGGCCGCGACGACGCCGTGGCGCAGGCGCGCGCGCTCGAGGGCCTTCACCGTTCTGCCGAAACGGGCGAGAACGTCAGACTGTAAGGCCGGCTGCCTCGATCGCCGCCTTGGCGAGCGCCGCATCATCCGCTCCAGGCAGTCCGCTCACCCCGACCGCGCCGACGCGAGTCCCGCTCTCGAAGGCCGCGACGCCGCCGAGGAAGAACGTGAAGAACGGGTCGAAGCTCGCCCGCTCGACCGGGTCTTCGCGCGCCTTCTCGGCGAGCTCGGCGGTCGACCGCGCGTCGCTCCGGGCCGCTGTGTACGCCTTCCGCTGGGCGTTCAGGCGGGTATCAGGCGCCGCCCCGTCCATCGTGGCCGCCGCCACGACCTCGCCGTGGCTGTCCGCAACGAAGACCGAGACCGGGCTCCCGGCCTGCGAGATGACGTGGTCGACGATCGAGAGCGCCAGTTGAAGCTTCATCGGGCGCCAGCATACGATTCCAGGTCGTGACGGCGATCGCGATCCGGGGGTCGAGCTACCCGATCCTGCTTCCGAAGCTCTCCGACCCGAGACTCCACCTTGCGAGCGTGATCATCTCGCTCCAGGTGCTCGGCCAGGCGGCGTTCGGCTTCCAGCTCTCGATCGCCCAGATCCTGATCTCGGTGGGCACGTGCGCTTTGCTCGAGATGCTGATCGCGCTCCGGCAGCAGCGCGTGATCATGTGGCCGGCAAGTGCGATGCTGACCGGCAACGGCGTCGCGTTTGTGCTGCGCGTGCCGGGGACACAGCACGGTGACTGGTGGTCGACGCGCGGGTGGTGGATCTTCGCGGGCACGGCTGCCGTGTCGCTCCTCTCGAAGCACGTGATCCGGATCGGTGGCCGGCACATCTTCAATCCGTCGAACTTCGGGCTCGTCGTGTGCCTGCTCATCTTCGGGTCGGGTCGTGTCGAGCCCCTCAACTTCTGGTGGGCTCCGCTCTCTGCGTGGATGGTGCTCGCGCTCTGCATCATCGTCGCCGGTGGGCTCGCGATCCTGCTGCGGATCGGGCTCTTCGGGATCGCCGCCGGCTTCTGGCTCGCGTTCGCCGGCGGGCTCGCCGTGCTCGCCGCAACCTCGCACACGATGACGTCGCGCTGGCATCTCGGGCCGTTGAGCGGCTGGACGTTCTGGTCGACGCTCGTCACCTCGCCCGAGATCCTCGTCTTCCTCTTCTTCATGATCACCGACCCGAAGACGATTCCTCGCGGTCGGCGCGCGCGGCTTCTGTACGCGGTTTCGATCGGCCTGCTGGCCGTGCTCCTGATCGCACCGGCAGCGACCGAGTGGTGGAGCAAGGTCGCGGTGCTCGGCTCGCTTTCGATCGTGTGCGCGGCGATGCCCGCGCTCGAACGCCTGCCGCGGCTGCGCCTCGCGCCGCGCCGCCTGCCGGTGCTCGCCGCCGCGGCGCTCGCCGCATACGCAGGCGTGCTGGTCGTGGCGGGCAGCCCCGCGCGCTCGGCCGGCTCGCTCCCAACCGGCCCGCTCGCGAGCTCCGTGTCGGTGCAGGTTGCGCACACGACCGGCGTTGCCTCGATCAGCCCGCAGCTCGGTCGGCAGATCGCGGCAGTGGCGCTCGCCGACCTGAAGGTCGCACCGGGCTATCGCGTGCGGTCTGTGGGCCTGCGGCTCGTGCAGGCGGTCGGGCAGGCGCCACCGACGGTGGTGGCAACACTTCGCGGTGCTTCGTTCACGCAGCAGCTCCATCTCGCGCTCGCGAACGGCCGCTTCGTGCTCGTCGGTGACGACGGCCGGACGCCGGCCACGGCGCCTACGGTCGGGTACGTCGATCTGCCGAAGGGCACCGGGTCGTTTTCGAAGCTTCGCTTAGTCGACGTCGCGCCCAAGCTCGGGCTCGCGTTCCGGCAAGGTGCGTTCCGCTACTCAATGGCCTACGACCCTCAAGCGATGATGGGCGGTGGCGTCTGCTGGCTCGACTACGACAACGACGGCCGACTCGATCTGTTCGCCGTCAACTCGTACGCGGACGTCGACCAGCCCGAGTGGGCTTCGCACGGCGGCTTGCCGCAGAGCGCGTTGTTCCACAACGTGGGTGGGAAGTTCGTGAACGTCAGCCGCTCGTCGCACGCCGGTATCCGTGTCAAGGGCACGGGCTGCGTCGCGGCCGACCTGAACGGCGACGGCTTTACCGACCTCGTCGTCACGTCTGCGACCGGCGTCGAGATCCTCTGGAACACCGGGCACGGCACCTTCACCCACACTGCGCTGCCTGCGCGCTATGGCTGGTACTCCGGCGCCGCCGTCGCGGACGTGAACGGGGACGGCCGGCCGGACGTCTTCGTCGCGGGCTACACGAACATGGACGCGCCGATTTCGAACTCGATTGCCGGGTTCCCCACGAACTACCAAGGCGTGCGCGATCTGCTCTTCCTCAACATGGGCAATGCGCCCGGCGGGCGTGCGCGGTTCAAGGAGGTCGGCGTCGAGGCAGGACTCGAGTCGACGCACTTCCGTCACGGCCTCGGCGCGATCTTCACCGATGTGAACGGGGACGGGCGCCCCGATCTCTACGTCGCGAACGACGAGGATCCGAACGATCTCTACCTCAACGAGAAGGGCGGCCCGCTCGGCTTTCACTTCGTCGACGCCGCGAGCGCGTACCGCGTCGCCGACCACAACGCAGGCATGGGCGTCGCCGAAGCCGACATCAACGGCGACGGCCGGCCCGACCTGTTCGTCACGAATTCACGGGGACAGCCGCACGCGGCCTACGTGAGCGGCGTCAAGGGCGGCGAACCCACCTACCTGCCGGAAGCCGCGAAGTTCGCGAAGGCGCTCGACCGCGCGGCCACCGTCGGCTGGGGCGACTCGTGGATCGACTTCGCAAACAGCGGCAGCCCCGACCTGATCCTCGCCAACGGCGCGATCCCGCTCACGAACCTGAAGAAGGACACCGAGCCGATCCAGGTGTTGCAGAACGAGGGCGACGGCAGGTTCACGAACGCGAGCGGGATCGTCGGCGGCAAAGGGCTTCCGAGGATCATCGGCCGCGGCCTCGCGGCCGCCGACTTCGCGAATGACGGCCGGATCGGCGTTGCGATCAACACGATCGGCGGCCCGCTCGTCCTCCTCGAGGAAACAGGCCCTGTCGGCCACTGGCTCGAGGTGTCGCTGAAGGGCTTCCAGGCCGGGGCAGTGCTCACCGCGACGCTTCCGAACGGACGCTCGCTCGTCGAGGAGCTTCACGCCGGCAGCAGCTACCTGTCGTCGGAAGATCCGCGCGCGCATTTCGGCCTCGGCGGCGAGACGAAGATCGCGAAGCTGACGATCCGCTGGCCCGACGGCCGTGTGTCGCACCTCACGAACCTCGCCGCAGATCGCATCGTCACCGTCGCACCCCCGACGCGCTGAGACGGCGAGGTTCTGGCGACCTACTCGCGCATCGGAATCGCGCCCGCCGAGTTCGCCGAGCGGCGCTCGAGGCTGCGCGAGCACGTACGCGCGCAGGACCTCGCCGGCTACGTCCTCTTCGATCCGACGTATGTCCATTACTACACGGGGTTTCGCTTTCTCTCCACCGAGCGCCCGGTGATCTATGTAGAGAGCGTCGGCGGCGACTCGGCGATCTTCGTGCCGGAATTCGAGGTCGAGCGCACCGTTGCGGAGGCGACGTTCGAGCGCGTCGATTCGTATCCCGAGTATCCCGGCGTGGAGCATCCGATGGCGATCCTCGCGCGCGTGATCGACGATCTCGGCATTCGCGGAGCGATCGGCGTCGACAACGACGGCTACCCGGGGATCCTCGGCTACGAAGGGCCGCCGCTCTCCGGCATCACCGGTGCGAGGGTCAGCTCGGTCGCGGCCGCGATCGAGGCCATGCTGACGCTGAAGAGCCCAGCCGAGGTTGAGCTGATCCGCGAGAGCGCGCGCTGGTGCGAGCACGCGCACCGGCTGCTCGAGGAGTACACGCGGCCCGGCTTCACCGAGGCGGAGGTCAGCCTCCGCGTGCAGCACGAGACGACGCTCGCGTTGCTCGAGAAGCGCGGCGAGGTGGGGTGGATGGGATCGGGCGACGGGGTCAAGGCGGGTTGGCGCGGCCAGATCGGGACGCGCAGCTCGTGGGCGCACGCCGTCGCGCACGACATCGAGTTTCGGGCCGGCGACGTGCTCGTCACCGAGACCGGCGCGCCGATCTGGGGTTACACGGCGGAGCTCGAGCGTGCGATGGTGATCGGCCCGCCGAGCGACGAGGCCCGCCGGCTCTTCGACCACATGGTCGCCGCCCAGGACGTCGCGTTCGCCGCGTTCCGGCCGGGCGCGACCTGCGCAGACATCGACCGGGCCGTGATGCGCTACTTCGAGGAGCAGGGCATCGTCGGTTACTGGCGTCAGCACACGGGGCACGCGATCGGCCTTCGCAACCACGAGGCGCCGTTCCTCGACCTCGGCGATCACACACCGCTGAAGCCGGGGATGGTCTTCACGATCGAGCCCGGGCTCTACGACCCCAACGTCGGCGGCTTCCGCCACTCGGACACGGTGCTCGTCACGGAGAACGGAATCGATCTCCTCACCGACCACCCGCGCGATCTCGAGAGCATGACCCTTCCCGTCTAGCGGCCCGAGCGGACCTGCAGGCGCCGCGCGACCGTGTCGAGCGTGACGGCCAGCAGGAGGATGAGGCCGGTGACGATGTAGATCGTCCCGTTCGAGTAGCCCGCGGTGTCGAGGCCGTTTGCGACAGTCGCGATCACGAGCGCGCCGAGCAGCGCTCCGCGGACGTCGCCGCGTCCGCCGAAGAGGCTGACGCCGCCGATGACCGCCGCCGCGATCGAGTTCAGCAACAGCGTTCCCGGCGGGAACGTCAGCGCGACGGAGTTCACAAAAGCCGCGAGGATGATGCCGCCGATGGCTGCGGTCGCGCTCGAGATCATGAAGACGAGAACGCGAATCCGCGGGACGTTGATGCCGGCCCGGCGCGCTGCTTCGGCGTTTCCGCCCACGGCGTAGACGTGACGTCCGAATGTCGTCCGCTTGGCGACGAACGTGAGCAGGATCAGGAAGATCACGATGATCACGCCTGCGAGCGGCAGTCCGAGACGCCGTGTCTGGACGATGCCGTGGTTGCAGATCGCGACCGTGCCGAACGCCGCGAGCGCGATTCCGGCCGTCCTGGCCAGCGTCCTGATCCAGTTCTTGAGCGCGGCCTCTCTGCCCTGTCGCGTCAGGACCGGGATGACCGCGCTGAGCACGTAGGCGGCAGTGATGATCGTCGCGATCAGCCAACCGGCAAACGGCGAGAAGTAGTAGTTCGCCGTGTAGTTGATCCAGCGGTCCTGGATGATGATCGAGCCGGGCACCTCCAATCGGCCGAGGATCACGCCCTGCCAGATGAGATAGCCCGCGAGCGTGACGACGAAGCTCGGCACGCCGACGAACGCGACGATCGATCCCTGTAGCAGGCCGATCAGGGCGCAGACCCCGACCGCGCAGAGGATCGCGAGCAAACCGTTGATCTCGTGTCCGCTTCCCGGAAGCTGCAGCTCCGAGACGGTGAGTGCGCCGATGCCCGCGACGTAGCCGATCGAGAGGTCGATCTCACCGAGCAGCAGGACGAACACGACGCCGTAGGCGAGCATCGTCGTCCCTGCCATCTGGATGATGATGTTGCCGAAGTTGACGGCAGTGAAGAAGTTCGTCGCCTTGAGGCTGAAGAAGACGACGATGAAGATCTGTCCGACGACGATCGGGACGATCCCGAGGTTGCCCGACCTGATGTTCTTGACCGTGCGAGTGACGAGGTTGTCCGGCTCGTCGCCGAGCCCGGCGGGCGCCGGGGTGCCGATCGTGGCGTCCGACGTGCTCACTTCGCGACTGCGCTCGTCGCCGGGATGCCTGAGATCTTCGTCGGGACGCCGGCGGTGATCGCCTCGACAACCGCCTGCTGGGTGGTTGCACGGCGCTCGAAGATTCCGACGTTCCGGCCGAGACGAAGAACCGTGATGCGGTCGGCGGTCTCGAAGATGTCGTGGAGGTTGTGCGAGATGATCACGACCGCGAGGCCCTGCTGGCCGAGGCGGCGCACGAGCTCGAGCACCTGTTCCGTCTGGGCGACTCCGAGGGCGGCCGTGGGCTCGTCGAGGATCACGAGCTTGGAATTCCACTGGACGGCCTTCGCGACCGCGACGGACTGGCGCTGGCCGCCTGAGAGCGTCGCCACCGGCTGCCGGATCGACCGGATCGTGGTGACCGCGAGCGACTTCAGGGTCTTGAGGGTGTTCTGCTCCATCGCGGGCTCGTTGAGCACCTCGCACCGATTGACCTCGCGGCCGAGGTACATGTTCTGGACGACGTCGAGGTTGTCGCAGAGGGCGAGGTCCTGGTAGACGACCTCGATCCCGAGGCGGGCTGCGTCCTTCGGGCCGTTGATGTCGACCTGCTCGCCCTCGAAGAGGATCTGGCCGCTGTCGGCGCCGTGGGTGCCGGCCACGGTCTTGACGAGCGTCGACTTGCCGGCGCCGTTGTCGCCGACGAGCGCCATCACTTCGCCACCCCGCACCTCGAAGTCGACCTCGCTGAGTGCCTGGACCGACCCGAAGGCCTTCGAGATGTTCCGGAGCTCGAGGACGGGCGCGCTGTTGTCGTTCATGTCACGGCGATAGTAATGAGCGAGGAGGCGTCATGAGACGCCCCCTCGCTCGTTCGGACTCGTTGCGTCTAGCAGTACTGCTTGTACGAGCCGACGCAGACCTCGCTCTTCTTCAGGAAGCCCTGCGTGAAGAGCTGGGTGTAGTTCGACTTCGTGATCCACTCGACGGGAAGCGTCTGCGTGGGTTCCTTCTTCTTGCCGTTCAGCCGGAACGTGTTCGTCTTCGGCTTCTGGCCGTGAAGGAGCGCAACCGCGGCAGCTGCGGCGGCGTTCGCCTCGAGCGGCACGTACTTGTAGACCGTGCCCGTCTGCCACCCGCTGATGATGTACTGGATGCCCTGAGCGGTCGCATCCTGGCCGCTGATCGGGATCGGCTTCAGGCCCTTGGCCTTCAGGTCCGCGATCACCGCTCCGGCGATGTTGTCATTCGCCGCCAGCACGCCCTGGACGTTGTTGTTCGTCGTGACGAGCATCTGCTGGAAGATGGTCGCCGCGTTGGTCGCGTCCCAGTCGGGGACGAACTTCTGCGGACCCTTCTTCAGCGTGTTGTTCGCGAAGAGCGGGTTGAAGATGGCATCGTTGCCGCTCTTGAACCAGAACGCGTTCTGGTCGGTCTGGCCGCCCCAAAGCTCGGCCACCGTTCCGCCGTTGTACGTCCCGTTCGCCTTCATCGCGGCGATCACGCCTTTGGCCTGCGCCTCTCCGACAGCCTTGCCGTCGAAGGTGACATAGACGGAAGCCGTCCCGCCGAGAACCTGGCGGTCGTAATCGATTGCGAAGCCGCCTGCGTTCGTGAACAGCTTCTCGATCGCGGACGCAGAGCCGTTGTCAAGCGCCGTCTCGATGACGACCTTGGCACCGGCGGCCAGGCATGCCTGCGCTTGGGCCTTCTGCTTCGTCGGGTCGTTGAGTGCGTTGTTGATCGAATACGTCACTCCGGCCTTCTTCAGGGCCTTCGCGAAATCGGGAGCATCGAACTGCACCCAGCGAACCGATGATTTCGTGTCCGGCAGCAGTACGCAGACCTGCACGCTTGCGGCGTGGGTGCGAATACCGGCTCCGGCGCCCGCGACGGTCGCCGCGGCCAGCGCACTGACGGCCAGCAGCGCCAGCGACTTCGGGACAAATCTCCTCACTAGTCCTCCTCTTCGTGTGTTGACTCGATGCACGAGTTGCCGGAAAACCTCTCCCAGTTGCAGGAAACTTCTCCCATCGGACCCGTCCACGTCAAGTGAGGTCCGACGCGATGGGTGCGGATAGGCTCCGCACACGGTGAAGACGAGCCTCGGAATCTGGGCCTTCGGGCCGATGTCGACCCGCTTCGTGCCGGGCGGCTACCAGCCCCAGTGGCGGGATGAGCCGATCGAGGCCAAGGTCGCGCGCGCCGTCGAGGGCCTGGGTGAACTGATCGACGGCTACGAGTTCCACTACCCGCAGGAGATCTCGGCGAAGACGCTCGATGCCATACGCGGCGCCCTCGACGGCCACGACATCTACTGCGTCGCGAGCGGAATGCACCTCGACCCGCTCTTCGGCCGGGGCGGCCTCTCGTCGCCGGACGACAAGATCCGCGACGAGGCCATCCGCCGCACGCTCGAGGGGGTGGATTTCTCCGCCGAGGTCGGTGCGCACTTCATCATCTGGCCGGGGATCGAGGGCTACAACTACCCGTTCCAGACGCCGTACAAGGAGTCGTGGGCGCGCTTTGTCGACGCGATCGGCCAGGCGGCGCAGCGGGCGAAGGAACGCGGGGTCACGATCCTGCTCGAGCACAAGAACTCCGAGCCTGCGATGAAGATCTTCATGCGCAACATCGGCATGACGCTGCACGTCATCCACTCGCTGCGCCCGCAGGGCCTGGACAACGTCGAGGTCAACATGGACTGGCAGCACCTGATCATGAACGGCGAGAACCTCGCCGAGTACGCGGCCATGCTCGCGGCGCAGGGCTTGCTCGGCCACCTGCACGCGAACTCGGGCTGGGGAACGTTCGACGACGACAACATGGTCGGGGCGACCGCGTTCATGGAGACGCTCGAGCTCGCAGTCGAGCTGCGCCGCGCCGGCTACGGCGATCGCGGCGAGCGGCTCGGCTTCGACCTCTATCCGTACACCGAGGACGCCGTTGCGGCCGTTCGCCGATCGGTGCTCCAGTGGCGGTTCATCGACTCGGTTGCAGCGCGCATCGACGAACCCGCGCTTCGTGCGGCGCAGCAGGAGAAGGATGCCGTGCGCGCGTACGAGCTCGTGTACACCGCGCTCGGCGCGTGAGGCGCCGCTTGTCGGCGCCGACGTCAGGACGTGTGGGCTTTGCCCGCGCGTCCGTCTGCGTTGCCGACCGGGAACATATAAGCGCGACTGCGGCGTGATCGACGTTCTGGTCGGAATCGACGTCGGCACGAGCGGCGTCAAGGGCATCGCGATCACGCCGGACGGCGAGGTGATTGCCGAGGTCGAGGAGGGCTATCCGCTCTCGATCCCGCGCGCGGGCTGGGCCGAGCAGGACCCGCACGACTGGTGGCGCGCCGCACAGTCCGTGCTCGAACGGCTACCGAACGGCCCGATCGGGCTGTCGGGACAGATGCACGGCCTCGTCGCGCTCGACGACAGCGGTGAGGTGTTGCGACCGGCGATCCTCTGGAACGACACGCGGACCGGTGACGAGTGTCGCGAGATCGAAGAGCGGATCGGTTTCGCGCGGCTCGTCGAGCTGACCGGCAACCGCGCGCTCGCCGGCTTCACTGCGCCGAAGCTTCTGTGGGTGCGCCGCCACGAGCCCGACGTCTACGCGCGGATCGCGCACGTGCTGTTGCCGAAGGACTACGTTCGCTACCGACTCGACGGCGAGCACGCGACCGACGCGGCGGACGCTTCCGGCACGCTTCTCTTCGATGTCGGCCGGCGTGCCTGGTCGGAGGAGGTCTGCGGTGCGCTCGAGATCCCGCTCCACTGGCTGCCGCCCGCGTACGAGTCGACCGAAGTCGCAGGGGCCGGCGACCAGGCAGCGGGCGCGCTCGGCGTCGGTGTCGATCGACCGGGCCCGGTGTCGATCGTGCTCGGTACGTCCGGAGTCGTCTTCAGCGCCTTGCCCGCGTACGTCGCCGATCCCAAGGCGCGCCTGCACGTCTTCTGCCACGCCGTGCCGGGTCGCTGGCACGCGATGGGCGTGACGCTCTCGGCCGCGGGCTCGTTCTCGTGGCTGCGCAGCGTCTTCGGCGCTGAGTCCGGCTCGCTCGACCAGCTCGCCGAAGCGTGGGAGCCTGGCGTCGAGGGGCTGCTCTTCGCGCCGTACCTCGCGGGCGAGCGCACGCCCTACCCGGACCCGGAGATCCGGGGTGCGTTCACAGGCCTTTCGCTCCGCCACGACCGGGGCGCGCTTGCGCGCGCGGTGATGGAGGGAGTCGCGTACAGCTTGCGGGACTGCCTCGAGCTGCTGCGTGAGCTGGGCTGCGAGCCCGAGGTCGGCCGGGTATCGGGCGGCGGGTCGCGAAGCGCGCTCTGGACCGAGATCGCGGCGACCGTGCTCGGGCTTCCACTCGAACGCACTGCGTCGGAGGCCGGCGCCGCGTACGGCGCGGCGATGCTCGCCGGCGTTCGCGCCGGCGTCTTCGCCGACGCCGGTGAAGCGGTCGCCCGTTGCGTCCGCGTCGTCGACCGCGTCGAGCCGAATCCGGACTGGGCCGCGATCTACGAGTACGGCTACTCGCGGTACCGCACGCTCTACCCGGCCCTGAAAACCCTGAGCTAGGAGAGCCGCCGGATCCGAGGATCGGTGAAGACGTCGAGGTCGTCGCGGCTCTGCGTCGAGAACTCGGTGACGACGGCGCCTTCGTCGCCCGCCTGGAACCAGTGCAGCGTGTCGGGCCGGATCGTGTGCTGCTCTCCCGGCCGCAGCACGATCGGCGCGTACTCGCCGTCGACGTGCAACGTGACGACGCCATGCCGGCAGCGGAACGTCTCCTCCTTGCCCGGAGTGCCGTCGAAAGGCGGATGGCGGTGCTCCGGGCAGACCTGGTTCGGGAGCATCACGAGCTCCTTCGCGCAGACGCGCTCCGTGTTCACGTACACGAGGATCGCCAGGCCGGTGCGCTCGAACTCGCCGAGCCCGAAGTCGGCGATCTCGATCCGCTCTCGCTCCTCCGGCGTGAGGACGATGCCGGCCGCTTCGAGCATCGCTGCGGCGCGCTTGCGCATGCGACGATGCTAGTCCCGATGCGCCTCCACCATGTCTCGATCGCAATCCCGTCCGACAAGGGCGAGGAGGCACGCGCCTTCTACGGCGGCGTGCTCGGGCTCGGGGAACGCGACGTGCTGCCGAAGCTCGACCCGGCGAAGTTCATCTGGTACCGCGTCGGCGGCGACTGCGAGCTGCACTTGATGCTGCTCGACGAGCGTCCACCCGTGCAGCCGCATTTCTGCCTCGCCGTCGACGGCGGGTTGGACGACTTGCGCGGCCGGCTCGAGGCGGCCGGTGTCGAGACGCGCGACAGCACCGAGCTCGTCGGCCGGCCGCGCTTCACGATCCGCGACCCATTCGGGAACCTGATCGAGCTGACTCAGGTTCCGGAGAGCTGAAGCTCCTCGACCGACTCTCGCGTGATCTTCCACGCGCGTAGCTCGTCGAGCTTCACGCCGTAGATCAGGAACGTGCGCCCGCCCCAGAGCCCGCTGAGCTCCTGGTCGGTGCGCGACGGGATCGGCTCCGTCTCGGGATGGGAGTGGAACACCGCGAGCTCGTAGCCGTCGTCCTCGAGGAACCAGATCTCCGGGTCGATCTCGAGCTCGTAGCGGTAGGGCGACTCGAGCCGGTTTCGGCCGCGCACGTAGCGCTCCGCCACGCCGTCGCGAAAGACGATCAGGCCGCAGCACTCGTTCGGCGCCTCCTCGCGGCCGTGCGCGAAGAGCTCGGCACGAACGGATTCCGGGATTACCACCACAGCGTCGTCTCCATCGACTCCTCCACGTCGTCGGCGCCCGCGCGCCAGAACTCGGCCGACAGATACTTCCAGCCGCCGTCGGCGAGCACGCAGACGACGACCGCGCCCTCGGGCAGCTCCTCGGCGATCCGTCGCGCCACGTGCACGACCGCGCCGGCAGAGACGCCGGCGAAGATTCCCTCGCGGCCGAGCAGCGCGTGCACCGCCGCGACCGATTCGGCGTTCGAGACGAGCAGCTTGCGGTCGAGCTGCGAGACGTCGAGGATCGGCGGGACGTAGCCGTCCTCGAGTGAGCGCAGTCCCATCACGGGGTCGCCGGGGAGCGGCTCGGCCGCGACCACGATCGCCT
>DASYAO010000088.1:0-12194 GCA_036501285.1 Gaiellaceae bacterium
CCGCCGGTCGCCACGCTCTTCGCCGCGTTCCTCGGCTACAACCCGGTGAAGACCCTGCTCGGGCCGCACGTGCTCCACCAGCTCTCGGCCTCGAACGCGCAGACGCTCACCGGCCGCAGCTTCTTCCCCACTCTGATCTCCGGGCCCTTCCACACTGCGCTCGTCTACGCGTTCGTGTTCGCAATCGCCGCGTGCGTGATCGCCGCGGTTGCCTCGCTGATGCGAGGCGGCAAGTACCACCACGTCGAGTCCGCGCTCGACCTGCCGCCGATCGAGGAAACAGCATGAGTGCCACCGCCGAGCGTGGCTATCGCATCGGCGAGGTCGCCGAACAGCTCGGGATCACGACGCGCACGATCCGCTACTACGAGGAGGTCGGCCTGCTCGGCCGCGCGCCCGGACGCGAGAAGGGCGAACACCGGCTCTACAGCGAAGGCGACGTCACGCGCCTGCGCGAGCTGATCCGGCTGCGCGACCTGCTCGGTCTCTCGCTCGAGGAGCTACTCGACCTCGCCGAGACCCAGGAGGCCCGCGCCGAACTTCGCGACCGGTGGGAGAGCGGCCCGAGCGATGCCGAACGCCTGCGCATCGCCGAGCGCGCGATTCCGCTCGTCGAGCGCCAGCTCGCACTCGTCCGCAGCCGCCAGGAGCGGCTCGAGGAGTTCGCGCAGCAGCTCGCGGAGAAGCTGAAGAGCCTCGAGGCTCACCGGCGCAAGCTCCGTCGCCGCTGAGGGTTGGCGTTTTGTCCAGCCGGGCACTCAAGGCGGCATGAAGAAGCTCGCGATCGCGCTGGTCGCAGCGGCGTTTCTCGCCCCCGCCGCCGGCGCACAAACGAAGATTGCTTCCGGTGATACCTGCACCTACAACGGAAGCGGCACGACTTACACGGTGAACATCGTCTCCGGCCCGGGCGTGCAGCAGTACGGCTTCGCCGTCAGCGCACCCGGCGTCACGATCGGCAACATCAGCGTGCCCGGCCGAAACGGCAACTTCGGCACCTCGAGCACGCCTCCAGGCTCGAACGGCAACTGGGGCGGCTGGACGAGCGACGAAGCGCTGACCGGTTCGATCGTCGCCACGGTCACCGTCAGCGGCACGCCAACAGGCAAGTTCACGATCCTCCCCGAGGGACAGAACTCGGCGACGTTCGACGAGGTCACGTGCTCGCTGCACCTCAACCCGGCGAAGCCGACGATCGACATCAAGGTGAGCAAGGTGAAGTACGTCGCCACCGCTCACGGCTGGCACCTGATGATCAAGGTTCCGGTCGCGGGCACGCTCAGCGCCGTACAGCCGCTGGCCACGAACATCACGCCCATCAAGCAGCTGAAAGCGAAGGCACTCGTGCAAACGCACTCGATCGGTACGAAGACCGGGGGCATGCTGACGCTGACGCTTCGGCCGACGTCATCCGGCTCCACCGTGCTCGCCACGAAGAGCGTGATCAAGGTGAAGCTCCGCGTCACCTTCAACGCCATGGACGGGCGCACCGCTCAGAAGACCGTCAGCATCGCGCTCCGGCGCTGACACTCCAACTCGCGGACGGCGGCGGGCCAGGTACACGCCCACGAGACAAACCCCGCCGCCGGCCACCGCGAGTACCTTCGGTGTCTCGCCGAGCACGGCCCAGCCGAGCAGGATCGCGACGAGCGGCGCGAGGTACGTGAGCGAGCCGAGGCTCCCGGCGCTCGTCCGGCCGAGCGCGAAGCTCCATGCGACAAAGCCGGCTGCAGTCGGGCCGAGGCCGAGGTAGACCGTCCAGCCGATCGTCGACGCGTGCGCGTGCGCGAGGCCATGCGCGAGTGACGGCGCGAACGGCAGGCACGCGACGGTCGCGGCAACGCAAGCGAAAAACGTCACCTGGAGCGGATCGACGCGCGCGAGCAGCGGCTTCTGAACGACGATGGCCGACGAGTACGCGAATGCGGCGAGGATGCAGAGGGCGATGCCGAGCCCCGCGTGCGAGCTGTGCGCGGTTGCGAAGCCGATCATCGCCGTGCCGCCGAGCGCGACGGCACAGCCGACGAAGAGACTCCGCGGAAACCCTTCGCGCAGGAAGATCCCTGCGAGGATCGCGAGGATGATCGGGCCCGTGTTGACGAGCATCGCCGCAACGCCCGCGTCGACGCGGTGCTCCGCGGCGTTGAGGGTGACGCTATAGAGCCCGAGCCACAGCACGCCGTAGATCGCGATCAGACCGAGGTCGCGCCGGCTCGGCAGCGGTTGCCGGCGCGCGAGCGCAAGCGCGCCGAGCGCGACACAGCTGACGACCAGCCGGCCGAGTGCGAGCGCGCCGGGCGAGAACGTGTGGCCGGCCGAGCGGATGCCGACGAACGCCGAGCCCCACAGGGTTACCGTCACGAGTCCGGCGGTGAGGGCGGCCACGTTCGTTGTAACGACGGGCGGGGCGGATTTGTGAGGTCTAGGAGTGCGCCGCTTCGAAAGCTGCGATCTTGTCCTCGCGCTCGAGCGTGCGCGCGATGTCGTCGAGGCCGCCGATCAGCGTCTCACGTTCGTAGGAGCCGAGCTCGAACGGAACCCTGAGCCCGCTCGGGTGCGAGATCTCGAGCGCCTCGAGGTCGACCGTCAGCTCGTTCACGGCCGACACCGTCGACTTGAGCTCGCCGAGCGTCACTTCCGAGAGCTCGATCGGCGCGATCCCGCTGATGACCGCGTTCCTGCGGAAGATGTCCGAGTAGCTCGGCGCCAGCACGACGCGGAAACCGTAGTCCTCGAGCGCCCACGCCGCATGCTCGCGCGACGAGCCGCAGGCGAAGTTGCGTCCGGCGATCAGGATCTCCGCTCCCGCGAACTCCGGGCGGTGCAGCTCGAACTCCGGATCCTTCATCCAGTCGAAGAAGAGGAACTCGCCGTAGCCCGAGCGCTCGATCCGCTTGAGGAACTGCTTCGGAATGATCTGGTCGGTGTCGACGTCGGCGCGGTCGAGCACCGCGACGTTCGACGTCACGCGAACGAGCGGTCTCATCCGAGCTCCCGCACGTCGGCGAAGCGGCCCTTGATCGCGGCGGCGGCCGCCATTGCCGGTGAGACGAGATGCGTGCGCCCGCCCGCGCCTTGGCGGCCTTCGAAGTTGCGGTTCGACGTCGACGCGCAGCGCTCGCCCGGCGCGAGGATGTCGGGGTTCATCCCGAGGCACATCGAGCAGCCGGCCTGGCGCCACTCGAAGCCCGCGTTCGTGAACACCTGGTCGAGCCCCTCGGCCTCGGCCTGCCGCTTCACGCCCGCCGAGCCGGGCACGACCATCGCGCGCACGCTCGCGGCGACCTTGTGACCGTTGACGACTGCGGCCGCCGCGCGCAGATCCTCGATGCGCGCGTTCGTGCACGAGCCGATGAAGACGCGGTCGATCACGATGTCGGTGATCGGCATGCCGGGCTTCAGATCCATGTAGGTGAGCGCGCGCTCGTCCTCGGGCGAGGCCGGCGCCGGGACGACGCCGTCGACCGGGACGACCATGCCGGGGTTCGTCCCCCACGTCACCTGCGGCACGAGCTTCGACACGTCGATCGTGACGACGCGGTCGAACTTCGCATCGGGGTCGGAGCGAAGCTCGCGCCACGCGGCGGGGATCTCCGCCGGCGCGAACTCGCGTCCCTGCAGATACGCGAACGTCGTCTCGTCGGGCGCGACCATGCCGGCGCGCGCGCCGCCTTCGATCGTCATGTTGCAGATCGTCATGCGGCCTTCCATCGAGAGCTTCTCGATCGCCGGGCCCGCGTACTCGATCGCGTAGCCGACACCGCCGTCGATGCCGATCTCGCCGATCGCGCCGAGCACCATGTCCTTCGCCGTGACGCCGAACGGAAGCTCGCCGACGAACTCGATCTTCATCGTCTTCGGCTTCGACTGCACGAGACACTGCGTCGCGAGCACATGCTCGACCTCGCTCGTGCCGATGCCGAAGGCGAGCGCGCCGAGCGCGCCGTGCGTCGAGGTGTGCGAGTCGCCGCAGACGATCGTCTTGCCGGGCTGCGTCAGCCCGAGCTCCGGGCCGATCACGTGCACGATTCCTTCGCGCCCGCTGCCGGTCGCGTACAGCGGAACCCCGAACTCCTCGCAGTTCGCCGCGAGCGCGTCGAGCTGCGCCTTCGCGAGCGGGTCGCGGATCGGCCCCGGCTCGGTTGGGACGTTGTGATCCATCGTCGCCACCGTCAGATCGGTGCGCCGCACCTTGCGACCTTCGCGGCGCAATCCTTCGAACGCCTGCGGCGAGGTGACCTCGTGCACGAGGTGGAGGTCGATGTAGAGCAGCGCCGGCTCTCCGTCGTCGACGACGTGCGCGTCCCAGATCTTCTCGAAGAGCGTCTTGTCGGCCATCAGTGGTCCCCCGTCGCAGCGTAGCTTCCGAAGATCCGAATCTCGCGCGTCCATTCGCGCATCTCGTCGAGCGCGGCGCGCAGGCCGTCGTCCTGCGGGTGGCCGTCGAGGACGACGTCGAAGCGGTAGCGGAACGTCGACTGCGGAATCGGCCGCGAGACGAGCTGCACGAGGTTGAGGCCGTGGCGGTGGAACGGGCCCAGCGCGTGGTAGAGCGAGCCCGGCTGGTGGTCGGTGATGAAGCTGAACGCGGTGCGCCAGCGTGGCGCGCGCTCGACGAGCGTGTACGGGGCGATCCCGACGAAGCGGGTGAACGCGGAGTGGTCGCCGATGTCGGGGGCGATCACGTGCAGGCCGAAATGCGCCGCCGCCGCCGCGCTCGCGATTGCGGCCTCGCCCGACTCCTCGGCCGACGCGACCTCCTGCGCCGCGTCGGCCGTCGTCGCGTGCGCGATGCAGCGCGCGCCGCTCGTGTGCACGAAGTCGCGGCACTGGTCGAACGCAACCGGGTTCGAGCGTAGCGTCGTCACCTCGGAAACCTGGATCGGCTCCTTCGCGAGGAGACAGTGAACGATCGGCAGCGTCACCTCGCTGACGATCGAGAGCGGCGCCTCGTAGAGCAGGTCATGCGTCTCGGCGACCGGGCCGTGGAGCGAGTTCTCGATCGGCAGGACGCCGAGCGTCACCTCGGAAGCGACCGCAGCTTCGACGACGGCGATGAAGCTCGCGAACGGCTCCTGCGCCCATTCCGGCGCGAGCAGAAGCGACGCGGCCGCCGAATGCGAGCCGACAGGCCCGGGGTAGCCCACACGAGTCAAGCGACCGGAACCTCGATGTTCGCAAGCACGACGTCGCCGAACTCGCGCGTCGTCGCGCTACCACCGATGTCGGGCGTCGGCGCCTGCTCGAGCGCGACGTCGATCGCCTTCTCGAGGGAGCGCGCAAGCGCCGGCTCGCCGATCCCGTACTCGAGCGCCATCGCCACCGAGCGCAGCATCCCCGTCGGGTTCGCCGTGCCGGTGCCTGCGATGTCGGGCGCCGAGCCGTGCACCGGCTCGAACACGCCGGGGCCGCTGTCACCGAGCGAAGCCGACGCTGCGAGGCCGAGCCCGCCGGTCACGCCCGCAGCGACGTCGCTGAGGATGTCGCCCATCATGTTGTCCATCACGAGCACGTCGAAGTCCTGCGGATGCATGACGATGTTCATCGCAACCGAGTCGACGAGGCCGTGCGTCAGCTCGACGTCTGGATATTCGCCTGCGAGGCTCGTGACGACCGAACGCCACATGCGCGAGGTTTCCAGCACGTTCGCCTTGTCGACCGACAGCAGCCTGCCGCGGCGAGAACGTGCGAGCTCGAACGCGCGGCGCGCGATCCGCTCGACCTCTTTCACCGTGTAGACGCACGTGTCGAAGACGCGACCGTCCTCGAGCGCGCCGCTGCCGCCGTAATAGATCCCGCCGACGAGCTCGCGCACGATCAGCATGTCGATCCCGTCGGCGACGGCCGGTCGCAGGTTGGCGTAGACGTCGAGCTCCTTGCGCAGCTTGATCAGGCCCTGCTCGGGCCGCGGCGACCTGCTCTCCCACGCCGGCCCGCCGACCGCTCCGAGCAGCACGACCTCGGCGCTCTTGCACGCGTCCAGCGTGTGCGTCGGCAGCGGGCGGTTCATCTCGTTGATCGCGGCGCCGCCGAACGGCATCTCCGCGAAGTCGAACCGCATCGCCATGATCACGCGCACGGCCTCTTGCATCACCTCCGGGCCGATCCCGTCTCCGGGCAAACACACAAACCTAGGCACCGTGGATCTCGTTCCGCGTCAGATCGAGCACATGACGGAAGAGTGCGGCAAGGCCTGCCGACGAGATCGGGCCTTTGTTTGCGGCCTGGAGCTCGACGACGAGCTGCTGCTCGCGCGCCGGATCGCTGAGCGGAATCCCTTCGGCGCGCTTGTGCTCGTGCAGTGCGCGCACGAGCTCGATCCGCTTGTTGATCGCGGCGAGAAGCTCGCGATCGGCCTCGCTGATCTTCTCGCGATACTCGGAAAGCGTCGTCACGCCGTGACTCCGAGTTCGTCGAGCAGCGCGTCGACGTCAGGCTCGATCTCGATGATCGCGCCGCTCGCGTCAGCGAGCTGCGGCGTCTTCAGGCCGGTGCCGGTGACGAGCAGGACGACGCGGTCGCGCTCGCCGAGCTCGCCGTTCGCGACGGCCGCGCGCAACGCGCCGAGCGCGACGCCGGTCGCGCCCTCGCCGAAGATGCCCGCCGTCTCGGCGAGCAGCGAGATGTTCTGGCCGATCTCGTCCTCGGGCACGGCGTGCACGGCCCCGCCCGACGTGCGCGCGATCTCGACGACGAGGTCGCCGTCGGCGGGGTTGCCGATCGCGATCGACGAAGCGAGGGTGTTGGGACGCACCGGCGTCACGCGCCGGTCTTCGGCATACGCCGAAGCGACAGGTGCGCAGCCTTCGGCCTGGCCGCCGAAGAGCCGTGGCGGCTTACCGTCGACGAGGCCGAGGTCCGAGAATTGCTGGAAACCCTTCCACACCTTCGAGTACATGGAGCCGGAGCCGATCGGGATCATGACCGCGTCGGGCGTCTCCCAACCGAGCTGCTCGCAGATCTCGAAGGCAAGCGTCTTCGAGCCCTCCGAGTAGTACGACCGGAGATTGACGTTGACGATCCCCCACTCGACTTCACCCGCGAGCTCGGAGACGAGGCGCGAACAGTCGTCGTAGCTTCCCTGGACGCCGAAGATCGTGGCGCCGTAGACGAGCGTCGCGCGCAGCTTCTCGAGCTCGAGACCCGCGGGGCAGAAGATCATCGCGCGCATTCCCGTCGCGGCGGCGCGCGCGGCGACTGCGTTCGCGAGGTTGCCCGTCGACGTCGCCGAGAGCGTGTCGAAGCCGAACTCCTGCGCCTTCGCGGTGGCAACCGCGACGACGCGGTCCTTGAACGAGTGCGTCGGGTTCGCGAGGTCGAGCTTGAGGTAGAGCTCGCCGACGCCGACCGCAGCCGCGAGCCGCGGCACCGGCACGAGCGGCGTGAAGCCCGGGCTCGTCGCCGAGTCGGCCGGCGGTTCGACGGGCAGCAGCGCCGCGTAGCGCCAGAGGCTCGTCGGGCCGGCCTCGATCGACTCACGGCTGACCGTGCGCCTGAGCTCGTCCCAGTCGTAGACCGGCTCGAGCGGGCCGAAGCAGACCGAGCAGATCCCGTTCGCCGTCGCCGGGTACTCGCGCTCGCACTTCCGACAGCGAAGCACGTCAACCGACATCGGCGCACCTATTCTTTGGACCATGGAATTCCGGCGTATTCACGATCTCCCCCCTTACGTGTTCGCGACCGTCGACCAGCTCAAGCGCGAGCTGCGTCGCGAAGGACGCGACGTGATCGACCTGGGTTTCGGCAACCCCGACATCCCCTCGCCGGAAGTTGCAGTCGAAAAGCTTGCCGAGGCCGCGCTGCGGCCGGTGAACCATCGCTACTCGGCCTCGCGCGGTCTGCCGAACCTGCGCGCGGCGATCTGCGAGCGCTACGCGTCGCAGTTCGGCGTCGAGCTCGACCCCGAGCTCCACGCGATCAGCACGATCGGAGCGAAGGAGGGGCTCGCGCACCTCCTGTGGGTGCTCGCGGAGCCGGGCGACACGGTCGTCGTTCCCTCGCCCGCGTACCCGATCCACCTCGTCGCACCGCGACTCGCCGGTGCGACCGTCATCCACGCGCTGATCGAGGACGACGAGATGCTCGGCGCGATCGAGGACGCCGTGCGCCGCGCGGAGCCTTCGCCGCGCGCAGTGATCGTCAGCTTCCCGCACAACCCGACCACGCAGTGCGCGACGCCCGAGACGATGCAGCGGCTCGTCGACCTCGCGCGCGAGCGTGAGTTCGTGCTGATCCACGACTTCGCCTACGCCGACATCGCCTTCGACGGCCACGAGCCGCCGTCCGTGCTCGCGGCGGAAGGCGCGCTCGACTGTGCCGTCGAGCTCTACTCGCTGACGAAGTCGTTCTCGATGGCCGGCTGGCGGATGGGATTCTGCCTCGGCCGGCGCGACGTCGTCAGCGCGCTCGCGAAGCTCAAGAGCTATCTCGACTACGGCACCTTCCAGCCGATCCAGATCGCGGCGATCGTCGCCCTGCGCGAAGCCTCCGACTACCCGGTCGAGGTGAACGAGATCTACCTCGGCCGCCGCGACGCGCTGATCTCCGGCCTCGCGCGTGCGGGTTGGGACATCGAGCCGCCGCGGGGCACGATGTTCGTCTGGGCGCCGATCCCCGAAGAGCATGCTCACCTCGGCTCGCTCGAGTTCGCGCTCAAGCTTGCGCGCGACGCAGACGTCGCCGTGTCGCCGGGAGTCGGCTTCGGCGAGGGCGGCGATGGTCACGTGCGGTTCGCGCTCGTCGAGAACGAGGAGCGCATCCGGCAGGCGACGCGCAACATCCGGCGTCTGCTCGGGACGCCTCACCACGTCGGCGCTCCTTCCGACGCCGAGCCGACCTGAGCCGCGTACTTCGCGAAGACGCCTTTCGTGTAGCGCGGCGCCGGTGCCGTCCACGCCGCGAGGCGTGACTTCAGCTCGTCGTCGGAGACGTTGAGATTGAGCCGGCGGTTGTCGACGTCGATCTCAATCTCGTCGCCGTCGCGCACGGCTGCGATCGGGCCGCCGCGTGCGGCTTCCGGCGCGATGTGGCCGACCATCAGCCCGTGCGTCGCGCCGGAGAAGCGGCCGTCCGTGATCAGCGCGATGTCGTCGCCGAGCCCTTCGCCGACGAGCGCGGCCGTGACGTGAAGCATCTCGCGCATGCCGGGGCCGCCGGCCGGGCCTTCGTAGCGGATGACGACGACGTCGCCCGCCTTGATCTCCTTCGCCTTGACCGCGGCGAAGCAATCCTCCTCGGAGTCGAAGACGCGCGCGGTTCCCTTGAAGTGCGTGCGCTCGTGGCCTGCGAGCTTGATCACGCAGCCGTCGGGAGCGAGCGAGCCGCGGAGGATCGCCAGCCCGCCGGTCGGCTTGAGCGGCGACTGGTAAGAGACGACGACGTCCTGGCCTTCGCGCTCGTTGATCCGTGACGCGACTTCGCCGAGCGTGCGGCCGTCGACACCGCGCGAGCCTTCGTGGGCGACGCCCGCGCCGACGAGTTCGCGCGCGACGAGCCCGATGCCCCCGGCGCGGTAGAGGTCGACGGCGACATAGCGGCCGCCCGGTTTGAGATCGGCGACGATCGGCGTGCGCGACGAGATCGAATCGAAGTCCTCGAGCTCGAGCTCGATGCCGGCCTCACGCGCGATCGCGAGCAGATGCAGCACGCCGTTCGTCGAACCGCCGGTTCCCGCAACTGCCGCAATCGCGTTCTCGAACGCGTCGCGTGTGAGCACCGAGCTCGGAAGAACGTTGTCGCGGACGATGCGCATCGTGAGCTTCCCCGCTTCCCATGCGGCCTGCTCCTTGTCTGGATGGCGCGCGGGGATGTCGGAGAGCCCGCGCGGCGTGATGCCGAGGAAGTCGAGGGCGATCGCCATCGTGTTCGCGGTGAACTGTCCGCCGCAGGCGCCGGCGCCGGGGCACGCGCAGCCTTCGAGCTCGTGCACCTCCTCGTCGGTCATCTTCCCGGCGGCGCGCGCGCCGACGGCTTCGAAGACGTCCTGGATCGTCACCGGCTCGCCCTTGTAGTACCCGGGATCGATCGAGCCGTTGTAGAAGACGAGGCCCGGGATGTCGAGGCGCGCGAGCGCCATCGCAGCGCCCGGGATCGTCTTGTCGCAACCGACGACGCAGATCAGGCCGTCGAGCAGGTGCCCCTCGGCGACGAGCTCGATCGAGTCGGCGATCACCTCGCGCGAGATGAGCGATGCGCGCATGCCGGTCGTCCCCATCGAGACGCCGTCCGAGACGGCGATCGTGTTGAACTCGATCGGCGTTCCGCCTTCGTCGCGGATGCCGGTCTTGATCGCCTCGGCGAGGAAGCGCTGGTTCAGGTTGCACGGCATCGACTCGATCCAGGTGAGCGCGACGCCGACGAGCGGCTTGGCGAGGTCCTCGTCGGTGAAGCCGACCGCTTTCAGCATCGCGCGCGCGGGTGCGCGGTCGACGCCGTCGGTGAGCGCCGCGCTGCGGCGCTTCGCCGGATGGGACGGTTGGCTGTAAACACTCATTCGACTGTTGCCCCCCTGTCTGCGATGCGGAGTGAGAAGATTTGCGCGTCCGGATAGCGCGACGCGAGCTTGTCGGTGACCGCGTCGGCCTGGCCCTTCTCGGCCCAGACGACGACGGACGGGCCGGAGCCGGAGAGCGTCACGCCCGCCTGACCTTCGACCGGGTTGACGCGCAGTTCCTGCAGCAGCGGTGCGTCGGGTGCGCGGAACGGCTCGTGCAGACGGTCGTGGAACGCGTCGGCGAGCAAGCCGGCGTCGCCGGCGGCGATCGCGGCGCCGAGGAGCGCAGCCTGCGCAGCCGCCGCCGCCGCTTCCGCGTGCGGCATCTGCTCCGGCAGGCGGCCACGCGATTCGAGCGTGTTGACGCGTTGCCCGGAGGGCGCGACGACGATCGCCGCGAGCGGCAGGTCGACGGCGATGCGCGCGGTGTGCGGACCGGCACCGTTTCGCCAGATCAGGCAGACGCCGCCGCGCAGCGCCGCGGCGAGGTTGTCGGCGTGCCCTTCGAGCGGCAGGCCGAGTTCGAGCAGCTGGTCGCTCGCGTAGTCCTTGCCGGAGGCGGCCGCGCCGGCGACGAGGCCGGCTGCGATCGTCGCCGCCGACGACCCGAGCCCGCGCTCGAGCGGGATGCGGTTCGTGAAACGGAAGCTATAGCTCTCGACCGGCGCGACGAGCGCGAACGCGCGCAGCGCGAGGTGCTCGTCGGTGCTGGGAAGCTCGGCCGCGCCTTCGCCCTCGACGACGACCCCGTGCGCGCCGGGCTCGAACTCGAGCTCGTTCCAGAGGTCGAGCGCCGCCGCGGCGCAGTCGAACCCGGGCCCGAGGTTGGCCGTCGATGCGGGCGCGCGGACGATCACGAGCGGACCTGGCCTTCCGCGACATGTCTGGCGGCAGCCGCTGTAACAAAAGTGTGACGGACTTTCCACAGGCGGACGGAAATCACCTGCGTACCTCCGCAAGAATCGCTTCGACCGTCGGGTCGATGACGGTGGCAGCCGCGGTGAGGACATCGACCGCCGCTGCGTCCTTGAGGCCGTGGCCGGTGAGGACGCAGACGACAGTTCTGCCGCGCTCGAGGTCGAGCTGCGAGAGCGCGGCGAGGCCTGCCGCCGACGACGGCTCGCAGAAAAGTCCCTCGCCGGCGGCTTCGAGCCACATTCGGCTGATGTCCTCATCGGAGACCGTGACGATCTCGGCTGCACCCGAGTCGACGAGCGCGTCGACCTCGTGCGCGTGTGCAGGCTCGGAGATGCGGATTGCCGAAGCGAGCGTCGTCGCGCGCTGCGCGGACTGCGCGGCGACGATGCGCGGCCTGACGCCGTCCTCGGCGAAGCCTTTCGCGTACGCGGTCGTGTTGCCGCCGCCGCCGTAGGGCAGTGCGAGCACGTCGGGCGCGCGGCCGAGCGCCTCGTCGATCTCGAATGCTGCGGTCTTCTGCCCTTCGATCCGGTCCGGGTTGACGGAGTTCACGAGCGCGAAGTCACCGCGCCCCGTGAGCTCCTGGCACGAACGCAGCGCATCGTCGAACGAGCCGCGCACCTCGAGCACGCGCGCGCCCACCGCGCGCGACTGCGCGATCTTCGCCGGCGCAACCGCACCCGCCGGGCACAACACGACTGCCATCAGCCCCGCCCGAGCCGCGTACGCGGACGCAGACGCAGCCGTGTTCCCGGTCGACGCGCAGACGACGCCGGTCGCGCCG
>DASYAO010000089.1:0-7709 GCA_036501285.1 Gaiellaceae bacterium
GCCACGCTGCTGCGCATAGAGAGCCGGCAGGCCCTCCAACGTCGTCACCGCACGACCCGAAACAGCCGCGACAGGAGTCACGCAGCTCCGGATCTCCTTCCCGTCCAACAACACCGAACAAGCACCACACTGCGCAAGCCCGCAACCAAACCGCGGACCATGCAGATGAAGCTCGTTGTGCAGGACGTAAAGGAGCGGCGTATCAAGGCTTGCCGAGACCGAGTGAACAAGTCCGTTCACCTTGATCTTCAACTTGCTCGCCATATCACCCTCCAGTTGGAGTGCTGTAAGCAGTGCACTGCTGGGACGCGGCCACATCGGGACCAACCACGGCCCGGCCTCAGGACACTACTAGCGGCCGCGGCCGCTCACAATAGTCACCATGGCAACTAGCTTTAACTGCCGGAAACCGGCTCGCGCGAGCCGCCGTAGAAACTCGCGAGACTTGCCACTAGGATCGAAAGCGTCCCCGCCCATGCTCCGCCGCACAACCCGTCCCGTCCTCGCTGTCGCAGCCGCGCTGGCCATCGGCCTGGGCGCAGGCGTCGATCGCGCGAGCGCGGCCGGCAGCCTCTTCGTCACGTTCAACCTGAACCACACGATCAGCGTGACGATGCCGAACGGCTCCCCGGTCGGTACGACGAGCGGCGCGCCGACCCAGATCCCCTCGGGCGACTACAGCCTCGATTTCGACGACAGCGTCGGCGTGTCGGGGCCGTCGTTCACGCTCACGGGCCCCGGCGTCAACATCTCGGAGAGCCTGACGCTCGGCGAGTATCCGTCGGGAACGCTCGCCGCCGTCTTCCAGCCGAACGCGACGTACACGTGGTGGGATGCCGAGAACTCGAACATCGTCTTCACGTTCCAGACGACGAGCCAGTCGGTCGGCGGCGCAACGGGTTCCCAGGGATCCGGAGGCGGCACAACTTCGTCGGGCAGCGGCTCGTCGAGCTCGAAGGACATCGTCGGCTCGGGACTCGTGGCGTTCCGCGGCTCGCTCGACGCGATCGTCTACGCGAGCGGCAGGCTCAGCCTCTCCCACAACGGCAACGTCGTGAAGAAGCTGAAGACCGGCAGGTGGACGTTCTCCGTCGACGACGAGTCGAAGAAGGCGGGCTTCCAGATCCAGCTGCTGCACGGGAAGATCCAGACCGTCACGAGCAAGACCTACGTCGGCTCGCACGACGTCACCGTCAACTTGAAGCCGGGCCGCTGGACCTTCTTCACGGCCGGCGGCAAGAAGACGACGTTCTTCGTCACCTCCTGATGGCCGAGCTCTCGCGCCGGGCCTTCGTCAAGGGCGGCGGCGCGCTCGTCGTCGGAGTCGGGCTCGCGCAGCGCGCGGCGGCCGCGCTCGCTGTTCCCGGCCTCGTGCCGACGACGGATTACGACGCGGTCGACTCGTTCGTCGCCGTGCACTCGGACAACTCGGTCGACGTGCTGAGCGGGCGCGCCGAGCTCGGGCAGGGATCGTCGACGGGGCTGCTCGTGCTCGTCGCCGAGGAGCTCGGCGTCGACGTCGCGCAGCTCCGGTTCGTGCGGCTCGACACGTCGAGCGCGCCGAACACCGGCGGCACGTACGGCTCGAGCTCGCTCGCGATTGCAGGTCCGCGGTTGCGGAGCGCCGCGGCGAACGCGCGCGAAGCCTTGCTCGCGAAGGCGTCGACGGCGCTCGGCGTTCCGGCCGGAAGTCTCAGCGTCGCGCACGGTGTCGTCACCGGCGGCGGACGCAGCGTCTCCTACGGCGAGCTGATCGGCGACCAGTTGTTCGCGGTGACGATGGGCTCCCCCACGCTCGACCCGGGCGTGCCGCCGGCGAAGCCGGTCGCGGGCTACTCGCTCGTCGGGATCGCACCGGTGCCGCGCATCGACATCCCGGCAAAGGTGACGGGGACGTACACCTACGTGCAAAGCGTGCGAGTGCCCGGGATGCTGCACGGGCGGATCGTGCGCCCGCGCGGGCAGGGCGCGTACGGCGCTGGCGCGTCGACGGGGATCGTTTCGGTGGACGAGAGCTCGATCCGTGGCATCGGCGATGCGCGGGTCGTGCGGCGCAACGACTTCCTCGGCGTCGTCGCCTCGCGTGAGTTCGACGCGATCCAGGCGTCGGCGCAGTTGCACGTCGTCTATGCGAACCCGCCGACGATGGCCGGCAACGGCGACATCTACGGACAGATGCGCGCGTTCGACTCTGACGGGCTCGCGCCCGCGTACCGGCAGCAGGATCTCGGCGACGTCGATGCGGCGATTGCGTCCGCCGCGCACACGGTGTCGGCGAGCTATGCCTTCGACTACCAGGCGCACGTGCCGATCGGGCCGAGCTGCGCCGTCGCCGACGTGACCTCGACGTCTGCGGTGGTGTTGACGAACACGCAGGACCCCTTCCGCCTCCAGTCGGAGCTCGTGCCGCTGCTCGGCCTGCCGCTCGACGCGATCCGCGTGCAGTACTGGGAGGGCGCGAGCTCGTTCGGCAACGCCCCGGCGCGCTACGACGCCGGCGAGGCCGCGGCGCTCCTGTCTCAGCTCGCAGGCACGCCGGTGCGGCTGCAGTTCATGCGCTGGGACGAGCACGGCTGGGACAACTACAGCCCGTCGGTCCTGACCGACGTCCGCGGTGCCGCTGGGGCGGACGGGAAGCTGCTCGCGATCGACTACACGATGTTCGCGATTCCAGCGATGGCGGGGACGGCGGTCTCGACGATGCAGCACGCGGGGCTTCAGCTCGATCCGCCGGCGATCGGAATCGCGGCGATCGCGAACACGGGGACCCAGTACGACATCGCGAATCGCCGAGTCACCGGCAAGTCGCTGCCGCTGGCGAACAATTACTTCAAGACGTCGGCGCTGCGCGGGCCGCTCACGCCTCAGACGTGCTTCGCGTGCGAGCAGCTCGTCGACGAGCTCGCGCATGCAGCCGGCGCGGATCCGTACCTCTTCCGGCTCGGGAACGTGACGGCGCAGCAGGTGAACGACGGCTTCGGCCAGTGGCGCGACGCGCTCACCGGCGTCGCGGAGCTCGCAGGCTGGGAGCCGCGCATCGCCGCTTCGGCTGTTTCGAGTGCGCCTGTCGTGCGTGGTCGCGGGATCGCGATCGGCGGCTTCGCCGCGTCACAGGTGGGCGTGGTCGCGGAGATCGCGGTCGACCGCGTGACGGGGAAGATCTCCGTCGAGCACATGTACGCGGCGCAGGTCGCCGGCCTCACGGTGTATCCCGGCGGGGTCTCGAACCAGCTCGAGGGGAACCTCGTGATGGGAACGAGCCGCGCGCTCCTCGAGCAGGTCGTCGACGACACGCGGCGCGTGACGAGCCTCGACTGGTCGACGTATCCGATCCTGCGCTTCAAGGATCACCCGAGCGTGACGACAAAGATCGTGCAGCGCACCGACCTTGCGCCGACCGGATCCGGCGAGCCGGCGCAGGCGCCGATCGCGGCCGCGATCGCGAACGCGTTCTTCGACGCGACCGGCGTCCGCCTCCGCGTGGCGCCGATGACCCCCGGCCGCGTACGGGCCGTTCTAGCCGCGTCGTAACCGGCCCGGTCCGCTTACAGATTCTTAACTGCACCTCGTCCCGGACGATGCTGCGTTCAATCACGTCGTAACCGATGCGCGTTAAATCGCGTCGTAACCGGCCCGGTCCGCTTACAGATTCTTAACTGCACCTCGTCCCGGACGATGCTGCGTTAAATCAGACCGCGGCTGCGAGCCGCGCGATGCCCTCGTCCATCTGGTCGGGCGAGGCGAAGCTGTACGCGAGGCGAACGTAGTTCGCGCCGGCGGTGAAGTCGGTGCCCGACACGGCGGCGACGCCTTCGGCGCGCTCGAGGACGGCTCGCGTATCGGTCCCCGGTGGCAGGCCCAGCCAGATGAAGTAGCCACCTTCGGGCTTCACCCAGCTCGCGCCCGAGAAGTGCTTCTCGAGCGCGTCGAGCATCGCGTTCCGCCGCAGCTCGAGCTGTTCGTTCATGTGCCGCAGGTTCGGCTCGAAGCTGCCGCGGCGGATGAACTCGTGCACGACGGCCTGCGCGAGCAGCACCGGCGTGATGTAGGTGTCGGTCGCCGCGACGGCGATCTGGTCGGCGAGCTGCTCGGGCAGGATCGAGAAGCCGACGCGAAGCCCGGGCGCGATCGTCTTCGAGAACGACGACATGTACACCGACGTCCCCGAGGTGTACGAGAAGAGCGCAGGCAGGCGCTCGCCCTCGAAGCGCACGAGCGAATACGGATCGTCCTCGACGATCAGCATCTGCCGGCGGGACGCGATCGCCGCGACGCGCTGCCGCCGCTCGCCGGTCATCGTCGTCCCGGTCGGATTCTGGAAGGTCGGGATCAGATAGATGAAGCCGACTGTCATCTGGCCGACGAGCGCGACCTCGAGGTTGTTCGGGTCGAGCCCGTGATCGTCGACCGCTGCCGGCATCACCGACGCGCCGGCGCGCAGAAACAGGCTGTACGCGCGGTCATAGGTCGGCCACTCGGTGATCACCGGCGAGCCGCGGCCGAGCATGCGCGCGAGCAGGTCGAGGCCCTGAAGGCCGCCGTTCGTGATCAGCACGCGTCCGGGATGCACGCCGAACCACTCGCCGACGAGCTCGCGCAGCGGGCCGTAGCCGGCGCCGGCGCCGTACGAGAGGATCGCCTTCCCCTCGCGCGCGAGCACGGTCCCGGCGCAGTCGGCGAGCTCCTCGGCAGGCAGTAGCTCCGGCGCAGGCGCGCCCCTGGCGAACGAGATCGTCTCCACGACGACGGGAAACTAGCGGGCACAATGCTCGTCAGTGAGAAGGACCGCGCTGCTCTCGGCCCTCGTCGTCGCGGTCTCGCTCGCGGCGGCCGGCGCCGGCAGCCCTTCAGGCATCCCATCGTTCGACACCGTCGACGGTGACCTCTGCCCCTTCCCGCTCGACGTCAGCATCACCGGGCCGCTGAAGAACGACGAGCCTGCGACGACCGCGCTCGCGCTCGCCTTCACCGGCCGGACGACGATCCTTATTCGCAACGAGAAGACAGGGCGCTCGGTCACGCTCACGAGCTCCGGCCCGACGACGGTCTCACGCTCCAACACCGTCACCTTCTCGGGCCACCACGTCTGGTTCTGGCTCGCGGCGCCGCGGATCCCGTACCTGGCGACCGACGGCTCCGGCACGTTTCGCGCGCCGCGGTTCCTGCTCTCGGGCAGCGCGAAGGCGAAGGTGCTCGACCCGTGCGCGCTCGTCGCGCCCGCCCGGCCCTCGACGAAGCCGCGCGCGACGCGCGCGCCGTGGGGGCTCCCCGCCTACCCGCTCACCCAGATGGCCTACGCAGGCTTCACGCCGCTCCTCGGCAACCTGCTGCGCCACGACCACGTCCACCTCGACCTGCGCGTCGACGGGCGCAAGGTCACCGTCCCGGCGGGCGTCGGCCTCGTGCAGCCGGTCGACCGCGGACCGTGTCCGCCCTCACCCGGCAACTTGCCGCAGGGCGACTGCACGACGAAGAACGTCTACACGGCCGCCGTCGCGAACTCACCCGTGCACACGCACAGCTCGAGCGGGATCATCCACATCGAGACCGACCGCAAGGGGACGGTCACGCTCGGCGCGTTCTTCGACGAATGGGGCGTCCGGCTCACCTCGAGCTGTGTCGGCGGCTACTGCACGGGCGGCGGGAAGCAGTTGCGCGCCTACGTGAACGGACGCCGCGTCACCGGGAGCCCGCGGAAGATCGTGCTGACGAACCGCCAGGAGGTCGCGCTCGTCTACGGCCGCGCGAGCGCATTCCGCTCGGTGCCGGCGAAGTACGCGGGCGGCTGGCCGGGACTCGGCTGCGGCGGGCCCGGCGAGTTCAGCTGCTAGCGAGACGCTAGGTGACCTTGAAGGCGCTCTTCTTCGTCGCACCCGTGGCGTAGAACTGCCACGTGCCGGCGGTGAGCGACAGCGTCAGCGAATGAGCGCCGACGAACGCGACACCGCCGATCGTCTTCGCGGCGTGACCCTTCTCCTGGAGCACGAAGCTCTTTGCCTTCGTCTTGTCGGCGACGGTGACCTTGTAGTGGCCGGGCTTCAAGCTCTTGACCGGGATCCCGCCCCACGTCAGCGTCACTTTGCCGGTTGCGTTGACGGTCCCGACCAGCGTGCCGACGAGCGAGCTCTTCGTTCCGGTCGACGACGTCGTGCCGCCGGTCGACTTGGTGCCGGTCGTGCCGCTCGAGGTTCCCCCGGACGAGCCCGAACCGGACGAGCCTGACGACCCCGAACCCGACGAGCCGCTCCCGCCGGTCGCGGTCCCGCTCGCCACGAATGCGGCCCACATGAAGTCGGGATGCTCGTCGCACTGGAAGCGGTACGAGCCGCCCGGCTGGAACGTGACCGTCCAGTTGTCGGTCTCGCTACCGCCGACGTCGGTCTGCATGTTCACGCCCGGGCCCATGATGTGAAAGTCGTGCTCGGAGGTGTCGTCGAGGACGTGGATCGTGTAGGTGCCGGCGGGAATCGTCGGCGGCGTGCGACCCTGCGAGCCGACGTCGGTGCCGTCGGCGTAGGTCAGGTCGATCGACGCATCGTCGTGGACGTACGCGTTCAGATTCGAAGAAACCGCCGCGTGTGACCGGACGGCACCGAGCTGCAGGACGAGTGTCGCCCCGAGGACGACGAGGCCGACGAAAACCGGGATGTTGCGGGCGCGCGTGATCCTCATGATCACCTCGTGTTACGAGGATCGGCGCCCCATCGGTTTTTCCCCTAGCTAACGACGACCGCGGCAGCCTTCGCGCCGGGCCGTGTCAGCACCGTCCAGTTGCCCTTCGTCAGCCGGACGGTGTCCGCATGCTTGCCGACGAACGAGACGCCGGTCACGGTCACCATCCCGGACGAGTTCTTCTGGAGCAGGAAGCCGCGCGACCTGCTCTTGTCGGTGACGCTGAACTTGTAGCGGCCGGCCGTGAGCGAGGAGACGGACTTGCCTCCGAAGGAGAGCGTGAGCTTGCCGGTCAGGCTGACCGAGCCGGTGATCGTGCCCCGGAACGGGACGATCGCCGACCCGACGAGGCTCGAGGACGAGACGGTCGTGTGGCCGCTCGCCGTGAGGCCGTTCGGCGCCTTCGGCGGCGCAGTGCCCACGACGTCGGACGAGGTCTGGAAGGTGTGGACCACGTTCGGCGACGCATCGTTGCTCCAGGTGTAGGTCGCGTTCGGAGCGAACGTGACGAACGTGGTGACGGTCGCCGACTCGCCCTCGTTCAGGTTGTCGAAGAGCGTGACGCCGGGCCCCTTGAGGCTGAAATGCGGCATCGCCGAACACCCGCCGGGCCCGAGCTCGACCACCTGGTAGTAGCCGGCCGGGATCGTCGTCGGCGATCCGCTCGTGACACCCACGGGCGTGCCGTCGGGCAACGAGAGCGTGATGTTCCCGGTCGTGAAGAAGTTGACGTTGAGCGTCAGCGGCCCCGTGGCGCGTGCCTGCGCGAGCGGCACGGAGGCGACGAGACCGGCAAGGGCCGCGACCAGCGCGGCTGCCAGTGCTCTCGATCGATGCGACTTGATCAACACGCGAACCTCCACCACAGGATAGCTCCCTAGGTCGATACGCCGGAACGCGGAATTCGGATTCTCCAGGAACGTTCGGAACAGCCTGGGGGAGCCCGAAGGCTCCCCCAGAACGTTCGGCCGAACTACGCCCCCGGAACGGGCGTCTGCCCGGCGGCGGCTGCCTTCAGCGTCGCGCGCACCCGTGCG
>DASYAO010000090.1:0-10805 GCA_036501285.1 Gaiellaceae bacterium
AGTGCAGGCGGCGCGCGCCGACGGCTTTCCGTGGTCGTCGTGGGCCGGCTCGCTGAATCTCTTCGTCTGGCTCGTCGTCGGGACGTATCTGATCTGGGGCTGCAAGCCGCGGTTTCGCCTGCTCGGCCTGACGGTGATGCCGCTCGTCGTCGCGCTCTTCGTCGCGGCGCGCGTCGGTGGCGGCACCGCTGCCGGGCACCGGTCCCACTACAGCAACCTCTTCCTGCTCCTGCATGTCGGCTTCGTGCTCGCCGCGTTCGCCGGCTTCACGCTCGCCGCAGGCCTCGCCGGGCTCTACCTGCTCGAGGACGGGCGCCTCAAGCGCCGTGCCGCGGACATCCTCCGTCTGCGCCTCCCGTCGGTCGTTGTGCTCGAGCGGTTGATGTTCCGCACGATCGCCGTCTCGCTGCCGCTCCTGACTCTCGGCCTCGCGGCCGGATTCGTCCGGTTGCGCGAGCGCGGCGGCTCGATCGACGCGCTGATGGGCGCGACGATCGCAGCCTGGATCGTCTATGCCGCGTTCTTCGCGCTGCGCCCCACCGCCCGCATGGGCGCGTATCTCGCGCTTGCAGGGTTTGCGCTCGTGATCGTCGCGCGCATCGCGCTCGCAGGGAGCCATTTTTGAGGCTGTCGCTCGTCGGCATCTCGCACCACGTTGCTCCCGTCGAGCTGCGTGAGCGCGTCGCGTTGCCACTTGATCGCGCCGCGTCGCTCGCGCGCTCGCTCGGCGACGCCGTCTGTCTCTCGACGTGCAACCGCACCGAGGTCTATGTCGTCGGCGACGGCGAGCTGGACGCGTTGACCTCGCTCGAGCGGCTCGCGGGCGCGCCACTCCGCGACGTTGCCTATCGGCTGCACGACGAAGAGGCGGCGATCCATCTCTTCCGCGTTTCGGCCGGGCTCGACTCGCTGATCCCCGGCGAGAGCGAGATCCTCGGCCAGGTTCGGGCCGCCTACGACGCCGTGCGTCCGGGCCCGTTCCTCGACCGCGTCTTCCAGCAGGCGCTCGCGCTCGGCAAGCGCGTGCGCACCGAGACGGCGATCGGCGAGAGCCCGGCGTCCGTCCCTTCGGCCGCCGCCGCGCTCGCACAGCAGGTGTTCGGCGAGCTCGACGACCGTCGCGTGCTCGTGGTCGGAGCGGGCCAGGCCGGCGAGCTGGCGGCCGGAAGCCTCTCCGCCCGTGGCGCGACGATCGCGTACGTCGCCAACCGCAGCCAGGACGCCGCAGTGAATCTGGCATCACGCTTCGACGCTGCCGCGATCTCGCTCGACGAGGTTCCCTCGCGGCTTGCCGACGTCGACGTGGTCGTCGCCTCGACCGGGTCGCCCGCGGCGCTGATCGGGGCAGCCGACATTCCGGTGCGTCGCCGCCATCCGCTCTTTTTCATCGACATCGCCGTCCCGCGCGACGTCGACCCCGACGTCCGACGGCTCGACGGCTGTTACCTGTACGACATCGACGATCTCGAAGCCGTGGTCGCAGAGACGCTTGCCGGTCGCCGCGTCGAGGCGGAGCATGCCGAGCATCTCGTCGCGCTCGAAGCACAGCGGTTCAGCGAATGGCACGCGTCGCTCGACGCCGTGCCGGCGATCGCGTCGCTGCGCGCCCACGCCGAGGCGATCCGTTCCGCCGAGCTGGCGAAGCTTGGCGCGCTCTCCGACGAAGAGCGGCGTACGGTGGAGTCGGTGACCGCGCAGATCCTGAACAAGCTCCTGCACCGGCCGACGGTGCGCTTGAAGGAAGCGGCCGCAGACGCCGACGGCGAGCGCTACGTGGACACCGTGCGCGACCTGTTCGGGCTCGAGGACGAGGAGTGAAGCCGCAGCCGCAGCCGGTCGGGCGGCCTCTGCCCGCGCAGGCGCCGACCGCGTTCATGCGCGTGCAGTTACGCCGCGGCCGCTGCCGTCCCGGTTCGGCCGCAGGGAGGCCGTGTGCTCGTTCGCATCGGGTCTCGCGGATCTAGGCTCGCGCTGACGCAGGCCGAGGTCGCGGCCGCCGTGCTGCGACGCGCCGGTCATGAGGTGGCGTTCGTGCCAATCACCACCGCGGGCGACCGCGACCGTTCGAGCCCGTTCGGCCAGATCGGCGAGCGTGGCGTCTTCGTCAAGGAGATCGAAGAGGCGTTGCTGGGAAACCGGATCGACGTCGCAGTGCACTCGGCGAAGGACATGACGTCGACGGACACGAACGGACTCAGCGTCGGCGCCTACCTCGAGCGGGACGATCCGCGCGACGCGCTCGTCGGCGCGAGTGAGATCCTTCCCGGGATGCGAATCGGAACGGCGTCCGTGCGTCGCAAGGCGCAGCTGCTCGCGCTCGACTCTTCGATTCAGGTCGAGCCTCTGCGCGGCAACATCGACACCAGGCTGCGCAAGGCGCGCGAGCGCGGGTTCGACGCGCTCGTGCTGGCCGCCTGCGGTCTCGACCGTCTCGGCCTCGAGAGCGAGATCGGCCTGCGCATCCCTGTCGAGACGATGCTGCCCGAGGCCGCCCAGGGCGCGCTCGCACTGCAGGTGCGCGCGGGCGAGGAGGAGCTCGTCGTCGCCGGCGACTCCGCGGAAACGCGCCGTCGCGTCGAAGCCGAGCGCGCGTGCGTCGCCTCCGTCGGCGCCGGCTGCCTCGCCCCTGTCGCCGCGCACCACGACGGCACGCGGCTCGAGGCTTTGATCGCAGCCGAGGACGGCTCGTGGATCGAGCGCCGCTCGGGGTCGGAAGCCGCCGCCGTCGCCGCGGCGCTGCTCGCCGCCTCGCGGGAGCGGGCCGCGTGAGCGCGCTCAAGGTGATCGTCACGCGTCCACGCTCGCAGGCCGGGCCTCTCGTCGACCGCCTCGAGGAGCTCGGGTACGAGGTCGTCGAGTGTCCGCTGATCGAGATCGAGCGCACCTCCGACGAACCGATCGACTGCGCGGGTTACGAGTGGGCCGTCGTGACGAGCCCCAACGGCGCCGACGAGGTCGCGCGCCGAGCACGCAACCTGCCCAAGGTCGCCGCCGTCGGGCCCGGCACCGCCGAGCAGCTGCGGGGCCACGGGATCGAGCCGGCGTTCGTGCCGAAGGTGTCGTCGGTCGACGGCTTGCTCACCGAGTTCCCACGGCCGGCCGGCAGGATTCTCTACCTCGCAGCCGAGAATGCGCGGCGGCGCCCAATCGAAGCGCTGCGCGCTGACTACGTGCCGCTCTACCGCACCGTCCTGCTGCAGCCCGATCCGCCGGACGGCGACGTCGTCGTGCTCGCGTCCGGCTCGGCGGCGCGCGCGTACGCATGGACGGGCGGCAAGGTACCCGCGATTTCGATCGGCCCCGAGACGACCCGAGTCGCCGAGTCGGTCGGGATCGACGTGCAGACCGAGGCGGACGCTCACGACCTCGACGGCCTGGTCGCAGCAGTGCAGAAGTTCGCCTCGCGGTGAGCTCCCGCTTCATCACCTTCCTCACAGACTTCGGAGTGCAGGACGAGTTCGTCGGTGTCTGTCACGCCGTGATCCAGCGCATCGCCGGCGACGTGACCGTGATCGACGTGACGCACGGCATCCCACCGCAGGACGTCGCGCACGGTGCCGTCGTGCTCGCGCGGGCGGCCCCGTATCTGCCCGTCGGCGTGCATCTCGCTGTCGTCGACCCCGGTGTCGGCAGCGAGCGCCGTCCCGTTGCCGTTCGGACGCAATCCGGCTCCGTCTTCGTCGGTCCCGACAACGGGCTGCTCATCACCGCGGCGGAGCGCGACGGGATCGACGCCGTGCGCGTGCTCACGAATTCCCGCTACCACCTCGAACCTGTGTCCCGCACGTTCCACGCGCGCGATGTCTTCGCGCCGGTCGCTGCGCATCTGGCGAAAGGCACAGCCTTCGATGACCTTGGCGACCCGCTGTCCCAAGCCGAGCTCGTGCGGCTCGCGCTCCCGGAGCCCGAGCTCGCAGGGCGCGAGCTCCGCGGCCGCGTGACGACGGTCGACCGCTTCGGCAACCTCGCCTCGAACCTCGTGCGCTCGCACGTCGACGCACTCGGCCTCGCGTCCGGCGAGGTCGTGGACGCCGTGCTCGGCGGCATCGCGCACGCCACGCGGCTCGGCGAGACCTATGCCGACGGAGGCGAGGGCGAGCTCGTCCTGCTCGAGGACTCGTCGGGCGCGATCGAGCTCGCGCTTCGCGACGGCAGCGCCGCAACGCTGACGGGCGCGGTCGCCGGAGACGAGCTTCGGATCCGGCGCCGCTAGACTTGCCCCGCTCGGCGAGGTAGCTCAGTTGGTAGAGCACACGGCTGAAAACCGTGGTGTCGCCGGTTCAAATCCGGCCCTCGCCACTCGCGCGCGCTGAACGAGCCCTCGTCAAGCGGTCGATCAGCATCCCGACCATCTCGCTCTTCTCGAGTACGGCATCCGCGCCCGCCTGTCGCACCGCCTGGTGCAGCTCGACGTCGTCGTCACCCGTGAGCGCGATCAGGCAGAGCGCCGTGTGCTGTTCCCGCAGCCGGGCGATCGCCGCGAGCCCGTCGAGCAGCGGCATATGGAGATCGATCACCGCTGCATCCGGGCGGTGGCGGGCGGCGAGCTCGACAGCGTCGAGTCCGTTGCGCGCCGTCGCGACGACGTGCAGCTCGGGTTGGCGATCGACCAGCTCGCGAAGAGAGGTGAGGAAGCCCTCGTCGTCGTCGGCCAGGAGCACGTTGATCGGCCCCTCGTCCAAGTCGCAGTAGCCTTGCCGGAATGGCCCGGCAGGAAACGTCGCAGCCGATCGCCGTCATCGGCGCGGGCCTCGATCTCGGCGCCGGGCGACGCGGCGTCGACATGGGTCCGTCGGCGATCCGTTATGCCGGTCTCCACGAACGGATCGACCGGCTGGGCAGACGATCGGCCGACTGGGGCGACGTCGACGTCGGCCTGCCGGAGGCGACCGAGGTCGGCGATCCGCAGGCCCGCTACCTCGAGTCGATCAAGCGCTCGTGCGAACGCGTCGCCGGTCTCGTCTTCGAAGCGCGCGAGGACGGCTACCTGCCGCTCGTGCTCGGCGGTGACCACTCGATCGCGATCGGCACGCTCGGCGGCCTCGCGAAGGCCGACGGGCCCGGCGCGGCGCTGTGGATCGACGCGCACGGCGACCTGAACCGTCCGGAGACCTCGCCGACCGGGAACGTCCACGGCATGCCGCTCGCGGTGGCGTTCGGAGTCGCCGGCGACGCGTTCCTCTCCGACGGCTGGCCGAGCCCGTCGATCGAGCGGGCAGCGCTCGTCGGCGTGCGCTCACTCGACCCGGGGGAGCGGGAGTTGATCGCGGAGCTCGACGTGCGCGTATTCACGATGAGCGACATCGACCGCGGCGGGCTCGAGCACGTGATGAGCGAGGCTCTCGCGTTCGTCGGCGGCGCGCGCTTCGTGCACGTGAGCATCGACCTCGACGTCGTCGACCCGATGTTCGCGCCCGGCGTCGGCACGCCCGTCAGGGGTGGGCTCTCCTATCGCGAGGCGCATCTCGCGGGCGAGCTGGTCGCCGAGTCGGGCCTCCTCGACTCGCTCGAGCTCGTCGAGGTGAACCCCGTGCTCGATCGCGCCAACGAGACGGCGCTCCTAGCCGTCGAGCTCGCTGCGAGCGCGCTCGGCGCGCGAATCCTGTAGGAATCGCACGTGCGCTGGCTCCCCCTCCTCGGCTTCAGCCTGCTCGGGATCGCGCTCGCGGGGTGCGGCGGCGGGAAGAAGTCTGCGACGGCGACGACCACCGCGACGGGGACGTCGCATGGCGCCCGACTCACACTCGCCGGGCTGCAGCCGCCGCCGGGCTGCTACGTGACGGTGTTCCTCGTCGAGGACGCGACGCCGGCGCAGGTGCGAAGCGTGCAGAACCGGCTGCTTCGCAACAAAGCTGCCACCACCGTGTCGTTCGTCTCGCGCGGTCTCGCTCTCGAGCGGTTCACGCGCAAGAACCCGGCGGTTGCGAAAGGGATGAAGATCAACCCGTTCTCCGACCAGTTCGAGGTCGTGCCTCGCAACCGCGCGGCAATTTTCGCGATCATCGGCGACTTCGCCATTCACGGCGGCCCGATCACGAACGCGAAGCCGAGCAACGGCTGCGCCGCAACCGGCTAGCTCTCCTCGTAGTACACGCGGCCTTTCAACTCGTCCGGCAGGCAGTCGACCTCGAACCCCGCGTCGTCCGCGTGCGGATAGATGTAGCCCTTCCCGCGTCCGAGCTTGCGCGCCCCGGGGTGGCCCACCGACCGGAGCGCGTCGGGTGGACGGAGCTGCCCGTGTTCTCTGACATCCGCTCTCGCCGCCTCGAGCGCCTTGTAGGAAGCGTTCGACTTGGGCGCTCGCGCCAGGTAGATGGCCGCCTGCGCGAGGTTGAGCCGCGCCTCGGGCAGGCCGACGTGCTCGACGGCCTGCGCCGCCGCGACGGCGACGAGTAGCGCCTGTGGGTCGGCGTCGCCGATGTCCTCCGAAGCGAGCACGATCATCCGCCGCGCGATGAAGCGAGGATCCTCGCCGCCTTCGAGCATCACGGCGAGGTAGTAGACCGACGCCTGCACGTCGCCCGCGCGAGTCGACTTGATCCAGGCCGAGATGAAGTCGTAGTGCGCGTCGCCCGCCTTGTCGTAGAGCAGCGGCCGCTTGCGAGCGGCGTCCTCGACATGGCGCTCCTCGACGTCCGCCTTCTCGTCGGCTGCGGTCTGCACCGCGAGCTCGAGGATCGCCAGCGCGCTGCGTGCGTCGCCGCCCGCCCGCCGCGCGATCAGCTGCTCGACCGGTTCGGACACCGGCGTACCGAGCTCGCCCGCGCCGCGCCTCACGACTTCGGCGAGCTCCGTTTCCGAGAGCGGTTCGAGCTCGTAGACCTGAGTGCGCGAGAGCAACGCCGAGTTCAGTTCGAAGTACGGGTTCTCGGTCGTCGCGCCGATCAACGTCACGAGTCCTTCCTCGACGCCTGGCAGCAGCGCGTCCTGCTGCGCCTTGTTGAAGCGGTGGATCTCGTCGAGGAAGAGGATCGTCCGGCGGCCTGTCGACCCGAGGTGCTCGCGCGCGCGCGCGAGCACCTCGCGCACTTGCGACACAGTTGCCGAAACAGCCGAGAGCTCTTCGAACTCGGCGCCGGTTGCGTTTGCGACGATGCGCGCGAGCGTCGTCTTCCCGGAACCGGGCGGGCCGTAGAGCACGAGCGACCGAACGCGGTCAGCCTCGATCGCACGGCGCAACGCCTTGCCTTCGCCGAGCACGTGCTCCTGGCCGACGAACTCGCCGAGCGAACGGGGCCGCAGCCGCTGCGCGAGTGGTGCGAGCTGCTCCAGGCGGCGGGCCGCGGCCTCGTCGAAGAGATCGGGCATTGCCGCGCAGTATGCTCGGGCGGTGGAGGCCTGGGACGAGGCGGTACACGACCGCATCGCCGGTGTGCTCGAGCCGGTACACGTCGAGCTCGCAGAACGGTTGTCACCGGCCGCCGGCGAGCGCTGGCTCGACCTGACCCACGGCAACCACACGATCGCGGACCGTGCGAAGGCGCGCGGTGCCGACGTGATGGCGTTCGACGGCGACCCCGAGTACCTGCCCTGCGACGACGGCGAGTTCGACGTCGTCTCCTCGGCGTTCGGCTTCATCTGGGCGCCCGACCACGCGAATGTCGCAGCAGAGCTTGCACGCGTCACGCAGGCCGGTGGACGGATCGGCTTCACGGCATGGAAGCCGAACCCGAAGCTCGGCGAGCTCTACCGTCGCTTCACCGACGAGCCGCTCGACGGACGCGAGTCGACCGAGTGGGGTCGCGAGGACCACGTCGAGGGCATGCTCGGCGACGACTTCGAGCTCGAGTTCGAGGACGGGACGCTCTGGATCGACGCCGAGTCGGGAGAAGAGCTCTGGGAGCTCTTCTCGACCTCGTCGCCGCCGGTCGTATCGCTTCTCCGCAAGCTCGACGAGCGCGGCACCGCGGAGTTCCACCAGGCGTTCGTCGAGCTCTTCGAGTCCTATCGCGAAGCGGATCGCGTGCGCGCGCCGCGCCGCTATCTCCTGACGCTCGGACGGCGGCGCTGATCCTCGAGCTGCACGAACCGGCCGGCGCGTTCGCAGAGCTCGAGCGGTACCTGGCCGTGGAGGGCTTCTGGGGACACGACGGCGTCGTCGCCGACCTCTACCTCGGCTACGGACTCTCGTCGTCGCTGCGGCGCACGATCGTCGCATCGCCGCCGGAGCCGTGCCCGCTGCCGCTCCTCGCGTGCCGCATCCGCGAGCACACCGAGTCGGAGCGAGCAGCACGTTGTTGTTACGTGCTCGGCCGGTGGGAGCGCAGCTGGACGGACGAGGAGTATGCGGACGCGATCGAGGCTGTGCGCGCGGCAATTGCGCGCGGCGACGTCTATCAGGCGAACCTCGTGCAGCATCTGTCGGCGCCGTTCGAAGGTGAAGCGCTCGCTCTCGCGGACGCACTCGCGCCGCTGCGGCCGCTCGTGCCGCGCCCGTTCGCCGGAGCGGGCTGGTCGATCGTCTCCTGCTCGCCCGAGCTCTTCCTCTCGCGTCGCGGCGAGCGGATCGTGACGAGGCCGATCAAGGGCACGCGGCCCGCCGGCGAGGACGTCGACGACGAGAAGGACTCGGCCGAGCACATGATGATCGTCGATCTCGAGCGAAACGACCTCGCGCGTGTGTGCGAACCGGGGTCGATCGCGTGGCCTCGGCTGCGACGCCAGCGCGAGCTCGCCGGCGTCACGCATCTCGAGTCGACGGTCGAAGGCCGTTTGCGTCCGGACGCGACGCTCGCAGACATCCTGACGGCGACGTTCCCGGGCGGATCGGTGACCGGTGCGCCGAAGATCGCAGCGCTCGACCTGATCGCGTCGCTCGAGCCGGTCGGTCGCGGTGCCTCGATGGGCGCGATCGGCGTCTTGCAGCCGAACGGCGACTTCGACCTCGCGCTGACGATCCGCACGTTCGCGATCGCCGAGGGCCGAATCCATCTCTGGGTCGGTGGCGGCATCGTCTGGGACTCCGAGCCCGAGGCGGAGATCGAGGAGTCGTGGGTGAAGGCGCGGCCGCTGCTCGCGCGGCTCGCAGCGCCGGTGTCCGTATGACACTGCTCGCGCTTGCGGTCGCCGGGCGGGGCCTCGTCGATCCGGACGAGCCGGTGTTCTTCGCCGACGACGAGGCGGTTGTACGCGGCACGGCGGCGTTCGACACCGTGCGCATCCGTGGCGGGCGCGCGGTGATGCTCGACCGTCACGTCGAGCGGCTCGTCCGCTCCGCGCAGGCGCTCAGGCTGCCTGCACCCGACGGTGCGCGGGAGCTCGCGCTGCAGGCCGTCGCCGTAGCGGGCGTCGACGAAGGAGCGCTTCGCCTCTATCGCACTTCGCGCTCGCTCGTCGCGGCGGTCGCACCGCTCCCATCGGGTCTCGACGAGCTGCGTACAGCCGGGCTCGCACTCGTCACCGTGCAGGTGAACGCGCACACGGCGCTGACCGGGATCAAGTCGACGAGCTACGGAATCAACATGGCGGCGGTCGCAGAGGCCGAGAGCCGGGGCGCGGCAGACGCGCTCTTCCTCGGCGAAGACGGGACCGTGCTCGAGGCGACGACCGCGAACGTCTGGTGGCGAAACGGCGACGAGCTGACGACGCCGGCACTCTCGACCGGCGTGCTGCCCGGCGTGACGCGCGCGGCCGTCGCCGAGCTGGCACGCGAATCGGGCTTCCACGTGCGTGAGGGCTCGTATCCCTTGTCCGACCTGCTCGAGGCCGGCGAGGCGTTCGTCAGCTCTGCGATCCGCGAGATCGTGCCCGTCGTCAGCGTCGACGGGCAGGCAGTGGCGCGGGGCGACGCGGCTTCACGTCTGCAAGAGCTGCTGGAAGCCGTTGCGTAGCTACCCTGTCGCCATGCCGAAGGAGAAGCTCCGGCTCGGCGGGATGGCGCTCGCGAACGGCGTCCTCGTGCACGGGCCGACGTCCTGGGCCTGCGCGGTGCGCACCGACGACGGCGAGCTGAAGGTCGTCGCGCGCAAGAAGCGCGTGATCGGCTCGCGGTTCAGCACGCCGCTCTTGCGCGGGCCGGCGAAGCTCGTCGAGTCCGTCGTCTTCCTGCCCGAGCTCAAGCTCGCGTTGCCCGAGGCGAAGCTTCCGTTCGCACGCCGGTCGGTGGCGGGCGCGGTGCTCGGAAGCGTGATCGTGATCCAGGGCGTGCGACGCTCCCGTCTCGGCGATGCGGCGAAGGAGCTCGTCGCCGGCCTGCTCAGCGTTGCGCCTGCGGTGCTCTCGCTGCGGGAGGGCGAAGTTGCCGCCTACCACGGCGCCGAGCACATCACGATCGGCACGTACGAGCACGGCAGCGACCGCGCGAAGGAACACGAGCGCTGTGGCACGCATCTCGTCGGCCCACTGATCGCGACCACGGCCGCCGCGAACGCGCTCGCCGCGAAGGCGCCGGCTCACTTGCGTTCCGCTGCGCGCGCGTTCGCAGCCCTCGGCTCGCTCGCGGCGTCGACCGAGATCTTCGCTTGGATGCAGCGCCACCCCGAGCACATCGTCGCCCGCGCGCTCGCGAAGCCGGGCCACGAGTTCCAGCATCGTGTCGCCACCGACGAGCCCACGCGTGACCAGCTCGATGTCGCCGAGGCCGCGCTCCGTGCCTGTCTCGAGCTCGAAGAGCCCGCTTGACGGCGTCCGTCCGCGTCACGGACCTTGAGCCTTGATCCGGAAGCGGAGCGCTCGAAGACGCCGCTTAGAGTTCGGCTCGATCCCGCGATCTTCGACCTTCCGGTCGAGAAGCTGCGGGCCGGGTACTACACGGACGCGTACTTCAACCACGCGCGAGCGACCTTGCTCGCCGACGGTGCGCACCC
>DASYAO010000091.1:0-13021 GCA_036501285.1 Gaiellaceae bacterium
CTCATTGCTCAGCCACGGCATCCAGGGTGTCTCGGTCGCCGATCTCGACCGTGTTCGGGCGAAGCGAATCGTCGTCTGGGGCGCCGACGACACCGTCGACTCGGTCTCCGCCGGGCGAAAGACCGCGAAGATCCTGAAGACTCGATTCGTACTCGTGCCGAACGCGGGTCACCTGTCGATGCTCGGCGCACCGCGCACGGTCGCGGCGGCGATCTCGCAGTTCGCTCAGTGATGCACGCGGCCGTCGAGCCACGGTGACGCAAATCGATACGTCGCCGCTGCAACGGCGACGCCGGCGGTGATCGCCGACACCGCCAGGGTGACGCGCGCCGCCTCGCCGCCGATGCGGTGTTCGAGCAGCTCGCGGAAGGTGCGCCCGAAGTACGCGAGTACGTGAATCCCACAGGCGGCGAACCAGACGATGAAGCTCGCCTTGTGTAGCCCGAGCACGAGTCCGTGGTGCGGGATCGCGAGCAGCGCGACACCGGTGCCGAAGAGGGTAAGAGTCGAGAGCACGAGTATCGGCGCGACGACCACGCGCATCAGCGGCGCGGGCGGCCCCGCCTCGACGTACTCGCGGGAACGCGTGTAGTAGCGCACGAAGCGGTAGCCCGTACTCCCGAGCTTGAGCGCGACCGGCCCGAGCAGCAGCATCCCGACGAAGATGTGGACCGACAGGAGCCGGCCCAGCCACGGGATCGTCGCGCCTTCGACTGCGAGCAACACGAGCAGGATCGCCCCCGCGAGGGCCGTCAGCCGCGCGTTCCCCTTGGCGCCGCTGAGCAGCCGGCGCCGGTAGCTCACGGTCGTCCGTCCTGCAGTAGTGGTCATGGGCAACAGGGAAGCAAGTCGGGATGAGATCCACATGAAGCCGGCGACAGCTCTCACACAGCTCTCATACTCGGCGCAAGATGATGTGAGTCCGATGCGGATACTCGTCGTCGAGGACGAACCGAAGCTGGCACGGCTGCTTGCCCGCGGCCTCGCCGAGGAGGGCCACTCGGCAGACATCGCCGGCACCGGGGAAGAGGCGCTCTGGATGGCGGACTCGCACGCATACGACGCGATCGTGCTCGACGTGATGCTGCCGGGCCTCGACGGCTTCGCCGTCTGCAGGCGCCTACGCGAACGCAGAAACTGGACGCCCGTGCTGATGTTGACCGCGCGCGATGCGCTCGACGACCGGATCACGGGCCTCGACACCGGCGCCGACGACTACCTGCTGAAGCCGTTCGCCTTCGGCGAGCTGCTCGCACGCCTGCGCGCGCTGGTCCGCCGCGGTCCGACCGAGCGGCCGACCGAACTCGAAGTCGGCGACCTCCGTCTCGATCCGGCCGCGCGCCGTGTCTGGCGCGGCGACGACGAGATCGACCTGTCGGCAAGGGAGTTCGCGCTGCTCGAGGTGTTCATGCGCCATGCCGGCGAGGCGCTTACCCGTGTGCAGCTTCTCGACGGGGCGTGGGACATGGCCTTCGAAGCGCGATCGAACATCGTTGACGTCTACGTGCGGTACCTGCGCGAGAAGATCGACCGGCCGTTCGGCCGAGAGACACTCGAGACCGTTCGCGGCGTCGGTTACCGGTTGCGAAAAGATGGTGGCTGATGAGCCGGCTTCCACTCCGCTTGCGGCTGACGCTGCCGTTCGCAGTCGCGATGGCGCTCGTGCTCGCCGCGAGCTGCACGTTCGTCTACGTGCGCGTCGGCGCGACGCTGCTCAAGAGCGTCGACCAGGGACTGCGCAGCCAGGCGAGCGATGCGTCGACGCGGCTCGCCGCAGGCAAGACGCTCCTCGATCGTGACTCGCTCGACAGCGCGGAGATCGCCCAGCTGCTCTCGCCGAACGGCAAGGTCGTCGAAAGCTCGCCGCCGGGCGTCGCGCCGTTGATCACCCCTGCGATCGACCAGCGGGCGCGGGCTCGCGCACTGACGATCAGCAGCGAGATCTCCTCGCGCAAGAACACGTGGCGTCTGCGGGCGATCCCGGCGGCACACGGCCGCGTCATCGTCGTCGGCCGTTCGCTCGAGAGCCGCGACGAGAGCCTCGACCGGCTTCGTCACGAGTTCATCTTCTCGGCGCCGCTCGCGCTGCTGGTCGCGACACTCGCCGGCTACCTGCTCGCCGGTGCCGCACTGCGGCCGGTCGAGGCGATGCGGCGGCGCGCGGCGGCGATCAGCGCGTCGACGCCGGGTGCGCGGCTACCCGTACCGGCTGCGCGGGATGAGATCTCGCGGCTCGCGGAGACGATCAACGCGATGCTCGACCGCCTCGAAGCCGCGTTCGCACATGAGCGCCGCTTCGTCTCCGACGCGAGCCACGAGCTGCGCACTCCGCTCGCCCTCTTGCGCACCGAGCTCGAGCTCGCGCTGCGGCGAACCCGCACGCACGAGGAGCTGGAGGCTGCGGTGCGCTCGGCCGCAGAGGAGACCGACCGCCTCTCGAGCCTCGCCGAGGACCTGCTGCTCGTCGCGCGCGCTGACCAGGGCGCGCTGCCCGTTCATCCCGAGCACGTTCGCTCCAGGGCGCTCTTCGATCGCGTGGCGGAGCGTTTCGCATCGCGCGCGGGCCAGCTCGGCCGCGACGTGCGCGTCGCCGGCGAGGACGTCCCGTTCGACGCCGACCCGGCTCGCCTCGAACAGGCGCTCGGCAACCTCGTCGCGAACGCGCTCGTGCACGGCGCAGGAACCGTCGAGCTCTCGGCGCGTCGTTCGAACGGCCACGTCGAGCTGCACGTCACCGACGAGGGCAGCGGCTTGCCCGCCGGCTTCGCTGCGCGCGCGTTCGACCGCTTCAGCCGAGCCGACGACGCGCGCGGACGAGGCGGCAGCGGCCTCGGGCTCGCGATCGTCGACGCGATCGCCGTCGCGCACGGCGGTAAGGCAGGCGTCGACCGGAGCGAATGCGGCGGCGCCGACGTCTGGATCGCGATCTAAGAGGCTGCTGTCGAAGCGTCCGGCGCCGACGGTTCGGTCGCAGGCCACGCGGCCTGCCCGCCGAGATCCGCGCTCGCCTGCAGGAACTGCTCGCGGTCGATCTCGCCGCGCGCGTAGCGGAGGCGAACGATGTCGAGCGCCTCCGACGGTGCACCCGCGACGGCAACCGGCCGGAGCCAGCCGGTTCGGCGTCCGGCGAGCCAGCGGAAGACGAAAGCCGCGACGAAGCCGACGACGATCACGAGCACGACGAGGAAGAGCAGCCAGAGGAATGGGTGACCGTTGTGCGCGTGCCCCGCATAGGGGGCGAAACCCGGGTAGCCGCGTCCGTACATTGCAACGTGCATCGTACGGCCGGCGCGCGAGCTCGTCGCCGGGCTCCGCCACGCTTTAGACAACTATTAGCCTTCAACAGATGCACAGCGCGCTCACAGAAACCGCGCGAGCACTCGTCGCGCCGGGCACGGGGATCCTCGCCGCCGATGAGAGCGGCGGCACGATCAAGACGCGTTTCGACGCGATCGGCGTCGAGTCGACCGAAGAGAGCCGGCGTGCCTATCGCGACCTCCTCTTCACCGCTGAGGGCGCCGAGGAGTGGATCAGCGGCGTCATCCTGTTCGACGAGACGATCCGACAGCAGAGTGCCGACGGCACGCCGTTCCCTCAGCTGCTCGAACGCAAGGGGATCATCCCGGGGATCAAGGTCGACAAAGGAGCGAAGCCGCTCGCGCTCGCGCCCGGCGACACGATCACCGAAGGCCTCGACGGGCTGCGCGAACGCTTCGCCGACTACCGCGAGCTCGGAGCGCGATTCGCCAAGTGGCGCGGCGTCTACTCGATCGCAGAGCACAATCCGAGCGAGGATGCGATCTGGACGAACGCACATGCGCTCGGCCGCTACGCCGCGCTCGCACAAGAGGCTGGGATCGTGCCGATCGTCGAGCCCGAGGTGCTGATGGACGGGACGCACACGATCGAGGAGTCGTACCGCGTCACCTCGCGCGTACAGCACGCTGTGTTCACCGAGCTGCGCGACCAGCGGGTCGAGCTCGAGGGCATGCTGCTGAAGCCCAACATGGTGCTTGCCGGCTACGACTGCCCGAAGCAGGCAAGCGTAAGTGAGGTTGCCGAGCAGACGATTCGCTGCCTGCTGCACAACGTGCCGGCCGCCGTGCCGGGAATCGTCTTCCTCTCCGGCGGTCAGTCAGACGAGCTCGCGACCGAGCACCTGAACGCGATCAACGCGCTCGGGCAGCAGCCATGGGAGCTCTCGTTCTCGTACGGACGCGCACTGCAGGCCGCCGCGCAACACGCCTGGTTGGGCAAGCCGGAGAACGTTCCGGCGGCACAGGCCGCGTACGCGAAGCGCGCACGCCTGAACGGGCTCGCGCGCGCAGGCGAGTACTCCGCCGACCTCGAACGCTAGAGCTTCAGCACGCCGAGCTCGAGCAGGTCGCGCACGAGCCCGATCGACGCCTTCCGCGCCGACGGCGTCGCGTTGCGGAGCAAGCGGCGCAGCTTGACGGTGCCGTCGAGCAGCGGCACGAGCTCGAGAGCATCGAGCGTCGTGTCGATCAGCGAGTTCGTCCCGTCGACAAGCTGCACCCGCGCGGCGACCTCGGCGTTGCCGCTTCGACGCGGCGTCAGCTCGCGCTCGAGCTCGACGTGCATCGCGAGCGACGGCTTCAGGTCGAGCAAGTCATCGGCGCGCCGCAGCTCGGCGAGACGCGCACGATTGGCGAACGCTCGGCGCACCTGGTCACCCGACGACTCGAGCTCCTCGTCGTCGATGCCGTCGACGCGTGCGCCGTGGCGTTTGCCGTCGCGGCGGTGCAGCAGGATCGCGCCCTCGCTCACCCAGCCCGCGCCGATCTGCTCGAGGTAGCTGATCCATGCATCGATCGCGGCACTGAACTGCGCGCTGCTCTTCGCAAGCGGACGGTTCCACGTCGCCGAATGCTCGAGTGGGTCCGATTCCCACACGGAGAGAATCCACGTGTCGATTCCACGCAGCGACTTCGCCCATTCGAGCGGACGGTCGTCGGCCGCCTCCTCGTCGTCGCCGACCCAGCTCCCAAGGAGCGTCGCATAGCCGTCGTCGGTCAGGTGGTCGGCCGCCGAGTGGACGACGCGGCGCGTGATCTCGTCTCCCGGCAGACCGCTGTCGCGATAAGCCCAGCGGTTTTCGGGCGAGATCACGTACGGCGCGTTGCATGTGATCAGGTCGAAGCGCTCGCCGGCGACGGCTTCGAACAGGCTCCCCTGCCGCACCTCGATGTTCGTGAAGCCGTTCAGCGCCGCGTTCACCTCGGTGAAGGCGAGCGCGCGCGGGTTGACATCGGTCGCGATCACGTGCGCCGCATGACGAGCGGCAAGCAGCGCCTGCACCCCGCTTCCCGTGCCGACGTCGAGCGCACGCACGCCGCGCACGCGCGGCGTCAGGCAGTCGCAGAGACGCGAAGTGGACGTATAAGCTGCGACGAAGTCGGGCGGATCCTCGCCGTCGTCCGGCGGACGGTCGTCGGAGAGGACGTAGAGCTCGCCGACGGGCAGGATCCGCGCCTCGACGCGCACCTCCTCGCCGAGCTCGGCGAGGCCGATCTTCGCGAGCGCCTCGACCGCGCGCTCGCCGAGCGCTGCGACGAGGTCGACGCGTGGAACCGGAAGCTCGAGGAAGAGCAGTCGCACGACCGTGCCGATCCGATTTCGGCGGAGCCGGCGCTCGTCGACGGGCAGATCGTCGCGATCGGATCCATAGGCGTCCTCGCCCAGCATCTCGAGGACCGAGTCCTCGCTGTAGCCGATCCGGCGCAACGCGGAGCCAAGCGCCGAGGCTGCTTTCGTGTCTGCGATCGGGTACGGCACGGCGGCAGAAACTATCCGCTCGGGCTGTCGACGTTCGGGTCCGGCCGTAGGCTTCTGACGAAATCGGTGGTAATTTGGTGTTTCCGAGCAAGTCCCGAGGCCCCTTCTCCTATCGAGGTGAACCCGTGCGCAAGCTGATCATCGCGCTGGCATTGACGACGAGCCTGGCGACGGCGGCTGCGGCCGGCGCAGTCCTGCCGCATGCCGGCACCCGCTTCACCGGGCCGACCTCTGCGAAGAAAGTCAACGGGTTCGGCGACACGGTCACCTTCGTCGCCGGCGCGAAGGCGGTACGCGACTTCTCGTTCGGAACGCTCGGATGCTTCGGCTACGGCTCGTACCCGTACCAGGTCGATCCGTACTCGACTTCGCTCGCGGATCTCAAAGCCTCGATCCCGATGACGAAGACCGGCGCCTTCTCGGTGAAGTCGGCGGCATCGAGCTGGGCCGGCAGCGACACGCAGACAAAGATCGTCGTCACCGTGACAGGCCAGTTCACGAGCGCGACCGCGGTGAAGGGCACGATCTCGGTGCTCGAGAAAGGCACGCTCGGCGACTGCGGGCCCTACAAGATGACCTTCGCGGCGAAGCCCGGCCAGGGCGACTAGCTCGACGCCCAGGAACCGCCGAAGCGCGTCCACAGGTTCTTCAGCATCGCCCCGGCGGCGGGCCAGGTCGCGACGCTTCCGCCGAAGTTCATCACGCCCGCGTCGAAGACCTGCGCGTGCCCGCGACGGTAGTAGGTCATCTCCGCCGAGTGGCCCTTGCCGAAGAAGTTCGCGATCTTGGCTGCGACCACCGTTTGCGCCGGCGAGAACTTGTCGGTCTGGTCGATCTCGATCCCGTAGTTGCCGAACGCGTCACCATTCTTCAAGCCCGTGCCGGCGAAAAGCCACGCAAGACGCTTCGCGCCGACGACGACATACGGATGGTTCTTGTAGAGGTGTGACTCCCAGCCGTCGTAGGCCGCGCCGACGAGCGCCGAGCCCGGGCGGCCGAGCCGATCCCAGCGCGAGCGGCCCGTCATCGTCTGGCCGGTGCGGTCGACCTGCCAGAAGAAGCTGTTCGCGGAGAGGAACGCGAGGCTGCCGCCGAGATTCCGGAACTGCTGCACAACGTCGTAGACGTGCCCGGTCACGTACTCCTCGTGACCGGGCAACACGATCAGGCCGTAGAGGCGGCGCAGCTGCTTTCCGCTCTGGAAGTGGGCGAGGTCGTCGTCGGAGATGAAGTCGGCTGCCGCATGGTTCTCGTCGACCCAGCGCAGGAAGCCGAGGTCGTACTGCTCGAAGTGCGGCGGGATGCCCTCGCCTGCATAGGGCCGCTGCAAGTCGATCTTCCAGACGTCCGCATTCTTGTACCAACTGTCGCCGTCCCAGAAGTTGTAGGCCTGCCACGTGTTCGTCGGCTCGACGACGAGCGTGCGATGCGTGCCGAGGAAGAGCGGCCGCAGGACGAGCGTCGCGTAACCGAAGGTCCCGCCGGGAGTCGAGAGCCGCACGAGGTAGACGCCGCTTGGCCAGTGACCGAGGCGGATGTAGACCGTCCAAGGTGCGCGTCCCCGCAGCGTGACGTGCCATGTCGGCCGAACGTCGGCCGACGTGAGCGTGCGGTCGTGAAGCGCCGCTGCGTCGAAGATCTCGAGCTCGACCGAGTGGGATGGCGAACTGACGACGTGCAGCGCGGCGACCTGACCTGGGCGATAGCTGCGCGCCCCGAAGGCGGCGTGGACATGGGTCGCCGCAGAAGCTGCCGGAGCCGCTGCCAAGGCAGCGGCGAAGGCGGCGAGCATCAGCACAAGCCTCGTCCTCATGCGCGTATCTTCACCCGGTGGCACTCCCCTCCTTCGTTGTCTGTCCCACTTGCCGCGGCCGGCTGGACGATACGCTCCGCTGCGAACGCTGCGGCCGGAGCTACGCGAGCGAGGACGGCATCGCGCGACTGCTCGACGAGACGGCTCCGGGCCTCGACGAGAAACTGCGCGAGGTCGAGGCGTGGCCCGTGCTCGCGCGCGAACAGGGCTGGTACACGACGGACGACCGGATCGACGCCGTCCTGCCGAATCTGAACAGCGCGCTCGGATGGGAGGACCGCGCCTGGGGCGCGACCGAGCACGGCTTTCGCATCCTGCTCGACCGATACGTGAAGACCGGCGACCGCGTGCTCGAGATCGGCGCCGCGAAGAGCTGGGCTTCGCAGCATCTGCTCCCGCGCGGCTGCGAGTACGTCGCCTCCGACCTCGTCGTCGATCCGGTGATCGGGCTCGGCCGCGGCGCGTTCTTCGAAGAGCGAGCCGGGCCCTACCTCCGCGTACAGGCAGACGGCGAACGGCTGCCGTTTGCCGACGGCAGCTTCGACGTCGCGTTCTGCGTCGCGACGCTTCACCATGCGCTCGACCTCGGCGCGATGGTCTCCGAGCTCGCGCGCGTGACGCGGCGCGGCGGCACCGTCGCCGCACTCAACGAGGGCACTCGCGCGCCGTACGTGAGCGGCGAGAACCCCGACCAGGAGCACGAGAAGGAGCTCGGAATCAACGAGCACGTGCACACGATGTGGGCCTATGTCTGGGCGTTCACGCGCGCAGGCCTCCGCCCTGTGCGACTCGAGTACGCCGAGGGCCGGGCCGAGCTCGAGCGGCGAAAGATCGCCGGCCGCCTCCTCCGCCTCGGCGCCCCGGTCGCAACGCTGTGGGCGCTCAACGCGTACCCCTATGCGGGGTTGAGTCTTTATGCACGCCGCCGGTAGCCTGGCAACGTGGCGACGATCGTCCAGAAATACGGCGGCACGTCCGTCGGCGATCCCGAGCGGCTGAAGCACGTCGCGCGGCGTGTCGTCGAGACGGTCGAGGCCGGAAACAGCGTCTGCGCCGTCGTCTCCGCGATGGGTGACACAACCGACGACCTGCTCGCACTCGCCACTCAGGTCTCTGCGCAGCCGCACCCGCGCGAGCTCGACGTGCTGCTCACCTCGGGCGAGCGGATCTCGATGGCGCTGCTCTCGATGGCGATCAACGACCTCGGCCACGAGGCGGCGTCGTTCACGGGCTCGCAGGCCGGCATCATCACCGACTCGGTCCACGGCAAGGCGCGCATCGTCGAGATGCGCCGCGGTCGCGTGCACGAGGCGCTCGAAGAGGGCCGGATCGCGATCGTCGCGGGCTTCCAGGGTGTCTCCGCGAACCGAGACATCACGACGCTCGGCCGTGGCGGCTCGGACACGACCGCGGTCGCGCTCGCAGCCGCGCTCGGTGCGGACGCCTGCGAGATCTACACCGACGTCGACGGCGTCTTCACAGCCGACCCGCGAATCGCGAAGGGCGCCAGGAAGCTCGGCGTCGTCTCCTACGAGGAGATGCTCGAGCTCGCCGCGGGCGGCGCGAGGGTTCTTGCGCTGCGGTCGGTCGAGTACGCTCGCAACCACGGAGTGAAGCTCCACGTGCGCTCGTCCTTCAAGCCGGACGAGGGAACGTGGGTGATCAAGGAGGAGGACATGCTCGAGCAGGCGATCATCTCCGGCATCGCGCACGACACGAGCGAGGCGCGCGTCACGATCCACAAGGTCCCGGATCGCCCCGGCGTCGCCGCGCGCATGTTCCAGCCGCTTGCGGAGGCCGGCATCAACATCGGCGAGATCTTCCAGAACACGTCGACCGAGAGCGTCGCCGACATCTCCTTCACGCTGCCGGAGAACGAGCTCGACCGCGCGGCGCCGATCCTCAAGCGGCTTGCATCCGATATCGGCGCCGCCGACTACGACTTCGACCGCGACATCGCCAAGGTCACGGTTGTGGGCGCCGGCATGAAGTCGAACCCCGGTGTCGCGGCGGCGATCTTCGATGCGCTCGCAGATGCCGGCATCAACATCGAGATGATCTCGACGTCGTCGATCCGCGTCTCCTGCGTCGTGCCGTCGATCGACGTCGAGCGCGCGGTCAACGTCATCCACGAGCGGCTGAAGCTCGCTGACGACGTGATGTTCGACGCGGCCTAAGGAGCGGCGGGCGGGACGGAGCCGGAGCGCTTGTCCATCAGGCGGCCGGACTTGATCGTGTCCGCCATCTCCGTCGACTGCTCGCGGTAGACCGAGCCGTCGTCGAACTCGATCACCGGGTAGAGACGCTGGCCGGAGAGCTGCTCGAGCCCGTCGCGCTTGCCTCTGCGCACCGGGCCGGGAACGACCTCGTAGTCGATCCCCGCCTCGTCGAGCTGCTTCTGCACACGCCAGCACGGGTGGCCGCCGACCTTGACCCAGAGATTCCGGCAGCGGTGGAGCTTGACGCTCATTGCGTGGAGCTTAAGTCCCCGCGACGGCTCCGTCTAGTCCGCGGGCCGGGCACTGTCGCCGCCGAGGGCCACAGCCGCCGTCGCGGTGAAGAGGTGGTACAGGATCAGCAACTGGATCAGGGCGAGGGACTCCGAGCGGTGGAGGTCGGTGCCGATCGTGAACTCGCCGAGCCGTTCCGAACGCAGGTGGCGGGCGAAGTGCAGGCCCTCCCAGATCATCTCCTCGAGTGCGCGGGCGCGCTCGCCCTCGAGCCGGCCCGGGATGCGCAGGTGCAGCTCGCCGTCGATCTCCTCCATGTGGATGCCGTCGCTCGCGTCGACCTCGCCGTCGAGCACCTTGCGGAAGTCGGGATGTCGGAGCGTCGGCCGGAGCACGAGCTCCGCGTCGAGGTGCTCCTGGTCGGAGCCGTCGTTCGGCAGGAATGAGACGACGATGTCGGCGTAGCGCTCCTGCGGCCGGATGTACGCCTCCGAATCCGGCTCGCGGCGGTCGAGCTCCGCGAGCACCTGGTCGGTCGTATAACCGCGCCGCGAGCAGTCGCGCTGAACCTTCCAGTGCCGGCGCAGCTCCTCCGGCGGAGCGAGATAGATGCGAACGTCGTAGAGCTTGCGGAGCTCCTCGGTGTAGTAGCCGAGCAGGCCGTCGACGACCGCGAACTGCTTCGGGTCGACGCGCACGAGCGGGCCGAAGGTGCCGTCCTCGTGTTTGTACACCGGCTTGAGGAACGCCTCGCCCGAGCGGAGATGGCCCAGATGCTGCGCCATGATGTCCATGTGGTTGCACTCGGGATCGAGCGGCGTGATGTTGCGCTCCGCTCGCTGCTTGCGGTCGTAGCGGTGGTAGTCGTCGACGCAGACGTGCGTGACGTTGTCCTCGCCGAGCACGCGCACGAGCCCGCGCGTGAGGGTTGTCTTACCGGCCGCCGAGTCGCCGACGACGCCGAGAGTCACAGAGCGGGCCACGGCTAACCCGCGTAGCCGGCGATCGGCTCGTCGTCTTCGGGCTCGTGATCCTCGGCGAAGACGCTCGACTGGAGGATGTCGTCGGGCGTGATCGTCATCAGCTCCTCGCGCGTCAGCTCACCGCCTTCGGCGAACAGGCGATTCGCCTGGCGCAGGCGCGCGCGGTCGATCGAGTTGCGGACGCTGCGGCCGTGCGCAAAGCGCGGGCGCTTGACGCGCCGGTCGAGGTAGGAGCGGAACGCCTGCTCTGCGCCCGGGCCAAACGTGTAGTTCTGGTTCTCGAGCATCAGGTTCGCGATCTGCATCAGCTCGTCGACGTTGTAGTCGGGGAAGTCGATGTGGTGCGCGACGCGCGAGCTGAGCCCGGGGTTCGACTGGAAGAAGTCGTCCATCCGGTCCTTGTAGCCCGCGAAGATCACGACGAGCTTGTCGCGCTCGGCCTCCATCACCTGGAGCAGGATCTCGATCGCCTCGCCGCCGTAGTCGCGCTCGTTCTCCTGCTTGTAGAGGTAATACGCCTCGTCGATGAAGAGGACGCCGCCGTAGGCGCGGCGGAGCACCTCTTTCGTCTTCGGAGCCGTGTGCCCGACGTACTGGCCGACGAGGTCGTCGCGCGTGCACGCAACGACGCGCGGCTCCTCGATGTAGCCGAGGCGGTGCAGGATCTGCGCCATCTTCATCGCCACGGTCGTCTTGCCGGTCCCGGGGTTGCCGGTGAACGACATGTGGAGCGACGGCCGCTCCGACGCGAGCCCGACCTCCGAGCGCATTCGGTCGATCAGGAGCAACGCCGCGATCTCGCGGATGCGCGTCTTGACGGGAACGAGTGCGATCAGCTCGTTGTCGAGCTGATCGAGCACCTCGAGGACGTTCGTCTTCGTGAGCTCGGCGTCGAGGTCGGCCGAGTCGGCCGGCACGACGTCGAGGTCTGCCTCCTCCTCGTCGACGTCGTACTCCTCCGGCTCGGTGGGCGCAGTGACGAACCCCTGCGGGCTCCGCGCCCCCGGCCGCATGCCGAACTCGAATGACATCGCCTAGTTGGTCGCGCCGTTCGACGACGGCGCGGTGCCGTTCGTGACTGCCGCCCTGTCGTCGACGACGTACCGGAAGCTGTTCGTGCGGCCCGGGCCCTGGATCCGGTCGACGAAGAACGGCCGTTCGACCGCAGGCCGGTTGACGAAGAACGCGAGTGCGGTCGTCTGACGGCCGCGCCTCGGGTCGTAGGCGATCACCTTGATGTAGTTGTCCGGGAACGCCTCGCGTGCTGCACGCACCTCGCGCATCACGTTTTCGCTGTCCTCCGGCTTCGTGTCGAAGAGGGGCAGTCCCCACAGCTCCCAGTACGCGTGGCGCGGATGGATCTCGTACGGGGCGCAGTGCTCGATCGAGATCGCCCAGTTGTTCGTGAGCGAATACTTGATCTGCGCCTCGATCTGCTCGTCCGTCAGGTCCGGCAGGAACGAGAAGGTGCCCTGAGTAATTTTCATCTCACTCTCCTTCTCTTCTTAGTAGCCGATCGACGGCACGAGCTGCACGTCGGGCATGTCGGTGGACTCGAAGTCGAACGTGATGTCCTTCCAGACCTGCAGCGCGGCATCGAGCTCGGGACAGCCCTTGGCCGCCTTCTCGAGGATGTCCGGACCCTCCTGGAAGTAGTCGCGGCCCTCGTTGCGGGCCTGGATCATCGCCTCGACGGCGACGCGGTTCGCAGTCGCGCCGGCGGCGATGCCCATCGGGTGGCCGATCGTGCCGCCGCCGAACTGGAGCACGACGTCCTCGCCGAGGTAGTGGAGGAGCTGGTGCATCTGGCCGGCGTGGATGCCGCCCGAGGCGACCGGCATCACGCCGGGCATCGAGCCCCAGTCCTGGTCGAAGAAGATGCCCCAGCGGGGGTCCTCGGGGATGAAGCCGTCGCGCAGCGTGTCGTAGAAGCCCTTCGTCGTCGACGGGTCGCCCTCGAGCTTGCCGACGACCGTGCC
>DASYAO010000092.1:0-5240 GCA_036501285.1 Gaiellaceae bacterium
CAGGTAGTGCTCGCCCATCGCGCAGCCGGCGAACGGCGCCATCCACTTGATCGGCGCCGCCTCGTTCGCGGCCGCGGACACGATCGTCGTGTACTCCATCGCGCCCGCGTCGCGCAGCCGCTCGTAGATGCCGGCGACCGTCGATGCTTTCTGCCCGATGGCGACGTAGATGCAGTGCACGTCCGTGTCGCGCTGGTTGAGGATCGTGTCGATGAGGATCGCCGTCTTGCCGGTCGAGCGGTCGCCGATGATCAGCTCGCGCTGGCCGCGGCCGACGGGGGTCATCGAGTCGATCGCCTTGATGCCGGTGGCGAGCGGCTCCTTCACCGGCTGGCGCTGGATCACGCCCGGCGCCTTGAACTCGAGCGGCCGGCGCTCGTCCGACTCGATCGGGCCGCGCCCGTCGAGCGGATTGCCGAGCGGGTCGACGACGCGGCCGAGCAGGCCGTCGCCGACGGGCACGCTCGCAACCGTGCCGGTGCGCCGCACGGGCTCGCCCTCGCTGACGCTCTCCCACTCGCCGAACAGCGCGACGCCGACCTGATCCTCCTCGAGGTTGAACGCGAGCCCGACGACGTCGTGCTCGAGCTCGAGCATCTCGAGCGCGACGGCGTTCTCGAGGCCGTAGACGCGCGCGATGCCGTCGCCGATCGAGAGGACCGTGCCGACCTCGGCGAGGTCGGTCTCGACGTCGTACTGCTCGATCCGCTGGCGGAGGATCGACGTGATCTCTTCGGGGCGCAGCTTCAAGGGGTCTCCTATCTCCTCACGAGTTCGTGTCTCAAGCGTTCCAATCTCCCGCGGATGCTCGCGTCGACGAGATACGAGCCCGCCTTCAGGACGATGCCGCCGACGATGTCCGGATCGACGCTGCGCGTCGCCTCGACCTTGCGGCCCGCGGCCTTTTCGATCTGCGCGACGATGTCGTGCGCTTCCTTGTCGGTGAGCTCGCGCGCGGTCGTCAGCTCGACCGTCAGGCGACGGTCCTCACGCGCGATCAACCGTTCGAACTCGCGCGCGATCTCCTCGATCTCGCCCGCGCGGCCCTTCTCGGCCACGAGCATGAGGAAGTTCTTGAAGAGCTGATCATCGTCGCCGGCGAGGTCGGCGAGAATGCGCGCCTTCGCCGACGACTCGAGTTGCGGGTTGCGCAGGACCAGGCGCAGCTCCGGCGTCTCCTCGACCGCGGTGGCGAAGTCGGCGAGCGCCTCGTGCACCTGCGCGAGCCGGTCCTGCTCCTTCGCAGCCGAGAACAGCGCCTCGGCGTAGATGCGCTGCGCGGCGGCTACGCCGACTCCTCGAGCCGCGAGAAGTCGAGCGAGGAGATCGCCTCGCTGATGAGCTCGCGGTCGCGGTCGGAGTCGAGCCTCTCGCCCACGATGCGCGACGTCGCCTCCAGCGTGAGCTCGGCAACCTCGACGCGAATGCGCTCGAGCCCTTGCCTGACCGCAGATTCGATCTCCTTGCGCGTCTCCTCGAGGCGGCGCTGCCGCTCGCTCTCGGTCTCCTCGCGCATGCGCTGCTCCATCGACTCGCGCGTCTTGCGCGCCTCGGTGAGGATCTGCTCCGCATCGCTGCGGGCCTGCCCGATCAACTGGCGATGCTCTTCCAGCAGCTTGCGCGCCTCGTCGCGCGCGTTGTCGGCCTCCTCGAGCGAGCGGCGGACCTGCTCACGCCGCTCGTCGATGAGCTTCTGGATCGCGCCGAACGCGAACTTCTTCAACACGAGGAAGACGATCACGAAGAAGACGATCGTCCAGATCATCAACCCCGGGATGATCTTGGTGAGCGGGCTGCTGGCTGCGACGAGCATCAGGTGTTCGACACCAGCACGAAGCCGAGGAATCCGCCCACGAGGCCGTAGAACACGACCGCCTCGGTGAGGGCGAAGCCGAGCCACATGATTCCCTGCAGCTCACCGCGGAGCTCGGGCTGGCGGGCCACGGACTGGATCATCGACGCGAACACGGTGCCGATGCCGATGCCGGCGCCGAGCGAGCCGAGGCCCATGCCGAGGCCGAAGCCCAGCGCCTTCGCGGCCTTGATCGTTTCCCCGGCTGCAAACAGTAGATGCACGGTCATTCCTCCTTTTCAGTGCGCCGGCTCGATCGCCGAGCCGATGTAGATGGCAGTGAGTGCGGCGAAGATGAACGCCTGGATGGTGACGACGATGACGAGCTCGAAGATGTAGAACGCGATGCCGATCGGAAGCGAGAAGAAGATCGTGACCCAGAACGTGATCCCGCTGAGAATGAACAGCAGGCCGATCGACACGAGGATCAGCATGTGGCCGGCGAGCATGTTCGCGTACAGCCGGACGCTGAGGCTGACGATGCGGAAGATGTGCGAGATCGTCTCGAGGAGCGCCATGAACGGCACCATCCCCTTGGGCACGCCGGCCGGGACGAAGCTCTTGAAGTACTTGAGGCCGTTGTACCGCACGCCTTCGATGTGCGTGAACACGACGGTGAGCACCGCGAGCACGAGCGTCACGGACAGCTGCGACGTGACCGCGTAGATCCCCCACACCGGAACGTGGTGCCAGGTCTGGCCGGTGAGGGGCAGTGGGATGAACCCGACGATGTTCATCGTCCAGATGAACAGGAAGAGCGAGGCGACGTACGGGAACCACCGGCCGATCGCCTTGTGCGGAAGCCCCTGCTCCGCGATCTGCGTCTGCGCGAGCTCGTAGACCGCCTCACCGATCGTCTGTCGCTTGCTCGGCAGGAGCGCGAGTCGGCTTCGCATTGTGAAGAGGCCGAGGAGGATCGTCAGTGCCGCGCTGATCGCGAGGTACACGACCGCCTTGTTGATCGACATGTCGAGCGGGCCGAGATGGATCCCGACCCATTGCTTCAGGGCGAACTCATCCGCAGGGTTGAACGTCGTGGCCATCACGCGCCGAAATACTCCAGAAGCGAGACGCCGAGCGAAAGCGTGTATGCGAGTGCGTACACGATGACGGCAGAGACCCCGAGACCCTTGTTCGCGACGGTCACCGCGAGCAGGACGACCATGACGCCGATGCCGCGGAACGACATTGCAAGGGCGACCATCCCGGACTTGCGGAGGTGGTCGGCGCCGGTCGGGATGCGCGTCAGCCAGAAGCCGAGCGCCTCACCGGCCCCCCACAGCACCGCGGCGAGCGCCCAGCCGCTCAGCGGAAAGCCGCCGACGAGGAAGACCGGCAGCGCGAGGACGACCACGGCCCCGCCTGCAAGCGTGGGAACGCGGCGGCCCGGAACGGGTCGCGGGGTGGAGAAGACGTTGGGCGTCACGAGAAGTAGCCCTTGAAGCGGCGGTAGACCGCGAAGACGCCGGTGGGGATGCCGACGACCACGCCGCCGAGGACTCCGAGGCCGGCGGAGCCGAAGCCCCAGCCGATCAACGCGCCGCCGCCGGCGCAGACGCCCATCGCGCCTGCCAGGATTGTGCCCGCTTCAACGGGCTGAAACGACGGGCGGGAGGCGGCCTGCATCCGCGGCGAGAATAGCAGGTTCATGCCCCGAAAAGCGACGACTTTGTAACAGTGCAATCCTTGATGGCAAAAGGGCCGCGCCTCCTGCTCGTGCATGGCAGCGTCGCCAACGGCGAGGCCACCTGGGCGGCCCAACGCCCCCTCGCCGAGCGCTTCGAGCTCGTCGTCCCGAACCGGCGCGGCTTCCCGCCCGGGCCGGACGTCGAGCGCGTGGACTTCGAGGACGAGGCGGTCTGGCTCGAGCGCTATCTCGAGCCCGGGACGCACCTCGTCGGGCAGTCGTACGGGGGCGTGATCGCCCTGTTGGCCGCGGCCCGGCGCCCGGAGCTCGTCGCCTCGGTGACGGCGATCGAGCCGCCGGCCTTCGGCGTCGCGCGCGGCCACCCGGCCGTCGAGGCGTTCGTCGCCGCAGCCGAGGCGATCTCCGGCGACCCGGAGGCGTACCTGCGCGGCTTCCTCGATCTCGTCGGCTCGCCGCAACCCGAGCACCCGCTCTCCGCTGCGCTGCTGCAGGGCGCGCGCACGCTCATCGTCGAACGCCCGCCGTGGGAGGCCGAGATCCCGCTCGACGCGCTCGCGTCGATCCCGACGCTCGTCGTCAGCGGCGGCCACGGCGCTGCGTTCGACGCCGTCTGCGACGTGCTCGAGGACAGGATCGGGGCCGAGCGCGCCGTCCTCCCCGGTGCGGGCCACGGGCCGCAGCGGTTGGGTGCGCCGTTCAACGCGCTGCTCGCCGACTTCGTCATGAAACAAAACGGCTCGTAGCTGCGTTTCAAGAGGTCGGTGGAAGCAGCAGCCGACCTCCCGGTCGCCGAGCGCGACTACGCCGCGCTCGCGGCGGCCGGCGTCACGGTGCTCCTGTGGGGCTCGGCCTTCGTCGGCATCCGGTCCGCCGGTCGCCATTTCTCGCCGGGCGCGCTCTCGCTCGGTCGGCTGACGGTCGCGTTCGTCGCAATCGCCGTGATCGGGCTGGTGCGCGGCGAGCGCCTTCCGAGCCGCGACGCCCTGCGCGAGGTCGGCATCCCGCTGCTCGTCTGCGGGCTCCTCTGGTTCGGCGCGTACAACGTCGCGCTCAACTCGGGCGAGCGGCGCGTCGACGCCGGCACGGCGGCGATGCTCGTCAACGTCGGGCCGATCCTCATCGCCGTGCTCGCAGGCGTTCTCCTGCGCGAGGGCTTCCCGCGCACGCTCTTCGCCGGTCTCGCAGTCGCGTTCGCGGGCGTCGTCGTCATCGCGCTCGCGAGCTCGAGGCACGCCGCGACGACGACGGGCGTGCTCCTCTGCCTCGCTGCAGCGGGCGCGTACGCCGTGGGCGTCGTCGCGCAGAAGGTCGTCCTTCGCCGCCTCTCCCCCGTGCAGACCGTCTTCTGCTGCGCGCTCATCGGCGCGCTCGCGACGACGCCGTTCGTCGGGCAGCTGTCGCGCGAGCTCGGGCCTGCGCATGCCGAGGGATGGATCGTCTATCTCGGGATCGGACCGACGGCGCTCGGATTCATCACGTGGGGCTTCGCGCTCTCTCGCACGACAGCCGGAAAGCTGGCGGCGACGACATACCTCGTCCCGCCCGTCTCCGTCCTCCTCGGCTGGCTCTTGCTGAACGAGTCGCCGGCGTCGCTCGCCTACCTCGGCGGCGCGCTCTGCCTCGCCGGCGTAGCAGTGTCAAGGCGGCCCGGTGTCAGACACCGAAAGGGTGTCTGACACCGGTGTGACTTACGACGCCTTTCGGAGCGGGTCGTCGGCAGCGCGCCGCCGCTGGTACGGG
>DASYAO010000093.1:0-46607 GCA_036501285.1 Gaiellaceae bacterium
CGTGTTCAACATCCAGGGCGGCGTCGTCACGATGATGAGCATTTTCCCCGGCCGCGAGCCTCGTCTCTGCACACGGCCCTAGGGTCGATGCCAAAGTGCAAGCGCGCTCGGTTCATCTCTGGCATAAGGCCGCCCGGCTGCCCGAGTGTGCGGAAAGCACCTCCGAAGCTCAGGGGCCGGGTCTATCCTGTCGATAGGGGTGGCTGTGAAGGCATTCGGACGGCTCGCTCTCGTTTGTGCTGCCGCAGCGGCGTGTCCGGGTCAAGCGCACGCTGCCAAGCCGATGACGCACTTGACCGTTCGAGAGGTCATGACGGCGTTCAACGCCGCGGGTATTCATCTCCGTCGCCTACCGGGCGGTCCCGCGGGGCTAACGATCCTGGAGCAGGTGGGCAGGCAGAGCGAGCTGACTGTGGGCGTCTATCGATCCATCCCCGGTGCGAAAGCGGCCGTGTTCGAACTGGAAGGATCATGGCCGTCCGAGGGCGCAACAGGTAAGCGCAGCCTCAACGTCCTCGTGGTCCGGAGGCTGCTCGGTGGGAAGCGAGCACAGCCATTCCCGCACGCCGTCCGTGCCGCGCTGAGCCACCTCTAACAACGTCTAACAACGCGGCCGAACCCTCGGGCCTAAGCACGTTGGGCTGCGCCAGTGCTCGCGGAGACACTCCGACGATCAGGCTCGATACATCTGGCTGATGCTCTGCGCGTTGGGTCCATGACCGCCGACCCGAATCGGCCGATTGTCTTCCCAAAGAACGACTGATTCCGCGGCCGCGTCGATGATGGGTGCGGCGTCAAGCGAGTGCGTCTGCTCGGGGATGCTCCGGCTCGGCCACGAGATGGCCAAGGTCAAAGGGCCGGACGGCGGGAGCGGGTACACCCAGAACCCGATCTGCCAGCTGCGACCACCACCACCCCCGCCACCGTGCGGCGTCAAGCTGATCGATGGCGGCTCGCCGGCAGGCGGACGACGTGGCCCGAGATTCGTTGCCTTTCGACCGTCGCCGAACTCGACACCGAAGCGCAACTGCTCATCGTTCGATCCCATTGGCCCGGGCCCGCCATGCAGCTGCATCATCACCTGACGAGGATCGAAATCCGCCGCATCAGGACGCACACGAAGCGCCAGCCGAAACACAAACCCGGTCGAGTACGAAACAACGTCGAGCAGCGCAACTGCCAACTCCGCACTTCGTGCGAGCACAAGCCGTAAAGGAACCGACACCCCGACCTCGTTCTCAGGAGGCGAGAACCACGGCGGCGGACGCCCCGGAGGCGACCGTTCAGGTGGCGGCGGTGGCTGCTCGAAGAAGCTCAATCCGCGTCAAGGCTATGCCTTCGGACCCGATCTCGCTCCCCTGCGCGAGCGTCGCGGAATGACCCCCGAACAGAATCGGTGAGAATCAGTCTGTGGCACCTGAGAACGAAGCAATGAGGCAAGCGGTGCTGGACCTCGGCATGGAGGATTGGATCCCGTTGCCTGAAGCGGTCGGAACGCCAGAAGTGCGAGCTGCGATTGGCGATGAACGTGAGGCGTGGGCTGTGTTGTCCGACGTACTCAAGGCCCTCGTCCAAGAGCGTCGGATCGTGATCTGCCGAGGTCGTTGGGACGACAATGACCCAACCGATGTGCCAGGGACAGATGTCCTAGAGCTACTTGGTCAGGAGCGGTGGTACGCCTTCCATCCGGAAGAACAGGACGAGGAACGGCTGTACTTCGTCAACGTTGAGAACGTTCACAAGGACGTCTGACGTAATCGTGCTGAGCTGCCCGAGTGCTCGCGACGGCACTCCGAGCCAGGTTGAGCTAGGCGTTTTTCTTGGCGCGTCGTTACGCCTGGGCGCGAAGGTTGAGAAGGATGCTCGAACTATCGAGGATCGTGATCACTGCGTTGTGCGACAGTCCGGTCGGTGGCGGAATGCAAGACGGGGCTGGCCCGCCTTGCAGGGGGAGCCGACACGGGAAGATCGCGACGGTTGAGTGGACATCGACGACCCACACCAGGTTTCGCCCGTCGCGGACAAGCCGCGCCCCCGTTACCGACAAGCGCGGATCCGGCCGGTACGGATCCCAGGCATCCACCTGGAACTGTGCGGCGCGAAGCGCTAGCGCATCAGCCTGGCTCGGCTTCAGTTTTGCCAGGGCAGCGCCGGGGCTAGTCGCAGCCAAAACAACTGCGAGGACAACTCCACCCGATGCGATCCGCGAGACTCGCACGGCGTCAGCGTACCAATCTGGATCGCCAGAGTGAGAGATCTCGCGTGCGCCGTGTTCGTGGACACAAGGTGCGGCTCAAAGGTGCGCGACGGCGAGCTTCGCCACACCCTTCGCGCGGCTCGGGTAGACCTGGACGAGGCTGCCGAAGATCTGCACCGCGTACCCCTTGTCCCACGCTGAAATCGAGCCCCGGCCGCCCTTCTGCATGAACGCGACTTGACCGAGCCCCGCGACGGGGTGTGCACCCGGGATCTGCTCCGCACCATGCACAAACTGCGCCTTCGTCTCGGCGCCTACGGAAACTGTCAGCACCGAATGCACTCCGTAATGGCCCCTGGCGACGCTCGTCCATGTGCACGTGTGGTAGAGGCTCGTCCCGCGTTCGATACGCGTCCCGACCTTCCCGCCGATAAGTGGCGCGACCTGGGTGTTCGAGATCAGCGTGCACGCATTAGGCAACGCCGCCGACGCGACGGGTGTAACGGCGAGCGCAACCAGCACGACAGCAACGAAGCGCACCGAAGCAAACGATACTGCTGGCAAGACGTCGCCGCCCCGGCTGATTCGCTGACGCATCATCACGCATAGCTGACGAGAATTGGGACGAAAGGCTGAAAACCGCGGCCGTTCAAGAGGAAGGCCATTCGCCTGGCCGAGCGTTCGCGAAGCACCTCCGAGCCTCAACCTCGACGGCCACCACCGCGGCCGCGGCGGTCCTACGCTCTGACCCTGGCCGCTGCTTTGGCTGCCGCGTCGATCTCCTGGGCAGCGTCGTCTAGGCCCTTGACTACGAACAGCTCTACGTTTCCGTCCTGAAACGTAAGTCTGAGGCGCCGATGCATGCCTCCTTGTATGGCGTGTAGTCGCGATCTTGAATATCGACCGATGCGATATCACCAAGCGGATAGGAACGCACATCGCGTGCCCCCGAGATGGTTAACGGGCCAGGCGCGAACATCAGTCGCCTCGTAGTGAGAAACAGACTGCCACCAACCGACTTCGACCCCAGCGAGAGTTGACAGGCTTTCCGCCAGGCCAACGACTCGCCGGGACCGAGGTCAGGTTCAGCTGCCTTGAGAAAAGTCATGGGGGGGTTATCGGCAGAACCGCGCGCCCCTTGACCGGGCGCGCAAACGCTGAGCTGCGCCAGAGTTCATTACGCCCGAGCCGGCGATCGTGTGTGTGACTGGCCCCTCCTAGTAAAAGATGACGAAGTAGCCCTGCTCGCAGTGCGAGGGCCCAACGTAGTGCGCAGTGTCCTGGCCGCACGCGGGTGTCGAGCCCGGGCCCCGGTTCCCTTGGCCGGGGACTAGGCCGTTCGACGGCGGCGAGACGCTCGCCCGCAGGAAGCCGACGACGTGGCCGCTGATCGTCTCGCCGGCGGCGTTCTTGGCCCCTTGCGAGCACCAGCTCGGCATCCACGAGGCGCCTGTGGAGACTGCGATCGACGGTGGCGCACCGGTCCCGACGTCGGGCGTTGCAACCACCGCGGTCGGCTTGAAGTTGCCGTAGATGCAGATCCCGCGCACGCTCGCAGCAGCCGCTGCGGCACCACATTGCGCGGCCGAGCACGTCGGCAGCATCTTCGCGGCGCCGGTGACCTGATAGCTCGCGGAAGTGTCGAGCGTTACGCCCGAAAGACCGACGACGATGTGCGCGTAGGCGACCGCAGGCGCAGCGACATGTTCTTTTGACGCAGCGTTCACAGCCGGCGCCGACGCAATCAGGCCGAAAGCAAGTAGTGCCGCGGCGAGCGCCGCGACGCGTTTGGACGACCGGAACATTGGGTTTCTCCTGAGGTCGCGAAGCGCTCGATTAGCCAGCGCGGCGATGATCTCAGACGCCTGCGGCGGAATCAAGCCGCGGCGCGAACCCGAGCGCGAACTAGCGCTTCGAGAACTGCGGCGCCTTGCGCGCCTTGTGCAGGCCGGCCTTCTTGCGCTCGACCTGGCGCGCGTCACGCGTGAGATAGCCGTGCCGCTTGAGCAGCGTCCGGAAATCCGGATTGATCTCGACGAGCGCACGCGCGATGCCGTGACGCACAGCACCCGCCTGCCCGGACGGGCCGCCGCCGTGCACGCGCACGCGCAGGTCGTACTGGCCTGCGAGCTCGGTCGCCTCGAGCGGCGCGAGCACCGACTTGCGATGCAGGAGCCGCGGGAAGTACGTCTCGAGCGGCTTGCCGTTGATCCAGGTCTTGCCGTCGCCGGGACGCAGGATCACGCGCGCGACCGACGTCTTGCGCTTGCCGGTCCCGAGGTACTGCGCAGGCTTCGAAAGACTCGCCATCAGAAGGGCTTCGGGTCCTGTGCCGTGTGCGGATGCTCCGGCCCGACGTAGATCTTCAGCTTCGTCAGCTGCTGGCGGCCGAGCTTGTTGCGCGGAAGCATCCCCTTGACCGCCTTGCGGAGCACCTCGGTCGGCAGGCGGTCGAGCTGCTGGCGCAGCGTCCGCTCGCGAAGACCGCCGGGATAGCCGGAGTGGCGGTAATACATCTTCTTGTCGAGCTTGTTCCCCGTGACCGCGATCTTCTCCGCGTTGACGACGACGACGAAGTCGCCCGTGTCGACGTGGTGGGTGAACTGCGGCTTGCCCTTCCCGCGCAGGCGGTCGGCGATCTGCGTCGCGAGCCGGCCGAGGATCTGCCCCTCGGCGTCGACGACGTACCAGTCGCGCTGAATCTCGCCCGGTTTGGCGGAATAGGTCTTCATACGGAGAAACGGCGGACAAGGCGCCCGCCGGTCGCGAATGGTAGCAGGGCGATCCAGAGACCAGGCGCCGCCGCGAGCGCCGCCGCGAACACCGCCAGCGAGACCGACCCGGCCGCCGTGTAGATCACGCCGCCGCCGAGCGCGAGCGCCGCGCCGGCCAGGCTCGAGAGCAGGTCGGAGAAGCCGATCAGCCGCCCGCGCTCGGCTGGGGCCGCGAGCGAGACGAGCTGCGTCGAGGCGGCGACGAAGGCGAGGTTCCAGCCGAGGCCGAGCCCGAAGAGCGCGAGCGACATCCCGCCGATCCCGGTCAGCCAGACGAGCCCCGCGTTCGAGATCGCCATCACCGCGAGACCGATCGCCATCGCCCGCGTGCGCCCGATCCGCTCGACGAGATCGCCGACGACGAGCACGAGCCCGTACATGCCGACGATGTGGAGGCTGATCACCGTGAAGATGTCGCCGTGGCTGTGGTGGTGGCCGACGGCCACGTAGCCGGCGAGGTTCATCACGCCGACCATCACGGCAAAGCTCGCGACCGCGCCCCCGAGCGCCGTCGGCACGCCGGGGCGACGGAGGATCTCGCGGAGCGGCGCCGCTTCCTCCTCCCGCTGCGCAGGCGTCGCATATGCCTTCGAGAGCTCCTTCGGATCGACACGGATCCCGAACGAGATCAGCAGTCCGGCGAGCGCGAAGAGCGAGGAGCCGAGCCACGGCCAGGCGAGCTCGGTCGGCGTCAGTGCACGGTTCGCGAACAGCGGACCAAAGACGAGCGGGCCGAAGATCGCACCCGATACCGCCGCGAAGAGCACGAACGACATCCCGCGCGCGCGCCACTCGGGCGCGAACATCTCCGCCGCCGCGGCACGCGAGAGCAGCACGATCGTCTGCGACGCGCCGCAGCACGCGAGCCCGAGGAAGACGAGCTCTCCGGATGTCGCCCAGCAGCCGACCGCCGTCAGCGCGGGTCCTGCGATGCCGAAGACGAAGCCGGCGCGGATCACGCGCATGCGGCCGACGCGGTCGGAGATGCGGCCTGCCGGCCCGACCGCCAGCGCGCCGGCGATCAGGAACACCGCCGGGCCGAGGCCGAGGATGCTCTTGATCCCGGTGACGGCGACGATCGTCACCGTCCCGAGTGCGACCGCGAGCTGGATCATCCCCGAGAGGCAGACCATCCCCGCCGCGAGCAGGATCGCGTTGCGCCTGCGGTCCGTCATGCGAGCGCGCGGCGAATGCCGTCGCGAAATGCATTGGCGCCGCCGTGTGAGGGATGCCGCACGTAGAGCCCGCCGAACGCATCGTGCGCCACGCGGCCGACGGCGATCACGCGTCGACCACGCGCGAGTTCACGCGCGAACGGCAAACCACTGACGACCTCCGAGCGAGACGGCGGACGGTTCGAGCACTCGTCGCCCGGATGCGTCGGCACCACGTTCCAGAGGAGCACGTCCTCGGCGGCTCCGAGCTCGCCTAGCACGCGATGGACGATCGTCGCCGTCGCCTCGGCCGGCCCCGAGCCCATGAGCTGCCGTTCGGAAGTGAGCGGAAGGCCCGACACGCGCGCCCACGGTACCCGGGAGCCTCGGCGACGAGCAGGACCCGCGCCGCGCCGCGCTCGTCGAGGTAGCGCTCAATCCGATCGCGCAGCAGCGGCGCGCGGTCGCCTTCCCTGTAGAAGTTGTAGGTCGCGCCGATCTCGGCGGCGGCGAGCCGCTCGATGAACCCTCCCGTCACGATCCGTACTTTGACCGACGGCGGCCAGGAGCCGGCCGAGGTCGCCTCGCAGATCGCGACGTTCCTCGACGGCGCGAAGCGGTCGCTCGAGCTCGCCCAATACGACTTCGACCTCGGCGAGGAGACCGCGCGGATCATCGGCGACGCGTTCCGCCGCGCCCACGACCGAGGCGTCCGCGTGCGCATGGTCTACAACGTCGACCACCGAAACCCGATCCCGGTGCCGCCGCCAAACACGACCGACGAGCAGCTGATCCACTCACTCCCGCTCGACGCGAAGGCCGTGGCCGGCGTCCCCGACCTGATGCACCACAAGTACATCGTGCGCGACGACGAGTCGGTCTGGACGGGCTCGACGAATTGGACCGACGATTCGTGGTCGCGGCAGGAGAACGTGATCGCGATCGTCGAGTCGAAGCAGGTGGCTGCCGACTTCCGGCGCGACTTCGATCAACTCGCGACGCTCGACTCCGTCGCCGACACCGGCGCCGTCGTGCCCGAGTGGCACGACGGCGTGCGCACGTGGTTCACGCCGAAGCACGGCGAAGACGTCTCGCACCGGATCGCGCAAGCGATCGCGCACGCGAAACGCCGTGTGCGCGTGTGCTCGCCCGTGATCACCGCAGCGCCTGTGCTCGGCGTGATCGCGCGCAGGATTGCGTCGGGCTTCGACGTCTCGGGCTGCGTCGACGAGACGCAGGTGCGCGGCGTCGCGTATCAGTGGGGCATCGAGAACAAGTCATGGAAGCTGCCGCTGCTCACGCGCCTCGCCTCGGCAGGCACTTTCTCCGCGAAGCCGTCGACACCCTACGGCACCGGCACGCTGCACGACTTCATGCACGCGAAGTTCACTGTCGCCGACGACTCCGCGTTCATCGGCTCGTTCAACCTCTCGCGCTCAGGCGAGCGAAACGCCGAGAACGTGATCGAGGTCGAGGACGCGGCGATCGCCGAGCAGCTCGTCGCCTACGCAGACGAGATCCGCTCGCACTATCCGGCGCTACTGATCTAAGACCGCAGCCCTAGTTCATTTGCTCGAGGTTGACGGCGCCTACGCGCAGTGCGCGGTGCAGAGCGGGCCCGGCAAGGTCAGCCGGTAGGTGTTCGGCGCCTTCTGGTCGCCGGTGCCGATGATCAGCGTCCCCTTCACGCCGGCGAAGGACCCGGTGCCCTTCGTGATCGGCACGTGCACGGTGCCGTCCTTCGCCTGCACCATCTGTCCCTCGAACGTGATCGTTCCGATCTTCGGGAACGTCGTGACGCCCTTGATCGACTGAGCGCTCGCGCTCGTGTAGACGACCGTGCCGGCGTCGTAGGCGACAGGCTTGCCCTTGGCCTTGCCGAGCTCGTTCGCCGTCGTCGCGAGCAGGAGATCCTTGAAGTCGATGCTGTCACCCTTGTTCGCCTTGCCCTTCGGCGCCGTGTCGTGGGTCTGCGTGAGCGTCGTCAGAGACGTGAAGACGAGCGTCACGGACGTCGACGCCTGAGCAGCCGGAACGGCGATCGCCAGAGCCGCGGCGAGCGCGATCAGGAGAGAGCGGGACACCGGCACCATTGTGCCCGACTTCGGGCCAAGGGCCAACCCCCGGATCTACTCCCATTCGATGGTGGCCGGCGGCTTCGACGTCACGTCGAGGACGACCCGGTTCACCGCCGGTATCTCGTTGACGATCCGCGAGGCGACGAGCTCGACCAGGTCGTACGGAAGCCGCGCCCAGTCGGCGGTCATCGCGTCGTCGGAGGTGACGGCGCGGATCGCGATCGGATAGCCGTAGGTGCGCGAGTCGCCCTGCACGCCGACCGAGCGGATTGCCGGCAGCACGCAGAACGACTGCCAGAGCTCGCGGTAGAGCCCGGCGCGGCGCACCTCGTCCTGCAGGATCGCATCGGCCTCGCGGAGCGTCTCGAGCCGTTCGGCGGTGACTTCGCCGATAATCCTGATCGCGAGCCCCGGCCCCGGGAACGGCTGACGCCAGACCATGCGCTCCGGCATCCCGAGTTCCTCGCCGACGCGACGCACCTCGTCCTTGAAGAGCAGGCGCAGCGGCTCGACGAGCTTCAGCTTCATGTCGGCCGGCAGGCCGCCGACGTTGTGGTGGCTCTTGATCGTCTCGGCGACGCCGCCCTCGCCGCCCGACTCGATCACGTCCGAGTAGAGCGTGCCCTGGACGAGCCATTTCAGGTCACCCAACTTGCGCGACTCGTCCTCGAAGACGCGGATGAACTCCTCGCCGATCCGCTTGCGCTTCTCCTCGGGTTCGGTGATGCCGGCGAGCCGCGCGAGGAAGCGCTCCTGCGCCTCGACGTGCACGAGCGGCACGTGAAAGCGGTCGCCGAACGTCTCGACGACCTGCCGCGCCTCGTCTTTGCGCAAGAATCCGTGGTCGACGAAGACGCACGTGAGCTGGTCGCCGACCGCTTTGTGCACGAGTAGCGCCGCGACCGCGCTGTCGACACCACCGGAGAGCGCACACAGCACGCGGTCGCGCCCGACACGCGCGCGGATCGCCTCGACCTGTTCCTCGATCAGGGCGGCTGGCGTCCAGGTCGGCGACGCGCCGGCGATGCCGAAGAGGAAGTTCTTCAGCACCTGCTGGCCGCTCGGCGTGTGGACGACCTCGGGGTGGAACTGGATGCCGTAGAGGCTGCGCGACGCGTCCTCGAACGCGGCGATCGGCGTCGCGTCGGTCGATGCAGTCACGTCGGCGCCGGTCGGCGCCGCGACGACCGAGTCGCGGTGGCTCATCCACGCGACCTGATCCTCGGCAAGCTCGCGTGCGAGCGAGCCACGCAGTCGCAGCGACGCCTTGCCGAACTCACCTGCCGCGCGGCCGACGCTGCCGCCGAGGTCCTGCGCCATCAGCTGCATGCCGTAACAGATGCCGAGCGTCGGCACGCCGAGCTCGTAGATCCCGTGATCGATCTGCGGTGCGTTCTCCGCGTAGACCGATGCCGGGCCGCCGGAAAGGATCAGCGCGATCGGGTTGCGACGGCGCAGCTCCTCCGCGGTCGCGCGATGCGACACGAGCTCCGAATACACGCGCGCCTCGCGCACGCGCCTCGCGATCAGCTGCGAGTACTGCCCGCCGAGGTCGAGCACGAGCACCGGCCGCTCGTCCGGGAGCGGATGGAGCTGCCTGACCTCAGGCGCGGCGGTAATTCGGAGCGTCCTTCGTGATCGTGACGTCGTGCGGGTGCGACTCGCGGAGACCCGCGCCGGTGATGCGCACGAAGCGCGCGTGCTTCATCGCGTCAACCGTGGGTGCACCGCAGTAACCCATCGACTGCCGTACGCCTCCGACGAGCTGGTGCAGCACGGCCGCGACCGGCCCCTTGTAAGGGACGCGCCCTTCGATGCCCTCGGGAACGAGCTTGTCGACGTCTTCGACGTCGCCCTGGAAGTAGCGATCCTTACCGAAGCCGCGCGCCTTCATCGCGCCGAGCGAGCCCATCCCGCGGTATTCCTTCACGCGCTCACCTTGCACGACCATCACGTCGCCCGGCGCTTCGTCGGTGCCCGCGAACATTCCGCCGAGCATGACCGTGTCGGCGCCTGCCGCCAGCGCTTTCGCGATGTCGCCGGACGAGGTGATGCCGCCGTCGGCGACAACGGGTACGCCGTGACGGGCCGCGGCCTCCGCGACCTCATAGACAGCCGTGATCTGCGGGACGCCGACGCCTGCGACGACGCGTGTCGTACAAATTGCCCCGGCGCCGATGCCGGCCTTGACCGCATCCGCGCCTGCGTCGATGAGCGCCTCGGCAGCGTCCGCCGTAGCGATGTTTCCCGCGATCACCTCGAACTCCCCGGAGATCCCCTTCACGCGCGCGACCATCTCGACGACGCCGCGCGAGTGGCCGTGCGCGGTGTCGACGACGATCACATCGGCACCCGCGTCGAGGAGCGCCTGCGCGCGCTCGAACGCGTCGGGCCCGACGCCAACTGCGGCGCCGACGCGCAACCGGCCCTGGAGATCCTTCGTCGAGCGCGGGAACTCGATGCGCTTCTGGATGTCCTTGACAGTGATGAGGCCCTTGAGCACGCCTTCGTGGTCGACGACCGGGAGCTTCTCGATCCGGTGGCGATGCAGAAGCTTCTCCGCCTCCTCGAGCGTCGTTCCGACCGGCGCGGTGACGAGATCGGTCGACGTCATCAGCGCCGAGACGGGCTGATTGACGTCCTTCTCGAAGCGGAGGTCGCGATTCGTGAGGATGCCGACGAGCCGGCCGCCCTCGTCGGTGATCGGCACGCCGGACACGCGGTAGCGCTCCATCAGCGCGAGCGCGTCCGAGACGAGCGCGTGCGGGGGCAGCGTCAGCGGCTCGACGATCAGTCCCGACTCGGAGCGTTTGACCTTGTCGACCTCGGCGGCCTGCTCGGCGATCGAGAGGTTGCGATGGAGGATGCCGATGCCGCCGTGCCGCGCAAGTGCGATCGCCATGCGAGCCTCGGTGACCGTGTCCATCGCCGCCGAGACGAGCGGAATCTCGAGCGCGATCGTCCGCGTGAGCCGCGTCGCGGTGGAGACCTCGTTCGGCAGGACGGACGACTCGGCGGGGACGAGAAGGACATCGTCGAAGGTGAGTCCCTCCTTCGCGAACTTCTCGGGAAGCTCTGTTTCCGGCCCGATCCCGAGTGACTCCGTCCGCGCGTCCATCGAAAAACGATAACAGCCCGCTCGGATCGGCCCCGAGCGTCAGACGGCGAGCGGCGTCAACTCGGTGACCGTGACGCCCGCCTGCAGGCGCGCGGCCTCGCGCGGGTCGAAGATGCCTGCGCCGAGCTCGAGCGTCGAGGCAGCACCCGCCGCGACGCCGGAACGCAGCGCCTCCTCGTGCGAGCGGCCCGCGACGTATGCGGCGAGGAACGCAGCAAGGAACGTGTCGCCCGCGCCGACGGTCGAGACGGGTTCGATGTGCGGGGCCTCGACGCGATAGCGGCGTGCGTGCTTTTCCTCACGCAGCGATGCGTAGCAGCCGAACTCGGTCGTGATCACGATGTTGCGCACGCCCATCTCTGCGATCTGGTCGAGCCCCATCAGGAAGTCCTCGTCGTCGTGGAACTCCTGGCCGACGAGCCCCTCTGCCTCGCGCTGGTTCGGCGCGACGAGGAACGGCTCCGCTTCGACGCCGTACCGCAAGGGCTCGCCCTCGCAGTCGAGCGCGGACGTGATGTGGCGTCGTGTGAGGTCGCGAATCGCCTCGCCGTAGAAATCGTCGTCGACGTCGCGCGGCAGCGACCCCGCGAACACGACGAGATCGGCGCCCTGCGAGAGGTAGTCGAGCTTCTCGCGCAGGATCTCGAGCTCTTCGGGCTTCACCGCCGGCCCCCACTCGTTGATCTCCGTGTACGTGTTGCTCGTGGGATCGACGACCGCCGTCGTCGTGCGCGACTCGCCCTCGATGCGAACGAAGTCGTTGAGAATCGCCTCGGCAGTCAGCCGCTCGATGATCCGCAACCCTGCCTGGCCGCCGGCAAGCCCGGTCGCGACGACCGGCACGCCGAGCTGCTTCAGCGCGCGAGCGACATTGACGCCCTTGCCGCCCGCGAGCGGCAGTCCAGCGCTCGCGCGGTGACGCTGTCCGCGCTGGAAGTTCGGAACGGTGATCGTCCGCGCGAACGCGCTGTTCATCGTCACCGTGACGATCACGTGAGCCACCTCTCGATGTGGTGCACGGTACGCCCCGCGTAGTAGGTGACGCGGCCGCCGAGCCCGGGCTTGGCCACCGAGCGCGAGGCGACGAGCGGCCGGCGGCCGAGCAGCGTGTTCCCGACCCAGACCTCGATGTGGCCGAGCACCTGGCCGCGCCTGACGGGTAGCCGTGTCGACCGTGGCGCGACGATCTTCTCCGTCAGCGCACGACCGGGCCGGATATAGGTCCGGAGCCGCGAGCCGGCGACGAGCGGGAGCGGCGCGCGGCCGTACGGAAGCTCGACGGTCGCATACGCGCGGTGAGCGTCGACAGGCTGCACGATCGTGAAGACGCCGAGCCCCCACGAAGCGAGACGCGCGAGATCGCGGTTTCGCTGCTGGCGCGTCGGACTGCCGAGGATCGTCACGTAGAGCGTCGTCGATCCCTGCCTGTCCGCAAGCACCTGGCACCAGCCGGCGTTGTCGGTGTGGCCCGTCTTGACGCCGATGTCGCCGGGCAGCACCCCGAGCAGGTCGTTCCAGGTGTGCAAGGTCCGGGCGCCCGAGATGTACGCGACGCTCTCGCCGACCGTCTGCCGGACAAACGGCACCTGCATTGCGTCACGCGCGAGGGTCGTCACGTCGGCCGCGGTCGAGTACTCACCGGGAGCGTCAAGCCCGTCTGGCGTGACGAAGTGCGTGTGCTCGAGTCCAAGCTGCGCCGCTTTCGCGTTCATCAGGTTGGCGAACGAGAGAAAGCTCGGCGAGGTGCCGAGTGCGAGCGCGGCCGCGGCGTCGTTGGCCGACTGGATCAGCGCCCCGCGCACGAGGTTCGCGACCGTCATCTGCTCGCCGGAACGCAGGTCGATCGACTCCTGCCCAACCGCTGCTGCGCGTGGGTCGACCGTGATCACGTCCGTGAGCTTGTGGTGTTCGAGCGTGACGATCACCGTCATCAGCTTCGTGATCGACGCGATCGCCCGCTGCGTGTCTGCGTCATGCGATGCCAGCACCTGGCCGTTGCCGTACTCGACGATCCACGCCTTCGCATCCACCGCCGGCGGCGATGCCGCGGCCGCCCCTGCGGCGCATCCGACCGTCACGAGGCAGAGGAGCGCGAGCAGTTTCTTCATCGCAGTCTGATTCTCTGGCCGAGGAAGAGCGCAGTCGGCGCCAGCTTCGGGTTCAGCTCGAGGAGGCGCGTCGCCGAGATTCCGGTCCTGTCGGCGACGCCCGCGAGTGTATCGCCGGCCCGCACCTCGTAGTACTTCGCGGCCGGCCGAGCGTTCACATAGCTCGCGGGCTGCTTCGCGGGCGCAGCCGGAGCGTGATGCATCGCCGAGCGGATGCCGAAGACTGCGAGCGTGGCGGCGGCAAGGAAAGCGGCGGGCCAGATGTATGGACGCGCCGTCACCACCCCGACACCGCCCAGATCTCGTCGCGCAGACGCGCGGCCTCGGCACCCGCGGCGGTCTTGTAGTCCTCACCGCTCTCGCGGTACGCGTAGATCACCGAGCGTGCCGCGTTGACGAGCGCGCTCGCGGGCCCGCTCGTGAACGCACGGGCGAGCTCGGCCGGGCCGGCGCCCTGCGCGCCGATCCCGGGCAGGAGCAGCATCGTGCGCGGCATCAACTTGCGCGCCTCGGCAACCGCGCGTGGATACGTCGCGCCCACGACCGCGCCGACCGACGAGAGCCCACGCTCGCCGACGACTTCTGCGCCCCAGTCGTTCACGAGCGTCGCAACGTGATGCCAGAGTGGCCGTCCATCGGAAAGCGTGACGTCCTGGACGTCGCCGCCCGCGTTCGACGTCTTGACGATGCAGAAGATGCCCGCACCGTCACGCCGCGCGGCAGCGAGGTACGGCTCGATCGACTCGCGTCCGAGATACGGGTTGACGGTGAGCGCGTCGGCGACCGGTTCCTCGCCCTCGAGGTACGCCGCCGAATACGCGCGCGCGGTCGAGCCGATGTCGCCGCGCTTGCCGTCTGCGATCACGAGCAGTCCCGCGCGGTGCGCGTACTCGCAAACCTCCGCAAAGGCCGCCATACCGGCGGCGCCGAGCGTTTCGAAGAACGCAAGCTGCGGTTTCACCGCGACCGCGTGCGGCGCAACCGCGTCGACGATCCCGCAGCAGAAGCGCGCGACGTCGCCGCCGAGCTCGACGGGGAGGTGCTCGGGCCGCGGATCGAGCCCGACGACGAGCTGGCTTCGCTTGCGCTCGACCTCGGTGGCGATGCGGTCGGCAAACGTCAGCGTTGCAACAGCCACGCCTTCAGGTTAGACCTGCGAAACGACAGAGGGCCGCGGTAGTCGCGGCCCTCCGGAACTGCGTCAGGCGCTCTCGCCTAACTCTTGAGCGCTGCCTTGAGCTGGCTACCGGCGCTGAACTTCGGAACAGTCGTGGCCGCGATCTGGACGCGTTCCCCGGTGCGCGGGTTGACGCCCTGACGGGCCGCGCGAGCGGCCGGCGAAAACTTGCCGAAACCTGTGAAGTTGATCGAGTCGCCGCTTTTCAGCGTCTCGGTCACGGACTCCATGAAGGCGTCGACGGCTTTACCGGCGTCGCGGTTCGAGAGGCCGCTCTTGGCCGCAACCTTGTTGATGAAATCCTGCTTCGTCAAAGCCTTGCCTCCTGTGAGGGTTCTGCCTTGGCTCAAAAGGCTAACAACGGCGTCGGATACCGCTTGTAGAGCCAAATGACCGTCAGTTTTTGAGCTGTGAAGCCAAAAACAGCGGCCTGAGGCGGACCGCCGTCCGGGCGAGCGCGTCGGCTCCGCCCTCCTCGCGGTCGACGACACAGACTGCGGTCGAGACACGCATCCCGGCCTCGCGGACGGCCTCGATCGCCTCGATCGCGGCTCCGCCGGAGGTGACGACATCCTCGACGAGGCAGACGCAGTCGCCCTCGTCATAGGCGCCTTCGATCCGGTTTGCGGTCCCGTACTCCTTCGGCTTGCCGCGCACGATCACGAACGGCAGGTCGAGCTCGAGCGCGGCCGCGGTCGCGAGCGTGACGGCGCCGAGCTCGGGCGCGGCAAGGCGAACGGCGTTCGGCTCGTGCTCCCGCACGGCGTCGGCGATCGCCTTTCCGAGCGGACGGAGCAAGTCGGGACGCGTGCCGAAACGGTACTTGTCGAGGTAGTAGGAGCTGCGCTTGCCCGAACGGAGGACGAAATCGCCCTCGAGGAGTGCGGCGTCGCGGATCTGCGTGGCCAGATCGGTCACCGCGCAAGCGCGACGAGCTCGCGGGCGAGCGTCAGGAGCCGCTCCGCGTCGGGCATTCCGGCCGCGATCGACGCCATCGAGCCGTCCTCGGCGTAGAGATCGACGCGCTCGACCTTGCGCGCGACGCGACGGCGATAGACGAGCGAGCCGGCGAGCGAGCCGATCGCCAGCATCAGCGCGGAAACGAGCTTACGCGGCATTGCCGCTCTTCTTCCGGGCGCGCTTCGGCGTGCCGTTCGCGCCCGGTTCCTCTGCGATCGAGCGGAGACAGTGCTTGAGGTCGTAGAAGACGAGCCCGACCGTGGGATCGGGCCGCGTCGTCGCGGCGATCATCCGCCCGCCGCGGCGGACGACGAAGACGCTGCCGTCGAGCGTCGCTGCCTCGAGCTGCGCGAGGGTCGCGAGCCCGCGCTGCTGACGCAGCTCGTCGGCCTCGTCGAGCAGGGTCGAGACACTCTCGACGAAGCGCCCGGCCCGGCTCGCGTCGCCGATCGTCGTCGCGAGCACCGATCCACCCTCGTCGACGATCGCGACATGGACGACCTGCGACGAGATCTCGGTCAGATCGGCGAGCGCCTGGGCGGCATCCATGCGCCGGAGCATACTGCGCCATTGATTACGCGATGAAAGCGATCCTCAGCAAGTTCTTCGCCGACCGAGGCACGCACCTTGCCGCGATGATCGCCTACTTCGCGCTCCTCTCGTTCGTGCCGCTGCTCTTCCTCTCGCTCGTGCTGCTCGGTGCGGTCGGCCAGGCGACCTCCCATTCGTTCTTCGTGCGAGAGCTCCACCGCGCCTTTCCGAGCACGTCGCTGAACTCGATCCTGAACGCCGTCCGGGCGATCCGCGAGAACGCGACCGCGCTCGGGATTGTCGGAGGCGCGTTCCTCGCGTGGTCGTCGCTGTCGCTCTTCTCGGTGCTCGAGAGCGCATTCAACATCGTCTACGGCAAGCCGAACCGGCCGTTCCTGCGCGGCAAGGCGCTCGCGACGATGATGATGGTCGGGTCGCTGATGTTCCTGTTCCTCTCGCTCGTCGTCGGATCGGTCGGCGCCGAGTTCCTCAAGCGCTACACGGCGATCGGCGAGAGCTCGCTGTTCGCGAATGCGGTGTCGCTGCTCGTATCGTTGCTCGGCGTCTTCCTCTTCCTCGCATCCGCGTACGTCGTGCTGACGAACGACAACCTCACGTGGCGCGAGGTCATCACCGGTGCCGCCGCCGCGGCGATCGCGCTCGAAGCGACCTTCCAGTTCCTGCCTGCGTTCGTGCGCCTCTCAAAGCACAACCCGGTGCTGCAGACGCTCTCGGGGCCGGCGGTGCTCCTCGTGTGGCTCTACGTGATGGCGAACGTGATCGTGCTCGGCGCCGAGGTCAACTGGTACCGCCGTTACGGATCGCGGCGACCAGCGCCTGCGCCGCACGCGCTCGATGAGAGTGCACGCGCTTCCAGTCGTCGCCGAGCTCGGCGACCGTCTCGCCGTAGCCCTCGGGGATGAAGATCGGGTCGTAGCCGAAGCCGGCGCTCCCGCGACGTTCGGTCGCGAGGTCTCCTTCCAGCACACCGCGCACGCGGATCTCGTGGTCCGACGGCGGAAGCGCGACGAGCTCGGTGATCATGCGCGCACGACGGTTCGTCTCGCCGGCGAGCCGTTCGAGCAGCGCATCGGCCTGGTCGCCCTTCGGCGTCCAGCGCGCGGAGTGCAGGCCGGGCGCGCCGTCGAGCGCGTCACACTCGATGCCCGAGTCCTCGCCGAGCACCCACGCATCTGCGTCTGCGCGCGTGCGACCGAACTGGGCCTTGATCCGCGCGTTCTCGCCGTAGGTCGTGCCGGTCTCCTCGGGATAGTCGTCGGCGTCGAGCGGTTCGAGCTCCCAGCCGGGAAGCCCTTCGCGCAGCTCGAGCAGCTTGTGCGCATTCTGCGACGCGAGAACGGCTTTCACTTGTGCCAGCGAACCGCGACGACCTCGTCGAGGTCGGAGACCCGCGCGACGAGCGCGTCGTCGATCGGCTGCTCGAGCTCGAGTGTCACGACGCGCCGGTCGCGCTCCTGCTCGATTTCGACCATGCGGGTGTCGAGGTGACCGAGGAGACGGTCGACGCTCGCTTCCTGACGCAACTCGACGACGAGCCGCCGCTCGGGCGGCCGGAAGCGCTCGAGCAGGTGGTAGGCCGCGAAGCGGAGCGGCCAGAGCGCGAAGACCGTCAGCGCCGTACCTGCGACCGCCGGCCAGTAGTAGCCGGCACCCGTCGCCATGCCGATCGCGGCGACGATCCACAGGCTCGCGGCCGTCGTCAGACCGCGGACGGAGATGCCGTCGCGGATGATCGCGCCGGCGCCGAGGAAGCCGATGCCGGTGACGATCTGCGCGGCGATCCGCGTCGGATCGACGACGACCTGGCCACCGCGCACGACGCCTTCGAAGCCGTAGGCGGAGACGAGGGTGAACAGGCAGGCTCCGAGCGAGACGAGCAGATGTGTCCGGATCCCCGCTTCGCGCTCGCGCAGTTCGCGCTCGATGCCGACGGCGGCACCGAGACCGGCGGCGAGCGCCAGCCTGCCGAACGCCGCCCAGCCGCCGAGGACGAAGAGCGTGCTATTCGCGAGGATGGTCAACGGCCTCCTGCTGGCGCGCGGCGAGCTGCTCGATGCCGGCCGCAGCGAGGTCGAGCAGCTCGTCGAGCCGCTCGCGGTCGAACGGAACGCGCTCGGCCGTCGCCTGCACCTCGACGAGCCGGCCGTCGCCCGTCATCACGACGTTCAGGTCGACGTCCGCCCCCGAGTCTTCGACGTAGTCGAGGTCGAGGAGCGACTCCCCGTCGACGACTCCCACCGACACCGCTGCGACCGAGCCGGTCAGCGCCTTCGCGAGCCCGAACCGGTCGAGCGCGCGACGCGCGGCGACGTACGCGCCGCAGATCGCGGCGCAACGCGTACCGCCGTCGGCCTGAAGCACGTCGCAGTCGAGGTGCACGGTGCGCTCGCCGAGAGCCTCGAAGTCGACGACGCCGCGGAGCGCGCGGCCGATCAGCCGTTGGATCTCGACCGTGCGGCCGCCCTGACGTCCGCGCGCCGCTTCGCGCTCGGTGCGATCGCCGGTCGACGCGGGCAGGAGCGAGTACTCGGCCGTCATCCAGCCGCGGCCCGACTTGTAGAGCCAGCGCGGCACACCTTCGGCGACGCTCGCCGTGCAGAGCACGCGCGTCTTTCCCTGCGACCACAGCACCATCCCGTGCGGCTGCTCGAGGAAGTTCGGGTCCGCCGCGAGCGCACGCAGCTCGTCCGGCCGTCTACCGTCGTGGCGACTCATGCGGCGGCTTGCTCGAGCTCGGCGACGGTGACGCGTTCGACCTCGGTCAGCGGGAGCTGCAAGAAGCGCTCGCCGAGCTCGCGGAAGAGCGCCGGGTCGCCGGTCGTGAGGAAGCGGTAGGCGCCGGAGCGCGAGCGGTCGTGCTCCCAGCCCTTGCGCGCGAGCGTGTCGGCGACCTCGCGTGCCGTCTCCTCCGCCGAAAAGACAAGCGTCACGTCGCGGCCGAAAACGCGCTGGAAGACCGGGCGGATCAGCGGGTAATGCGTGCAGCCGAGGATCACGGTGTCGCAGCCTGCCTGTTCGAGCGGCGCGGCGTACTCCTTCACCGCATCGACCGTCTGCTCACCCGCCTCGATCAGCGGCACGAGCTCCGGACACGCGACCGCCGTGAAGCGCACGCCGGCATCGAGCGATCGGACCAGCTGCTCGTAGCGCCCGGCGGCGACGGTCGCCTCGGTCGCGAGCAACCCGATGCGGCGATTGCGCGTCGCGCGCACAGCCGCGTACGCCTCGGGCGTGATCACGCCGATCACGGGGACGGCGAGCGACTCCTGCAGCGCAGGCAACGCGGCAGAGGTGGCGCTGTTGCAGGCGACGACGATCAGCTTCACGTCCTGAGTCGCGAGGTAGCCGCCGATCTCGAACGCGAACCGGCGCACCTCTTCGAGCGGCCGTGGCCCGTACGGCAGGCGCGCGTGGTCGCCGAGGTAGACGAAGTCCTCATTCGGCATCGTCACGAGGCATTCGTGGAGCACGGTCAGGCCACCGACGCCGGAGTCGAAAACACCGATCGGTCTCGAATCCATCTGGTGATTCTAGGATCGGCCCATGTCTACGCCGCTTCGCATCGGCACGTGCTCGTTCGCGGACGAGGCGCTCATCAAGCACTGGTACCCGAAGGGCGTGCCCGCACAGGACAGGCTGCCGTACTACGCGGAGCACTTCTCGACCGTCGAGATCGACTCGACCTACTACCGGCTGCCCGAGCGCACGACCGTGCAGGGCTGGGCCGACCGGACTCCGGCCGGCTTCGTCGCGCACATCAAGGCGTTCGGTCTGATGACGCGGCACCCCGTCCGGCTCGAGCAGCTCCCGCCCGACCTGCGCGAGGGGATGCCCGTCGACGAGCGCGGCCGCGTCGACCGGCCGCCGCGCGAGCTGCGTTCTGAGGTCTTCCGGCAGTTCCTCCACGCGCTCGAACCGCTGCGCGAGCGAGGGAAGCTCGGCGGGATCCTCTTCCAGCTGCCGCCGTATGTCGTCTGGAAGCCGTCGGCGCTTTCGTATCTCGAATGGGCGCGCGCCGAGCTCGGCAGCGACCGCATGCTCGTCGAGCCGCGTCACCGCTCCTGGTTCGCCGAGGACGTTCGCGCAGAGCTCCTGCGCTGGCTCGAGGAGCGGCAGATGTCGTGGGTCGTCGTCGACGCGCCGAAGGTCGAAGCGGCGAACGTCCCTGACACGCTCGTCGCCGCGACGTCGCCGACTGCTTACGTCCGCTTCCACGGGCGCAGCGCCGGGACGTGGAACGTGCGCGGAGGCGGCGCGTCGCAGCGGTTCGACTACCTCTACGACGAGGACGAGCTACGCGAATGGGTGCCGGCGCTGCGCAAGCTCGCCGGTGAGACGGAAGAGGCCTACGCGTTCTTCAACAACAACAACCAGACAAACGGAGTCGCTCAGGCGCCCGCTGGCGCGCTCCTCCTGCGCAAGCTGCTCGAGGAAGAGGATGTGCCCGTTGGCTGAACCGGGGTCAGGTCTTGCATTCCGGCAATCCTCCACTCCTCGCGCCACGGAGATTTGCGTGATCGCAGGACTTGACCCTGGCGCGCGGCCGCTCGCCAGGGATTAGGATCGGTTCGTGTTCTTCTTGCTTCGGCGAGCGATCCGCCTCGGCATTCGCTGGTGGCGGAACCGCAAAAACACGCGGGCCTAGTTCTCAGCGCATCTGGGCGACGATCGCGTCGACGACGACGTCGAGCGGCTGGGTCGCGTCGATCACGATCGCGCCGCGCGCGCGCCATTCATCCGCGATCACACGGTTGTGTGCGATGACGCCTGCCGCTTCGTGCGGATTCTTGCCGAAGGCGTGGCCCGATCGCTCCCGGAGCCGGCGTGCAAGCGTCTCATCGTCGAGCTGAAGGACGAAGACACGGTCGAAGCGATGCCGCTCGGAGACGGTGTTCGAGGTGATCGCGCAGACGAACACGTCGTCGGCACTTGCGAGTAGCTCGTCGAGCACGTCGAGTCGCCAGTTCCAGTGGAAGCGACGGAAGTCGATCGGGTGCGTGATCTCGGTTCCGGCCGGCACAGGCAGCCCCGTTTCCGCGTAGTCGAAGCCGCACGCGTCGCGCACCGAATCGGTGTCGTAGGCGGCATACCCGCGACGGGCGAGCTCGCGCGCGATGCTCGACTTCCCCGAACCCGCCTGACCGGTGACGAGGTACTTCACGGCTTCCGAAAAGTCTGACGCCGGGCTACGCTCCGCGCAAATGCGCATCCTCGCGGTCGACCACGGGCCGAACGTCCGCAGCGAGCTCTTCGGCGAGGTGATCCGCGGCGAGGGTCACGAGCTCGTCGAATGGGAGCTGCCGACGAAAGGCGTTCCGCAGGAGGACGGCTTCGACGCCGTGCTCGTCTTCGGCGGCCGGATGAACGTCGGCGAGGAGGCCGAGCACCCGTGGCTGAACGACGAGTACGAGCTTCTGCGCGACTGGGTCGCGGAGGAGAAGCCGCTGCTCGGGGTCTGCCTCGGCGCGCAGACGCTCGCGCACGCGACCGGTGGCAAGGTCGGCCGTGCGCAGCAGTGGCACGCGGGCTTCTACGACGTCGCATTGACGTCAGAAGGCGAGGCGGACCCGATCGTCGGCGTGCTGCCGGAACGCTTCGAGGCGCTGCTGGCGAACGCGTACGAGTTCGAGCCCGGGCCGAGCGCCACACGACTCGCCGCGACCTCGAACCAGCAGCAGGCGTTCCGCGTCGGCAAGCGGGCCTGGGGCGTCCAGTTCCACCCCGAGGCGCGCAAGGAGCAGGCGCTCAAGTGGTGGTCGGACGGCCGCAAGCTCGACCGGCCGCTGCCCGTGCTGAGCGCCGAGCTCGACGAGAAGCTGTCGGCCTGGCACGAGCTCGGCCGCAAGCTCTGCCTCGCGTTTCTACGCGAGGCCGCCGCCTAGCCCTCGATCGGCAGCTCCGTGCGCGACCACTCGTGCCACGAGCCCGGGTAGTTCCGCGCGTCGTAGCCGAAGCGGCGAAGCGCCTCGACCGCCAGCGCCGAGCGCGACCCGCTGTGGCAGTAGCAGACGACCTCCCCGCCGTCGGCCACGTCGACCTTTTCGCGCAGCTCGTCCTCGGTGAGCATCATCAGCTCGCGCACGTCGACGTTGACGGCGCCGGGGATGTGGCCCTGGCGTGGATCGCAGGCAGACCCGAGCGTGCCGTCGTACTCCTCCGGCCGGCGGACGTCGACGACGCGCACCTGTCCGAGTCGCGTTTCCAACTCCTCGATGGTGATGTCGGTCAGGCGAAGCTCCTCACGAGCCCGATCTCCGACGCGACCGACGTTACGCTCGGCGAGCGCGTCGACCCACGACGCGCGCAGTACGGACAGCGCGGTGCGTCGATCAACCTCATCCCTCGAGCCCCATCATCGCGGCGATCAGACGGTAGAGCTCGGCCGCCGGCGGCAGCTCCGACGCCGACGCCGCGGTGCGCGCCACGCGGTGCACGTCGTCGCGATCTGCGCCGGTGAGCCGCGCCACGAGCGTTGGGTTCGCTTCGAGCGCGAGCTCGTCACCCTTCGAGACCGGTCCGTAGTACGTCGGCACGGAGAGATACTCGTCGACCATGCGGCCGCTCTCGTAGAGACGGAAGCGCACGACTTCTCCCTCTTCGAGCGAAAGCGCGACGACGACCGCGCCGAGCCGGTCTGAGAGATCGCCTGCGAACCGGCCCTGCGCCGAGCGGTCCGAGTCGAGGAGCGGATCGGCGATGCGGATCCAGCCGCTCTCCGACGCACTGATCTCGGGTACCTCGAGCCGCGGCACGAACTGCGCGACGGCGCGGTCGACCGACGTGCGGTCGTCGCTCTGGACGTGTGTCGAGGCTTTCGACTCGCCCTTCGACTCCTCGCCGAGCTTGCGCTCGAGCGCGTCGAGCGGCGACGCCATGAAGTACTCGACCTCCTGGAAGCCGAGGCGATGCCAGACGACGAGACCGACCTCGTTCGAGATCAGAGCTTCGAGCGAGACCATCGTCGCTCCCTGCTCCTTCACGTCGGCGACCGCCCGGCGCAAGAGCTCGGTGAGGAGCCCGCGGCGGCGGTGCGTCGCGCGCACGTGCGCCCATTCGACATGCGCGACGCCGCGATCGAGCGGCAGCATCTCGACGGCGCCGACAATCGCGTCGTCCTCGGCGACGTAGACCACGCCTTTCTCCAGGCTTCGTTGCATCGTCGTCCATTGCTCGTCCCACCGCTCGGCCGGGAAGCCGGGCGGCTCGGGGACCTCGACCTCGAACTCCTCCCAGAGGCTACGCAGCGCCGCCTCGTCCGTCTTCGTCGCGCGCCGGAAGTTCATGCGACGCGCATCCCGGTGAGGAGATAGTGCGCCGAGAGATTCTGGAACGGATCGAGTCTGCGGCCGAGCTCGTGCACGTCCAGACCGTAGAGGCTCTCGGCCGCCTTGCGCACGCCGAGGTCGCCGGCAGGCCACGCGCGCGGTCGCGCGAGGTGGCGCGCGAGGAACCATTCCGCCGTCCAGGGACCGAGCCCGCGCAGCGCGGTGATCCGCACGCGAATCTCGTCGTCGTCCAGTGTTGAGAGGCCATTAAGGTCGAGATCGCTTCGCGCGAGCCCGATCACGTACTCGGCCTTGCGCCGTGAGAACCCGATCGCGACAAGCTCGTCCTCCGTAGCCTGCGCGATCCGATCGCGCGCGGGAAATGCGAACGCGACTTCGCCACGCTCGCCGTAGCGTTCCGTCATCCGGTTGCGGATCGCGAACGCTGCGAAGAGCGAGACCTGCTGCGCCGTGATCGAGGTGACGAGCGACTCGAAGGGATCGGGCGCGAGCGGCGGCCGGAACCCTGCGAGGCGAAGCACGAGCTCGTCCAGCACCGGCTGCTCGGCCGCCCAGGCGTAGAAGGGAGGCAGCTCGAATTCGAGGCCGAGGAGCTTCTCGACGACCGGTCGGATCTCCTCGTCGAGCGGCTCGACGTCGACGCCGCCGGGCGCCGCCTCGATCCGCACCTCGCGCCTGCCGACGACGCGGTGGAGTCCGCCTTCGTGCCAGAGGTTCGCGAGATCGACGCCGAAGGCGCGGAACCGCTCGGTCGAGACGTCGAAGTCGTAGGGCTCAGGAAAGGCGAGCAGCAACGTCGTCCAGGGTCTCGAACGGCTCGTAAGGCAGGTTTCGTGAGGTGAGGTACTCGGCAAGCGTGCCGCGGGCGAAGACCCGGTCGGCCGCGAGCGCGGCGCAGCGGTCGGAATAGCCGTCGCCGATGTAGGCGATCGGCCTGCCGGCCGGGAGCGCCCGCCGTTTGCAGAGATCGCCGCACTCGGGGCACGGCGCCGGGTCCTGCCAGCGCACGCGCCAGCCGGCCGGCCGTGCGTCGACCCGGTTCGCGACGACGTCCACCTCGACATGCTCACGCGCCAGCACCGGCTCGATCGTCTCGTGGAAGCCGCTCGAGAGGACAAGCGGCCGGAATCTGTCGACGAAAGCGTGGAAACCTGGCCGAAGCTCGACCTCCTCGACGAGAAACGCGGACACCTCCTCGAGCGACGCGCCGATCGTCGCCATCTCGATTTCCATCACTTCCTGATGGGAATGGGTCGTCCCGAGGGCCCTCTCCATGCGCTCGAAGACCTCCCGGTCGCCGAAGCGCTCGAGCAGCATCCAGAGAGTGTCGCGGACGGTCGCCGTGCCGTCCCAGTCGAGGACCGTGTACAAGATGGGCTAGCAGTGAGCGTAGTGGTGCGCATGAAGGGATGGGCATTCGCCTGCGGCGCTATCGCCGCGCTCGCGCTTGCCGGCACAGCCGATGGCCAGGGAACCGCCAACGGCGGCGACATTCAGCCTTCGTTCTCGCCGAACGGGACGCAGGTCGCGTTCGCGCGTGAGGTCGGCAACTACTTCCAGATCTTCGTGATGAAGGCCGGCGGCGGCGCCGCGAAGGAGCTCACGCACGGCTCGCCCGACCACAGCGACCCGGCGTGGTCGCCGAACGGCAAGACGATCGGCTACTCGCGCGACACGCACGGCCACGGCCAGACGTTGAGCGGACAGGTGTGGGTCGTGAACGCGACCGGAGGCGGCGACCGTCGCGTCACGTCTGGTGCGGGCGGCTACGACCAGATGCTCGGCTGGTCACCTGACGGCAAGTCGATTCTCTTCGAGCGCATCCGCGCCGGTGTCGGGTCGGTCTACACCGTCCCCGCGACGGGCGGCACGCAGACCGATCTCACGCCGAGCGCGGAGAACGACGACTACCTCGCGTCCTTCTCGCCGAACGGCAAGCAGCTCGCGTTCGACCGGACGGCGGCCAATGCCTTCGGTGACGTCTACGTCATGAACGCCGACGGCTCGGGGGCGCACGCGATCGCGCGCACGGCCTCCGACGAGACCGACGCGCGCTGGTCGCCGAGCGGCAAGCAGGTCGCGTTCATGAGCGACAGGTCGGGCCACTACGAGATCTACGTGACGTCGGCCGCCGGCGGCGCAGCCCACCAGATCACGCATACGAACGGCAGCGCGCAGAACCCGCAGTGGTCGCCGAACGGCCGGCAAATCGTCTTCCAGGCCTACAGCAACGGTCAGTGGCAGATCGGAATCGTCAACGCGGGCGGCGGCAGTCAGCGGATGCTGACGAACTCGTTCGGCGACAACACAAATCCGGTCTGGTCGCCGAACGGCAAGCAGATCGTGTTCGCGAGCACGCGCAGCAACGTCTCCGCGATCTACGTGATGGGCCCGTCGGGCGCCGGCCAGAAGCGCATCAGCTAACTCGGTTTCGTAAGACGCCGATTCCCGGCACGTCGAGCTCGACGATCGTCCCGCGCGCAACGCTCTCGCCCGTTGCGTACGGCGCGACGAGCAGATCGCCGACACGGAGCACGGTGTCCCGCGCTGCCAGCTCGACGCGGTTTTGCCACACGGCTGACGCGGCGTAGTCGTCGGCAGTGACGAGCACGGGCCCGAACGACAGCGCGAAATCGCTGCGTTTCGCGCCGTGCAGAGCCGGCGCGTTCCACACGTTGGCGCCCGTGAAGCCGCCGATCGTGCCTTCGTCGCCGATCATGGCCGCCACCGCCGGCCTCGTCCGAAGCTCCGCGGCACCGTCGGGGCGGGCGATCTCGACGTCCGGCCCGCGAACAGCTGCCGTGTTCGCGAAGGCGAAGTCGTCGCCTTCGAAGACGCGGATCGTCGGCGGGTAGAGCACCGGCGGCAGCAAGTCGACCTCGGAGAGCGGATAGACCGCGTGCTCGCGTAGCGCGCCGCCGGCGGTGAAGAAGACCTGGAGCGTCTGCGCCGCAAGCTGGATCACGTTGACGCCGTCGATCCGCCCCGGCCAGCCACGCTCGAGATTCATGCCTTTCGGGCTGAACATGCAAAGAGTGCTCAAGGCTCGGTGTGGACGATCACTTCGTCGATGTCGGGGCGCTCCCGCCGGATCCGCTCTTCGATCTGGCTCGCGTGCGCATGGGCATCGGCAAGCGTGCCTGCGCCGTCGAGTCCGAGCGTGAGGAAGGCGACGAGACCGGAGTCGGTACTCAGGAAACGGAGCTCGCGTGGGAGGCGACCCGTCGCCTCGAGCACGATCCGCTCGACGGTGCGCTTGTCATCGACGACCTCGTGCGCGGCCGAGGGCTCGGTCAGCGGCTCGAGATGCGTCTGCACGGTGTCGACCTCGGGCACGGCCGCGCAGATTGCGCGCTCGAGCTCCTCGGCGACGTCGTGCGCGGCCTCGAGCGACACGTCACCCGGCAGCTTCAGGTGCAGCGAGAGCTCGGTGCGTCCGTCCAGGTCGACGAGCGCGAGGTTGTGTACCTCGCGCACGCCCCGGACGGCGACGGCCGCGGCGTGCGCGCGTTCGCGGATGCCCGCGTCCTCGAGCGGCTCGACGTGGACGACGACGTCGCTTCCCGGTAGCGCCTGCTCGACTGCGGCCTCGACCGCGTCCGCGGCCGCATGCCCCTGGGCGACGCCCGCGACCGACGACACGCCGATCACAACGTCCGCGAATTGTCGACCGCCGGCCTGGCGCATGCGCAGCCGCCGCAGCGCGACCTCGGGCAACGCGGCGATCGCCGCACGCGCCGCGTCCTCTGCGTCCGTGGGTGCACGGTCCATGAGCACGTCGATGTTCCCGCGCGCGAGCCTCGAGGCGGCGAGCAGCACGAGCACCGCGACGAAGAGCGCCGCGTACGAGTCGCCGTCGGGATAACCGGAGCGCACGAACACGAGCCCGACGAGCACGGCAACCGAACCAGAGAGGTCGCTCGCGAAATGGAGCGCATTCGACGAGAGCGCAGCGCTCTCGTAGCGGCGCGCCGCGCGCCACGAGACGAGTGTGCGGCTCACGTCGACGACGATGACGACGCCGACGACCGCGAACACGTACCAGGCCGCGTTCACCGCATGCGCCGACGAGCCTGTCAGCCGCTCGATCGCGCGGACGGCGATGAAGACGCTCGCAACGGCGAGGAACGCGGCCTCGGCGAGCGCGGCGAGATGCTCGGCCTTGCCGTGTCCGTACTGATGGCTCGGGTCGGCCGGCCGGCCGGCGACGCCGACGGCGAAAAACGTGAGCAGGGCGGCGACGAGATCGACGCCGGAGTGGATCGCCTCCGAGATCAGGCCGAGGCTGTGCGCGGCGATGCCCACCGACAGCTTGAGCGCGACGAGCGTGACCGCTGCGGCAACGGAGACGAGCGCGGTTCTGCGCTGGGGGCTCACCCGGCGATTGTCTCAGTCGGCGCCGCCGGGATTCGGCGTGCCGGCAGCAGCCTCGGCTCCCGGCAGCGGCTCGACCGAGCGGCGGAGCGGAACCTCCTTCACGAAGCGGACGGCGATCACCCAGACCGCGAGCGCGATGGCGGTCGTCGCGAGGAACGCTGGGCGCAACGCGCTCGCGAACGAGTCGCGCAGGCCCGGCGGCAACCGGTGGATCGAGATCCCCTCGCCGCTCGTCGCCGCCGCAGGCAAGCCCGAGTTGACGATCACGCCCATCACCGTCACGCCGATCGTCGCCCCCATCTGCCGACCGAACTGGGTAAGCGCCGTGGCCGAACCGATGCGTGCGCGCTCGACGGCGTTCTGGACGGAGATGACGAACACCTGCGTCATCGAGCCAATGCCGATCCCGGCGATCACCATGTCGCGCGCAGCCTCGCCGTTCGTCGTGTGGACGTTCATCCGCCAGAGCAGTGCCATGCCCGTGACGAGAACGAGTGGCCCGATCACGACGTTCCACCGGTAATGCCCGGTGCGCGAGACGAGCTGGCCGGAGAGAAACGACGTGCAGACAGCGCCGAGCATGAGCGGCGTCAGCACGACTCCCGACGACGTCGCCGACGTGCCGATCACGCCCTGGACGAAGAGCGGCACGTACGAGATCGTCCCGTACATCGCCATCCCGACAAGGGCCATGCAGGCGACACTGCCCGCCACGATCGGGTTGCGCAGGACGTCGAACGGCAGGATCGGCTCGCGCGCCCGCCGTTCGACGAAGCCGAAGACAGCGAGCACACACGCCGCGAAGACGATCGCGCCGACCACGTGCCCGCTCGTCCACGCGTACTGCCGTCCTGCCCAGACGAGCCCGAGCAAAAGCGACGCGGTGCCGGCGCCGAGCAATCCCGCACCAAGCCAGTCGATCACGTGCTCCGTCCGCAACCGGCGCTTCGGCATCGTGAACGCGATCACGACCAGCGCGACGAGGCCGACCGGGACGTTGACGAGAAAGACCCAGCGCCAGCTCGTGGTATCGACGATGAAACCGCCGACTGCCGGGCCGATGATCGACGCCGACACGAAGACCGAGCCGGTGAGCCCCTGCCAGCGTCCGCGGTCCCGCGGCGGCACGATGCTCCCGATCACGGCGAGGGTCAGCGGAAAGAGCCCTCCCGCGCCGATTCCCTGGATGCCACGGAAGACGACGAGCTCGGTCATGTTTTGCGCGGCGCCGCAGAGCGCGGAGCCGACGAGGAAAATCGTGACCGCGATCAGCATCAGCGGCCGCCGCCCGTGCACGTCGCCGAGCCGCCCGTACACCGGCACGGTGATCGTCGACATGAGCATGTACGCGGTGAACACCCACGAGTACTGCGTCAGCCCGCCGAGGTGCGAGACGATCCGGGGCAGCGCCGTCGCCACGATCGTCTGGTCGAGCGCGGCGAGCAGCAGCGTCACCATCAGCCCCGAGTAGATCGCGAGGATGCGGCGGATCGTGTAGTCGTAGCCGGCAGGCTGGCGCGCGAGACGCTCGCGCAAGTTCATTCGACTGCCGCCACTGCCGCCGGTGCGCGGCCACGGACGCGTTCGAGCACGATGCCGGCGGCGATCGCAACGGCGCCGAAGATGTCCCAGCGGTTGAGGTGCTCCGACAAGAGCAGGATCGCGAAGAGCACGGCGAAGAACGGCTGGATCGTCGTGTACAACGTCGCGCGCGACGGGCCGACACGCGCAATCGCAGTGAACCAGAGGATGTTCGTCAGGAAGAGCGGGCCGACCACCGCGTAGCCGAACGCGAGCCAGAGCTTCCAGCCGAAGGTGCCGTAGCCCTGCGCGATGAGCTCGGGGATGCTGACGAGGGCGAGCGGCAGCCAGCCGAGCGCGAGCACGAGCGCGCTGATCCGAAACGGGGAGTAGCGGCGCATCAGCGGCGCGATCGTGACCGAGTAGCCCGCCCAGGTCGCGGCCGTGCCGATCCCGAGCAGGTCGCCGCCGACGTTGCCCGAAACGCCGCCGCCCGCGACGAGACCGACGCCCACGAACGCGATCGCCGCCGCCACCCAGAACGTGCCGCCGACCCGCTCGAATCCGACGGCGTACGCGATCACGCCCGCGAAGATCGGCGTCGCGCCGAGCATCAGCGCGAGTGTCGACGCGTTCGTCAGCTTCGCCGAGTAGACGAAGCACAGCTGGTTCAGGAAGATCAGGAGACCGGCGACGCCGATCAGCTGCGTGTCCGAGAGGCGTATCTGAAACGTGCGCTCACGCTGCCATGTGAAGCCCCAGAAGAGCGCCGTCGCGGCGAAGTAGCGCTCGGTCGCGTAGGCGAGCGGCTTGAAGCCGTGCGTGACGACATAGCGGGTCACGGTCACGTTCAGCGCCCAGAGGAGGACCGTGCCGAGCAGCATCAGATCGACGGCTGAAACTCGGCGTCTCACCCTTCGACACTAGTCGCCAAGCAAATCGCCGCGCCGGGGAACCCGGCGCGGCTCTGGTCCGGCATCGTCAAGCGACGCCGGGGGTAGGCTTGCGCCGATGGACCGCGAGCCGACACGCGACGACGTCGACCGCCTCGTCGGCCCGGCGACGCCCCATTTCGCCTACCAGCTGCGGGCGCGGATCGAGGAGCTCGTCGCGGGCCTTCCCGCCGACGACCCGGTGCGGCGCTACGGCGAGGAGAAGATGGCGCTGCTCGACCGTCTCGGCTACGCCTCCTCGAAGGCGGAGCAGGGCGGCCGCGAACCGCGCAGCCGGCCGGGCTGGGCTCAGATCCCGAGCACCGCGCCGGCCGACGAACCACTCCGTCGCGCGTGACCGTCTTCGTGACGGGCGGGTCGCGCGGCATCGGCCGGGCGATCGCACTGCGCCTCGCCCGCGACGGCGCGGGCCACGTCGCGATCGGCTACCTGCGCAACGACAAGGCCGCCGAGGAGGCAGCCGCCGAGTTGCGCGAGGCTGGCGCCGAAGTGACGCTCGTCCGCGGCAACGTCACTTCCGAGCGCGTGCTCGAAGAGGTCGCCGCGCTCGGACCACTCGACGTGCTCGTCCACAACGCCGCGACCGGCGTCGTGCGGAAAGCGCTCGAGACCGAGGACAAGCACTGGGACTGGACGCTGAACGCGAACGCGCGCGCACTGCTCTCGCTGGCCCGCGCCGCCGCGCCGCAGATGCCCGACGGCGCCTCGATCGTCGGGATCTCGTCACTCGGCTCGCAGCGAGTGCTCGAGAACTACGCGTTGATCGGCACGTCGAAGGCCGCGCTCGAGGCGCTCGTGCGCTACCTCGCCGTCGAGCTCGCGCCGAAGATCCGCGTCAACGCCGTCTCTGCGGGGGTGGTCGAGACCGGCGCGCTGGAACACTTCCCGAACCGGGAGCAAATGCTCGAGTTCGGGGCGGCAAACCCGGCGGGCCGGCTCGTCACGCCTGACGACGTCGCGGGCGCCGTCGCGTTCCTCTGCTCGCCGGATGCGGCGATGGTGCGCGGCCAGGTGCTCGTCGTCGACGGTGGATTCTCGCTGCCCGTATAGGCATACTGACGTCGATGCGCGCGATCGTCTGGCTCGCGCTCGTCGCGTCGGCAGGCTCGCTCGGCGTCGCGGCGGCATTCGGCTCCGGCTCGAAGCCGGGCCTTCTGCACCCGCCCGCCGCGCTTTCGAGCCCGGACAAGACGGTGTGGATGACGGAGTGGGTCGCGTGCCACCACACGAAGCTCGGCAACCTCGCGAAGTCGGTCGGCGTCAAGGTTCCATCCGGCCGAACGCCGCAGATCGTTGCGCTGCTGATCGCGAAGAAGGCCGAGGCGCTGCTCTACGACCCGCAGGACCGGCTCGCGCCGGCAATCGACGGCTGCCGCAACGGCATCCTCTGGCGCTACTACCACCCGGGCTCTTAGCCCCGCGCGAGCCGCCGCACGGTGTCGGCGGCGACGTAGCCCGCGATCCGCGGGTTCTCCTGCAACCGCCGCATCGAGTACTCGTACCAGTGCGTTCCGAAAGGGACGTAGATGCGCAGCCGATGTCCGTCGCGGACGAGCGCGTCGCCACGCTCGGGGCGCACGCCGAGCAGCATCTGGAACTCGTACTGGTCGTTCGAAAGGCCGCACGCCCGCACCTGCTCGAGCGCGTCGACGATCAGCGCCTCGTCGTGCGTCGCGATTCCGACATAGCTCCCCTGCGCGATCAGCACGCGTAGCGTCTCGCGAAAGCTGTGGCGAATCTCTTCGGCGTCCTGGTACGCGATCGAGTCCGGCTCGAGGTAGATCCCCTTGCAGAGACGCACGTTCTCCAGCCCGCGGGCATCGTCGAGCGTGCGGCGAAGCCGCGCCTGCAGCACGACGCCAACGTTTTCGGCGCCGCTTTCCCGCAGCTCTGCGTAGAGGCGCAGCGTGCTGTCGGTCGTCGACGAGTCCTCCATGTCGACGCGGACGAAGTTGCCCCGCACGCGCGCGTCCTCGACGACGGCGGTGAGATTCTCGCGGCAGAGGGCGTAGTCGATTCCGAGTCCGAGACCCGTCAACTTGACGGAGACGTTCGCGTCGAGCCCTTCGGTCTCGTCACGCGCAAGCACGCGGTGGTACGCGTGCGCGATCTCGCCGGCCTCACCGGCGCTCGAAACTTCCTCGCCGAGCACATCGACGGTGGCGAGCTTGCCTTCGGCGTTCAGCCGCCGGACGACCCCGACCGCATCCTCGAGCTCCGGGCCCGCGATGTAGGGCGACGCGAGCACGCGGACGACCCGCTTCGGAACCGCCGGCAGCATCTGGACAATCGCACGGTCGAGGAGCGCCACCGGCGCGGGAGTGTAGTGCGTGGCCCCTAGGGGTGCTCGCGCATGAATCCCTGACGTGCGGCGCTGACGAGCGCCACAGCCTCGGGGAAGAGCACCCGCATCGAATCGCGGAGCGCGATCGCCTGCTCGTCGGCCGAGCCGTTGACCTGGACCTGTGAGAGCGCCGCCGAGGTCAGCTCGACCGCGGTGTTGAGCGTCAGCGTCGCGAACTGCTCGCGCTGCGCCTCCTGCACCGACTCGGCCTGCTGCTCGGCGAACTCGCGCAGCCCGCGCAAGAGCTCCTCGGGATCGCCGCCGCCGAAGGGAAAACCGAAGCCGCTTCCTTCCATGCGATCCACGTTAGCTGAGCGGGTGCGCGTACCGCTCCTCTACCTCGGTTACGAACGCCTCGACGAGCGCGGTCGCGCCGCCAAGCTCGGCCGTTCCGACCGTGTCCAGGTATGCGGGCGAAGCGACGCGAGCGACATCCTCCTCGCCTGCAAGCTCGGCTGCCACCTCGGCCATCGCTACGAGCGAGGCGACCTCGCGCACGGTCGCGCGCTCGGTAACCGGCTTCCCCTCGTCGTCGAGCACGAGCCAGCGTCGCGCGTCGTCGTCGCCGAGCGCGACCAGCCAGCTTCGCCGCCCGGTCGCCGACTCGGCGGCGAGAACGCCCGTGACCGTTCCGCTGACGGCCGCGGCAGTGGCGATTTGCTCGGAATCCACCGCCGCAACATAGACTCGCGCCGTGGATGCGAAGAACCTCTTCGCGCCGCTCGGGCCGACGTATGAACGCTGCGCGACCGTCCTCTCGTTCGGGCAGGACCCGCGCTGGCGGCGGTTTCTCGTCTCGCGCGTCGAGGCAAAGTCATCCGACCGCGTGCTCGACGTCGCGACCGGCACGGGCATGGTCGCCCGCGAGCTCGTCGCGCAATACGACTGCGACGTCGTCGGCGTCGATCAGAGCGCAGGCATGCTCGCCGAAGCGCGACGCCGGGCGAACGGACACGTCGAGCTCGTCGAGGCGAGCGCGGAGTCGCTCCCGTTCGCGGACGGCGAGTTCGACGCGCTCACGTTCACGTATCTGCTGCGTTACGTCGACGACCCCGCCGCGACGCTGCGCGAGCTTGCGCGCGTCGTCAAGCCGGGCGGTGTCGTCGCGGGGCTCGAGTTCGGTGTGCCGCGCGGCGCCTGGCGTCCGCTGTGGGAGCTCTACGTGCGCGCGGGCTTGCCGGCCGCGGGGGCCGTCGTCGGACACGGCTGGCGCGAGGCGGGTTCCTTTCTCGGTGGCTCGATCCGCAGCTTCGGCGAGCGCTGGCCGCAGGACCGGCTGCACGGCGCGTGGGGCGCCGCCGGCCTTGACGGCGTGCAGTCGAAGCGGCTCTCGCTCGGCGGCGGAGTGGTGACGTGGGCGCGAACGAGGTAAGGCCTGCGTTTTATGCGCTTCGCCCAGGCGGGTGGCGCGACTACGTCACGGTGGTGCATCTGCCGTACACGATCTGGAACGCGTCATACGTCGCGCTCGGCGCGGCACTCGCACCGCGCTTCCACACCGATCGCATGCTCTGGACGATGCTCGCGTTCGCACTCGCACTCGGCGTCGCCGCGCACGTGCTCGACGAGCTGAACGGCCGGCCGCTGCGAACGCAGATTCCGAACGCGATGCTCGTCACGCTCGCCTTCGTCTCACTCGCCGGCGCATGCGCGATCGGCGCCTGGGCGTCCTTCGCGTGGCATGAGCACGCGCTGCTCGCGTTCGTCGTCGTCGGCGGCGTCGTCGTTCCCGCGTACAACCTCGAGTGGTTCGGCGGCGTCGTGCACAACGAATGGGGGCTTGCGCTCTCGTGGGCGGCGTTTCCGGTGCTCACCGCCTATTTCGCGCAGGACGGGACTCTGCGCGCGGAAGCTTTCCTGGCGGCCGGCTTCGGCGCAGGGATGATCCTCGTCCAGCGCACACTCTCGACGCCGGTGCGCAACGCCCGCCGCACGCTGGGCACGACGGCCGGCGTCGAGCCGATGGAGCGTTCCTTGCGCATCCTGCCGTGGGCGAACGTGCTGCTCGGCTGCGCGGTCGTGGTCGCGCGTCTAACGTAGCGGCATGGTCGGCAAGCGGAACCGGAGCCTCGACGACGAGCTCGCTCACGCGAAGGCTGCCTTCGACGAGATCGTCGCGCGCGAGATCGAGCAGCGCGCGGCGGAGCTCGAGCAAACGTTGAAGCTCGCGCGCGCCGAGTCGCTCTCGGCGCTGATCGAAGAGGAGCGGCGCATTACCGAGGAGCGCCGGCGCGACGTCACCGAGCGCGAACGCGACGCCTCGGCGCGGCTCGCCGAGTCTCTGAGCGCGGCCGAGCGGCGCGTCGAGGAGCGACTCGCGACATGGGGTGCCGACCTCGAAGCGCTGCAGGAGAGCCTCGCGGCCGAACTGTCGCGCGTCGGCCAGCGACTGACGCAGCTGACGGCGGATGCCGAGGCGAAGATCGTCGAGGAGGCCGATCGACTCGGCGCGAGCTTCGACGAGCATCGTGCGCTCATCGGCAAGCTCCGCGACGACCTCGAACGGAGCGCGCAAGACGTCGCGAAGGTCGCGGTCGCGGAGCTCGAACAGCACGCACACGAGCGCCGGCAGGCACTGCACGAGGTCTCAGAGCGGCTACGCAAGCGCGAACGTGACCTGCAGGAGCAGATCGAACGCGAGCTCAACGAGGCGAGCCAGCGCATCGGCGTGCAGCTCAGCGACATCGAGCACCGGCAGATCGAACAGCTGAAGCGCACGGTCTCACGCGAGGCAACGCGCTACGCCGAAGCGGCCGCGCAACAGTTCGACGGAACGTTCCGAAGTGCGCGAGAAGAAGCCGCGAAGCGTCTCGGCCGGGAGCTCGACCTCGCCGTCGAGCGGTTCGCGCGCGAGGCGGAAGGCGTTCTCGCCGAGCGCGTCGATCATCTCGCGGAGAGCGCAGTCCAGCGCGTCGACAACCGGCTCGACGAGCTGACCCGGCGCCTCGATCAGCTCGGGGCACGTTCCTAACAAATCACGGCCTCGACGACCTGTAGAGTCCCGCCCTACGAATCCAACTTTTCGGAGAAGGGTTCGTCTACGAAGGGGCGAACAGCGCGGCGATGGCACAGCTAACGGAACCGGCACAGTCCGAACGCGAGAAGGTCGAGTCGTGGCGCCTTCACGTGCTCGTCGAGGCGGGCTTCCCGCTGCCGCTCGCCGAGAAGCTCGCACATTCCGAGGCTGACCTGCATCATGCCGTCGAGCTCGTGCACGCCGGCTGCACGCACGAGACGGCGGCCGAGATCCTTCTTTAGCGATTAGTGTCTGACACCGCTGGTGTCGGACACTGCTGTCGATCGTAAGGTCTACTCCGTTCGCGCGTTCAACTACGCGGTCGCGCGCCGCCTCGACGACCTGCCCACGATCTGGATCGAAGGCGAGGTCACGGAGCTGCGTCGCCAGGAGCGCTGGGCGACGGTCTACTTCACACTCAAGGATCCGGCGAACGGAGCGTGCCTGCCGGCGCAGATGCCGCGGGGTCAGTTCGACGCGCTCTCGCTCAACCTCGTCGACGGGGAGCGCGTGCAGGTCTACGGCCGCCCGCAACTCTACGAGCAGCGCGGCGAGTTCCAGCTGCGCGTGCTGACGGTTGAGCGCTTCGGCATCGGAGCGCATCTCGCGGCGCTGGAGCGACTGAAGCAACAACTCGCAGCCGAAGGTCTCTTCGCCGCTGGGCGCAAGCGGCCGCTGCCACGAATCCCGAAGCTGATCGGGCTCGTCACCGGCAACGACGCCGCGGCGAAACGCGACGTGCTGACCGCGATCACAACGCGCTTCCCTCCGGCACACGTGCTCGTCGTCGAGACATACGTGCAGGGTCCGCGCGCAGCGCCGTCGATCGCGACCGCGATCGGCGATCTCTGCGCCCGCGGCGTCGACGTCGTCATCCTGGCGCGCGGCGGCGGCAGCTTCGAGGACCTGCTGCCCTTCTCCGACGTGCGCGTCGTCCGCGCTGTCGCCGAGTGTCCCGTTCCCGTCGTCTCGGCCGTCGGCCACGAACAGGACACGCCGCTCTGCGATCTCGCCGCCGACGTGCGCGCCTCGACGCCGTCCGTGGCGGGACGCCTCGTCGTCCCCGACCTTGCGGAGCTCCGGGTATGGCTCGACAGGGCGCACGCGGGGCTCGGCCGCGGCGCACGCCGCATCGTCGAGCGTCACGGCATCCGGCTCGCCGCCACCAGCGAGCGCCTTCGGCGAGCACCGGCGCTCGCCCTCGAGCGCCGGGCGGCCAGGCTCGAGACGACGCACGCACGCCTTCGTACGCTGTCGCCGCGGGCCACGCTCGAGCGCGGCTACGCGATCGTCCGCAGCGGCGCGGAGCTCGTCCGCACGCCGCCCGCCGGCGGCACCGCGCTCGAGGTCGAGGTCGCCGGTGGCCGTTTCGGGGCCCACAGTGACTGAACCGACGTTCGAGCAGGCGCAAGCGGAGCTCGAGCAGATCGTCGAGCGGCTCGAACGCGGGGACGTGGGGCTCGAGGAGCTGACGAAGCTCTGGGAGCGCGGCGAGGAGCTCTACCGCCGTTGTGCCTCCCAGCTCACGGACGCACAGGGCAAAATCGAGGAGCTCGCCCGAAGACTCGACGCACAAGGAGAAAGCTGACGTGGAAATCTCGCAATCGGTCACCGCAGAGGATCTCGACCTCGCCCCCGTCTTCGGGGAGCTCGACGACGACGCCCGGGATGGCGTGCTCGCCGCGCTTCGCGACGCGGAGGCGACGCTCGCGAAGGCGCGCGACGACCTCGAGCTCACAGGCGACCCGCTGACGCTGCGGCTCTATCCGTCCGGCCAGACCGAGATCGGATCGACGCTCAAAGGCGCCGACGGGAAGCTCACGTTCGAGGCGTCGCTGCGGCCGCGCAACTTCTTCTCGGAGACGCCGTGGCAACCGGGACGGCCGGCACGGATGATGCTCACCGATGCCTGGGACGTCGACGGGTCGGTGAAGGTGATGGTGCGCCGCCCGGTCGGCAAGCACAAGTACACGATCGAAGAGATGCCCGAGGAGATCGAGGAACAGCGCTACGAGTCTCCCATCGAGGCCGCCGGCGCGCTGAAGGCGATCGCCGACCAGCTCGCGACGCTCGCCCGCTCCCGCGAGACGACGGTCGACGCCTGGGCGCCGCCGCTCGAATCAGCCGGCTAGCCGCTCGCCCAGCTCGACCAGGTCTTCGCGCGCACGTGAGGGGTCGCCGCTCAACGCGATCGCGCCGGCGCCGCGCACCCGGCCGCCGAACAGAACGCAGCGAACGCCGAGGGCGCGACATCGTTCGACGACCGCGCCGGGCGCCTTGCCGGCGAACGTCGTCTCGTCGACGGTGCCTTCGCCCGTGACGACGAGCTCGCTTTCGCGCACATGCCCGTCGAAGTCGATCGCGTCGAGCACGAGCTTCGCGCCGTCGACGAGCTCGCCGCCGAGCGACGCGAGCGCTGCACCGAGCCCCCCGCCCGCTCCCGCGCCGGGAAGGTCAGCGTACGGGGCGAGTGCGGCGTCGGCGACGAGCCGCCGCGCGAGCTCCTCGACCTCCGCGGGCGACGCGCCTTTCTGTGGCGCGAAGACATAGGCGGCATCGAGCAGCGTGTTGCGCACGTCGCAGGCGACGCGAAGCGGGACTTCGCCTGGCCAGCTGGGCAGCACTTCGCGCAGCCCGGCGCCGCCGTCGACGGTCGCAGTGCCCCCGACGCCGACGACGACGGACGTCGGCCGCTCTGCGAGCACTGCGAGCAGCAGCTCGCCGAGGCCGGCGCTCGACGCGCGCATCGGGTCGCGCTCCGACTCCACCAGGAGCGGCAGGCCGAGCGCGGCAGCCGAGTCGACGACCGCGCTTCCGTCTTGGCGCACGACCCATGTCGCCTCGATGGGACGTCCGAGCGCATCGGCCGCACGCGCGGCGCGCTCTTCACCGCCGATCGCATCAGCCGTTCCCTCGCCGCCATCGGCAACCGGAAGCTCGACGGCGACCCCGCCGCCGCGTCGCAATCCCTCCGCGAGCGCGCATGCCGCCTCTCGCGCCGAGAGCACGCCTTTGAGGCTAGCCGGGCACGCGAGCGTGTTCACGCTCGGGCTCCGTTGCAGGCGGCTCGGCGCCGGGCGCCTCGCGCGGCATCTCGCGCAGCGTTGCAAGCGAGAGCCCCTCGCGCGCGAGGAAGACGAGCCCGATGCCGACTCCGACCGACGCCTCGATCGCCTGGAGACCGATCCCGAAGGCGAACCCCTTCGCATAGCGCACGCCGTACTGGCGAAGCGGCACCGCGATCGCCGCCTGCAGGAGCCCGACGTTGCCCGGCCAGAGCGGGAAGATCGTCGCGACGTTCATCAGCACGAGCACGACTCCCGCGACCTCGAGGTGCTGGTGGATGCCGAACGCGCGCATCGCCGTCCAGACGGCGAAGAGCTGGCAGAGCCAGCCGAGCGACTGGAATCCCGCCGCAACTGCGGCGGGAATCGGCGCGCGCATGATCGCGATGCCGACGCGCACCTGCTCGATGAGACCGCGCACCTTGCCGAGCGCGAACTCCTCGCGCACGCTCGTCTGATGCCGGCGCGCCGCGAGCACCGCGAACGCGAGGATCGCGAAGCTGATCGCGAGCACAGCGACGATGCTCGTGACGGCCCATTGCGGCAGGCTCGCGGCGATCACGACCCAGATTACGAGCGCGGTCACCGGAAACAGATCGAACATGCGGTGCGCGACGACGGAGCCGATCAGCGTGCCCCAAGCCCGGTCGCGACGGGGCATACGCCGGACGAGTACCGCAACGCGCGCGAGTTCGCCGACGCGACCCGGAATCACCACGTTGCCGAGCAGCCCGACGCAGAATGCCGAGAAGACGAGCGAGAAGCGCGGTCGCCACTCCGGCATCGCGAGCTTGATCGTCGTGTACCAGCACGCCGAGCGCGCGACGACGGAGAGCAGGTTGAGTCCGACCGCGGCGACGACCCACGGCCACTCGACGGCCGTAAAGGCGTTGCCGACCGCATGCCAGTCGGGCCCGCGCCACCACAGCATGAAGCCGACGACGCCGAGGAGGACGACCGGGATCAGCAGCCGCCAGCGCCCGCCCGGGATCGTCACGCGGTCAGCGCTCGCTCGTAGATCGCCTCCAGGCGCTCAGCGATGCCGTCCCACGAGAACTGCTGGGAGAGAGCGCGCGCAGCGCGTCCCATCTCGACGCGGCGCGGCTCATCGTCGAGAAGCGCGCAGACAGCTTCGGCGAGCGCGTGCTCGTCGCCGGGCGGGACGAGGACGGCCGCGTCCTTCGTCGCGACGGCGGCAAAGCCGGGGATGTCGGACGCGACGACGGGCGTCGCGGTTGCAAAGGCTTCGATCAGCACCATCCCGAAGCTTTCCCCGCCGAGCGCAGGCGACACGAAGAGCTTGGCGGATGCGAGCTCGGCGTCGCGCTCCTCATTCGGAACGATCCCGAGCACGTCGATCCCGTCCTCGTCGAAGCGCAGGCGTGCATGCAGCAGGCGGTACTGCAACGGGTCGCAGCCGATCAGGCGCAGCCGTGCGCCGGTGCGCCGGCGGATCTCCGGCCACGCGCGCAACAGCACCGGCAAGCCCTTCCGCGCGTCGTGGCGGCCGATGAAGACGATCCGGTGCTCGCGATTCGCGGGATCGGCGAACGGCGGGATCACGGTGCCGTTCGGAACGATCTCGAACGGCTTGCGCAGCCAACGCTCGGCCGAGTCCGCGGCGCTCTTCGAAACCGCGATGCGCACGTGCAGCCGGTCGATCAGGAAGCCCCACACCGGCATCGCGAGCCGCATCCAGGCGAGATTGCCCGCGGCGTGCCACGTTGCGACGGAGGGGCAGCGCGCGAACGCGAGCGTGGCGACGCAGATCGCCGGTGTGAATGGCTCGTGGAGGTGCAACACGTCGAACTGCTCTTCGCGCAACACGTCGCGGACGCGCCAGATCGAGCGCGGCGAGAGCACGATGTTCGGCAGCGAGCCGTTCGCCGGAACGACGACCGACCGGCCGACCGGGATGATCCCCACGGGCAGCTGGCCGTGGCGCCCGGAGCGCGGATGCAGAAAGCGCGTGAGTGCTCCCGGCGGATCGTGGCCCATGACGATCTTGACCTCGTGTCCGCGTGCGCGCAGCGCGGCCGCCTGGTTTTCGGAGTGCTCGACGACGCCGCCCCAGTACGACCACGAGAACGGAACGACGATCCCGATCTTCATGCGTACGCCGCGGCAAGCGCGGGTGCGAGCCGTTCGATGCCGCGCTCGAGCGTTTCGTCAGTGACGGCGAGCGAGACGCGCGCCCAGCCCGCGCCGCTAGGTCCGAAGCCCTCGCCCGGCGCCAGCGCGACGGCGTGCTCCGCGAGGATCTGCTCGACGCCGAGCGCCTCGGGCAGCTTCAGCCAGACGTAGAACGTTCCCTCGCTCACGACCGGCACCGGAATCGCGGCCGCGAGCGCGTCGCGGCGGCGCTCGTACGCTGCGCGCCGCTCTTCGACCGAATCCTGTGGACCTTCGAGTGCCGCAATCGCCGCTTCCTGCAGCGGGACGAAGATGCCGACCCGCGAATGATCGCCGAGCTCGTTCACGCGCTCGACGATCTCCGCGTTGCCGACGACAAAGCCGATGCGCCAGCCGGCCATCCCAAACGTCTTCGACATCGACCAGAGCTCGACGCCGACGTCCTTCGCTCCGGGCGTCGCAAGAAAGCTCTGAGACGAGCGGCCGTCGAAGACGAGGTCGATGTAGGCGGCGTCGTGAACGATCGTCGCGCCCGTGCGGTCGCCGTACGCGACCATCGCGTCGAAGACGCCGGGCGGCGCGCAAACGGCACACGGGTTCGACGGGTAGTTGAGGAAGAGCGCGGCGGCATCGGGTGCACGCTCGAGATCGGGCGCGAAACCAGTCGACGGGTCGAGCTCGACGAGCCCGAGCTCGGCGCCGGCGAGCGCGACACCCGACGGATAGTCGGGGTAGTACGGGTCCGGCAGCAGGATGCGGTCGCCTTCGTTCGCGAGCGCGAGCGAGAGCTCGAGGATGGCCGTCTTCGTGCCCGGCACGACCGCGACCTCGCGCTCCGGATCGAGCTCGACCCCGTACGCCGTGCGGTAACGCGTCGCGATCGCCTCTCGCAGCCGCGACAGGCCGCGGAACGGCGCGTAGCCGTGGACCTCGGGGCGCGAGGCTGCGCGCTGGAGCGCCTCGACGACGTGCGGCGGCGGGCCGACCTCGGGGTTTCCGCGGCCGAGGTCGACGACATCGCCACCCGCCTGCCCGACGCGCCGAAGCAGCGCAGCGAAGTACTGCTGCGGGAGGCGCGCAAGCCGGTCCGGGCGTGGGCGCACCGAGCGATCGTAGACATCGGGCCACAGGCGAAATACTCCCTTCGGTCGATGGTGCCTCGGGGAAGCCGCGATTAGCGTCGCGTCCCATGCAGGCACTCCGAGATCCCGACGCGATCACCGAGCGTCAGCTCCAGGTGATCCGACTGATTGCGGAGGGTCTCTCCAACGAGGAGCTCGGAACCGAGCTCGGGATCTCACCGCGGACGGTGAAGGCCCACTGCGACGTGCTCCGCCAGAAGCTGGGCGTGCCGCGCCGGCGCCAGATCCCGCTCGCCTACCGGCTCCTCACAGGCGACGACCCCCTCGCGCAAAGCCTCGAGTTGGCGAGAGCCGACAACGGGGGCTGACGGCAAACCGCGCCCGCGTGAACTCCCTCTCGCGGGCGCGGTCAGTTCTCCCGGCGCTTGGCGCGTCGGCGCAGGAGGGTTACGTTAGTTGCGGCAATGAGGCAGGCAGCCCCCGCCGCCGCCGCTCCCCGCCGGGGGGAACGGCGGATCATCGAACGCCCCCGGCTGATCAAGCTGCTGGACGATTCAGCGGCCCGGACGATGCTGCTCATCGCGCCTGCCGGATACGGCAAGACGACGCTCGCGCGGCAGTGGGCTGCGAAGCACGAAGAGGTGCTCTGGTATTCGGCACGGTCGGGTTCGGCCGACGTCGCCCAGCTCGCGGTCGAGCTCGCGGACCGGCTCGAACACCTGGCGCCGGGTCTTTCGTCATACGTCTCGCAGTTCGTGCGCGCGCGCCCGACGCCGGCGCAGCAGGTCGTCCAGATCGTGGATGGGTTCGCGGGTGCGATCGGCGAAATCGAGCCTGTGACGATCGCGATCGACGACTACCACCTGATCGCAGCCGACGAGGCAGCGGAGCAGTTCGTGTCGGAGCTGCAGCAGAAGGTCGGACTGCGACTCTTGATCGCCTCTCGCGTGCGCCCACAATGGGCAACTGCGCGGCTCGAGATGTACGGCGACCTACTCGAGATCGACACCGACGAGCTGGCGCTCACCGATGACGAGGCGAGCGTTGTGCTTGGAGATGACCGCAAGGGCTCAGCCGGGTTGCTCCACCACGCGCGTGGTTGGCCAGCGGTCGTGGGACTTGCAGCGCAAGCGGGCTCCGATACAGCATCGCCACCTGATGGTGCGGGATCGACCCTTTTCCGCTTCTTTGCGGAGGAGTTGTTTCGGGCAATGCCAGCGCATCTCCAGGAGCAGTTGATCACGCTCGCGTTATTGCCGTCGCTTTCCAGTTCGCTCGTCGACTCGACGCTCGGCGAGGGCTCACAGCAAGTGATCGCAGCAGCAATCGACTCCGGCCTGGCGACCAAAGGGCCGGATGCGGTGGAGTTGCATCCGCTTGTGCGCGAATACCTGCTATCGAAACTGCAGGGACGAGAGGATGCCCCGGCACGCGTTCATTCTGCCTTTGGCACAAGTCTCGATGGCGAGTTTTGGGACCACGCCTTCGAACTCGTTGAACGCTTCGACGCCCGAGATCTTCTTGACCCGCTGATCGAGCGATCATTCAAAGCGCTTCTCTCGTCGGGTCGGATCGCGACGCTCGAACGGATTGCCCAATTCGGTCATGGCGCGCCGCCCGATACTTCACCGCTCATTGACCTTGTGGATGCTGAGCTTGCCTTCCGAAGTGGCCTGTTCGGTCGCTGTCAGACCACTGCTGCACAGGCAGCCCTCAGGCTCGGACATAGCCATCCTCTTGCGTCTCACTCATGGTGGGTCGCGGGACAGGCGCAACAACTTTCGTTCGATGACCGGAAGGCCGCCGCTCATTTCGACCGGGCAGCAGCGTGCGCTCGTAGCGATGAAGACGAGAGAAACGCTCTCTGGGGTCTCGCGATGACGTTGGAGCAGGCGGAGACACTGCAAGGCTCTGACGTGGCTCGCCGACTCGTCGAACGCAGACAACGCTCGCCGATCGATCTCGTGCATGCGATGCAGATCGATCTGCTTGTTAGGAGGGCGACAACGCTCGCGGAGCGGATTGACGCGGAGGCAACGCTCCATGCCCTCGATCGGATCAGCGATCCACGAGTAAAGGCGAGCTTCCTCAATACGTGCGCGTACGAGCTCGTTTTGTCGGCGCGGTACGACGACGCACACGACGTCGCTTCGAGAATGCGGGAACTCGCTGGCGATTACCAGTTGACGTGGGCCGAACCACACGCTCACTGGACGCTCGCGGCAGCATCGTTGGGTAGGCGCGATTTCCGAGAAGCGGATATGTGGCTCCGCCGCGTTGAGGTCGCCGCCCACGCGCGGAGGTATGGTCAGCTCGTTCTAAACGCGAGTTGTCTTCGAGCCAGGTTGCTCCTCGCACTTCAACGGCCCCTAGAAGCGGGAAGCGCCCTCGAGGTGGACGAATCCCAGCCCGCGAGCAGGGCGATGAAGGGAGAGTTTTTGGCAATGAAGGCGCTGCTTTCCGGAATCGCCGGCTCCTCGTACGAGGACTGTTTGGCATTCGCGCGGAGCGCTTGTGATACCTCGACGTACGTAGAACCTCGCGCGTATGCGGCATGTGCGCTCGCCGTATCTGCGCATCGAAACGGGCGCCCACAGGAGGAGGTGTTTGGGCACCTCGAAGTCGTCGGGGAACTACATGTCTGGGATGCGTTCATTACCGCGGCCCGCGCATATCCTCCGTTGCTCAAGCTCGCGCTTGAAGGTGCTGGGTTCAAGAGTAAGGTTCGCACACTAGTTAGAGAGTCGAGGGACTTCGACCTCGCTAAGAGCGCCAAGCTCGACATTGGGAGGCGAGCCACATCGAGCCGGACCGCGCTCACCCGACGAGAACGGGAGGTCCTAGATCTCGTCCGGCAAGGACTTACTAACGGCGAGATCGCCCGCACGTTGTGGATCGCAGAGGCGACGGTGAAAGTACACGTCCGCCACATCCTCGAGAAGACGGGGAGCCGCAGTCGTGCCGAAGCCGTCGCTTCGGATCCTGATGTACCTAGTTGACGGCTGCGAGCGCTTGCTTCGAGGCTGTCCGCGAACTCCGGAAAGGCGCTTCGCTTCTGCGGAAGCGCTCGTCCTGCGCCGTGCGGTACGCCTCATCGCTACTCACAAGTATTGCCTCAAAGGCAGCGACCACACCAGTGTCAAATTGTGTCTCCACCGCCTGAGCCAGTCGGAGCCGCGCAACTTGCGATGCCATGGCGTCGCGGTATGGCCGGTCAGAAGTCATGGCGTTGTACGCATCGGCGACAGCGATGATTCGAGACAAGGGTGGGATCTCGTTGCCCTGTAGGCCGTCCGGGTAGCCACCGCCATCGACGCGCTCGTGGTGGTGCCGTACTACGGAGGCAATCTCTGCGTAAGTTGCAACGTTGGCGAGGATGCGCTCTCCAATCTCACTGTGAAGCTGCATCTCGCGTCGCTCCTCAAGCGTAAGCGCACCTGGTTTTTCCAGGAGTCCCGCGTGCAGGCCAATCTTCCCAATGTCATGAACCAACCCACACAAATAGGCCAACCGTTGCTCCTTGTCGCTCAGTCCCATGCGCGCGGCAATGTCTTCCGCGTAGATCGCAACGGCCGCCGAATGGCCGGCCGTATAGCGGTCTCGAGCGTCGAGTGTGGCTACGAGGGCTGAGGCAAATGAAAGGTTCGCTGCTTCGAGTCGTTCGTTCGCTAAAGAAAGGTCGTCGGTGAGTCGGCGCTGGTCCTGATAAAGCGCGAACAACCTCTGCGCTGCGAGCGTTGGACCGAGGAACAGCGGAAGCACCCACGCTGAGAACTCGACGTAGGCGATTCCCAACAGCGCGACGATCGGCCCATACATCGGGATCGACGCCACCATGGTGGGAACGGACGCTTTTAGCGCGTTCACCGGATCGCCCCCGCGTAGATAGAACGTTAGGGCCGCGAACAGGTGGTCGAGCAGTTCAGCGACGAACGCCGCCACGATCGTGGCGATGGCGATCTTGGCAGTACTGTTACCGACGGTGGTTGCTGCGAGTGCAGCCCCGATTCCAGCGGCGCCGCCGTAGAGCGCTCGGATGCACGTGTAGATCCCCCATTTGAGATGAGGGGCGCCACGCTTTTGCGCTTGGATCCTGCGACCCGCGGTGAGCAAGGCCGGGAAATCGCCGAGATAGGAAGCGGCTGCAACAACCATCCCGGCTAGCGGGCCGAAAACCGCGGCAGCGAAGACGGTTGGGAGAAGCGACACCGACGCTTCCACACTCGCTGCGATCGGGACTCTTGCTCGTTCGCCAACAGCTGCCGCCACCGCCAGGAGGAGCACAACCATCCACGAGCTTCTAAGCCCATGGATGTCCTGGACGCCATAAGCCATGGACAACGCCAGGCAGAGGAGCAGCGCCTGGTAGGACGCCATGAGCTCAACCGAACCCCGCCTAAGTTCTAGGCGGTTTCGGCGGGCTATCTGGTTAATGTCCTCAAAAAGTTGCATATCCCCCAAAAGGGTTATAAGCTCTCGGTGCCGTCAGTTCCCAACCGAGAGGGGTAAGTCATGCTTAGCTGGTTCGCTCGTCTCGCATCCCGTGGCGCAGTCGCCGGCGGGATCACCGCCTGGTAGGTAGGAGACCGAACAAAAGCGAAATGGCCCGCTGAGGGCATCCCCCGAATGGGGATTTGTCCACAGGGGTGGAAAACCTCGAAAGCCCTGGAGGTTGCGGCTTTTCTAGGTCAGGAGCCCTCGCCGGAAGCCAA
>DASYAO010000094.1:0-4664 GCA_036501285.1 Gaiellaceae bacterium
GTCTTCAGGATCTTCGCGGTCTTTCGCCCGGCGGAGACCGAGTCGACGGTGTCGTCGGCGCCCCAGACGACGATTCGCTTCGCCCGAACACGGTCGAGATCGGCGACCGAGACACCCTGGATGCCGTGGCTGAGCAATGAGCGGAAGGCACTGTCGGTGCCGGCGACGCGAAACGGAGCTTCGAAGTTCGCGAGGATCGCGTGTGTCAGCTTCTGGTGAGGCCACGCGCCGCCGACCACACGTCTCACGATCCAGTCCGAGCTCGTCGCGATGCGGTAAAGCGAGGTGTACCAGGGAGGCAGCAGCAGGTGCGTGAGCCAGCCCGGGCCGCCGGCGGGAAGCGCGTCGCCGTCGAGCAGGACGATGCCGCCGGTGCTCTTCGGGTCATCGAGCGCATACTCGACGATGAGCGCGGCGCCGAGCGAGTGGCCGACGAGCACGGGTCGCGACAACCGGAGGCGCTGGACGAATCCGCGGAGAAGCACCTGCCAGTGCGCGAGCGTGTAGGGGCCGCGCCGCTGAGAGAAGCCGAACGGCGGCAGGTCGACCGCGAACACGCGATGATCACGGCCGAGCAGGGGGCCGACCACGTGCCAGACCCAGCTCGATTCGGCGAAGCCGCTGATCAGCACGATCGGCGAACCGGTGCGTCCCCACTTCCTGTACGAGAGCAGGGTGCCGTCGACGGTGAGAAACGGACCGTGATAGAGCGCCCGCGGCGACTTGTAACGACCGTTCGTCGCGAGGTTGTACGCGAACGACGCGAGCGTGAGCGCAACGAAGATCGCGAGGAGGACTTTGAGCGCCCGGCGGATGCATCTCAGCGTAGAGCCGCTTCCGGGTTGACAGATGTCCGCGGCTGAGCCATCGTCCGATGGTCGTCAACTGCCAGGGGGTTACGAAATGGCCCGCACTCCGCTTCTTTCAGCGATCGAAGGGCTTGCCGCAGATCATCGGCTCGCCGACCGGCTCGGCGTCACGCCCGAGCAGGCGCGCGAGTACTCGCGCGGCGAGTTCCTCAAGCGGGCGGGTGCAGTCGGTGCGGTGGCGGCTGCGGCTCCAGCCGTGCTCGCGCAGGCGGCGCGGGCGCAGAGCGCGCCTCGGATCGCGATCGTCGGCGGCGGCATCGCCGGGTTGAGCGCGGCACTGACGCTCGCCGATGCGGGCATCTCCTCGACCGTCTACGAGTCGAACCCGACGCGGCTCGGCGGCCGGATGCACTCCGACAGCCCACTCGTCTCCGGCGGTGACAACTACTTCAACGGGCAGGTGACCGAGTACTGCGGCGAGTTCATCGACTCGGACCACAACACGATCATCTCGCTCTGCAAGCGTTTCGGCCTTGCGCTCGACGACGTTCTGCACGCGCAGCCGAACGGGAGCACGGAGACGTACTTCTTCCAGAACGGCTACTACTCGTATGCCCAGGCGTCGACCGACTTCCAGCCGGTGCACAACACGCTGCAGGGCCAGATCCAGGCGGCGCCGTTCCCGACGACGTACCAGACGACCGCGCAGGCAGCCATCGCGCTCGACCAGACGTCGGTCTACGACTGGATCGAGCAGTACGTGCCCGGCGGCCACGGATCGAAGTTCGGCCTGCTGCTCGACGCCGCGTACAACGAGGAGTACGGCGCCGACACGACCGACCAGTCGTCGCTCAACCTTGTCTACCTGCTGGGCTACCACGCGAAGCCGGGCAACTTCCAGATCTACGGCGCGTCGGACGAGCGCTACCACATCCGCGGCGGCAACCAGCAGCTGCCCGAGTCGATCGCGTCGTACGTTCAGTCGACCGGCCTGACGACGATCGCGAAGGGCGCTCGGATGAACACGATCGCGCTGAACCGCGACGGGACGATCAGCCTCTCGTTCGACGGGTCCTCGAAGGCCGTCGTCTTCGACCAGGTGATCCTCGCGATGAGCTTCTCCGTGCTCCGGACGCTCAACTACAAGAACGCCGGGTTCGACTCGCTCAAGAAGACCGCGATCACCCAGCTCGGCTCCGGCCGCAACACGAAGCTCGCGCTGCAGTTCGACCAGCGCTACTGGAACAGCAGCGGGCCGTGGGGGATCTCGAACGGCGACGTCTACACGGACATCGGCTTCCAGAACACCTGGGACTCGACTCGCGCGCAGCCCGGGACGAACGGGATCATGCTCAACTACACCGGGGGCAGCGTCGCCGGCGCGTTTGCGCCCTCGACGCCGTACTCGAACGCGTCGACGAACCCGACGCAGGTGAACGGCTACGCGACGGCGTTCCTCGAGGAGGTCGAGCGCGTCTTCCCCGGCATCACGCCCCACTGGAACGGCAAGGCGTCGCTCTCGACGCCGTTCCTCGATCCGAACCTGCTCTGCTCCTACTCGTACTGGCGCGTCGGGCAGTACACGAGCTTCAGCGGCTACGAAGGGGTGCAACAGGGTCCGGCGGGGCAGATCCACTTCGCCGGCGAGCACTGCTCGGTCGACTTCCAGGGTTACATGGAAGGCGGCGCCGAGGAGGGCCAACGGGCGGCGGGCGAGATCCTCTCGTCGCTGCCGCGGAAGTAGCGCGAACGGGCCGAAAACGACCGCAATTGCGGCAACCCCGGGAGGGCCGGATAATCCCCCCGTGGCCGTCAAGCAGGACTCCGCCGTTGCCGCGGCGCTCGCGAGCCGGCAACGCTACGTCGCGCGTGGAGTCTCGACGCCGAGGCTTGCTGTGGCGCGTGCCGAAGGCGCGTGGATCGAGGATCTCGACGGTCGTCGCTTCCTCGACTTCGCCGGCGGCATCGCCTGCCAGAACCTCGGCCACGGCAATGCAGCGGTCGTCACTGCGATCCACGAGCAGGTCGATGCGTTCATGCACCAGTGCTTCATGGTCGGAAGCTACGAACCGTACGTCGAAACGTGCCGGCGGCTTGCCGAGCTCTCGCCGTGCGGCGGCGGCGAGCAGCGCTCGCTGCTTCTGAACTCGGGCGCCGAGGCGGTCGAGAACGCGGTCAAGATCGCGCGGGCCGCAACCGGGCGCGACGGCGTCGTCGTCTTCGACCAGGCCTTCCACGGCCGCACGCTGCTGACGCTGGCTATGACCGCGAACGTCAAGTACAAGCACGGCTTCGGGCCGTTCCCGTCGGAGGTCTACCGCGCGCCCGCGCCGTATCCGTACCGGGGCGTGTCCACGGCCGAAGCGATCGCGGGTCTCCGCCGTCTCTTCGCAACCGAGATCGCCCCCGACGAGATCGCCTGCGTCGTCCTCGAGCCGGTGCAGGGCGAAGGCGGCTTCATCCCGGCCGGCGCCGAGTTCGTGCGCGCGCTTCGCGAGATCTGCAGCGAGCACGGGATCCTCTACGTCGACGACGAGGTGCAGTCGGGCGTCGGACGAACCGGAACGATCTGGGCGATCGAGCAGTACGACGTCGAGCCGGACCTGCTCGTCGCCGGGAAGTCGCTCGGCGGCGGCCTGCCGCTTGCGAGCGTCACCGGGCCTGCCGCGATCATGGATGCGCCCGCGCCAGGCGGCCTCGGCGGGACCTTCGGCGGCAATCCCGTCGCGTGCGCTGCGGCTTGCGTCGTGCTCGATGCCGTCGCAAGCGGGGAGTTCAAGGAACAGGCGCGGACGCTCGGCGACACGCTCACCGAGGCACTCGACGCACTTGCCGCCCGCCGGCCCGAGATCGGCGAGCACCGCGGCCTCGGCGCGATGCGCGCGCTCGAGCTCGAGCTGCAGAGCCCCGCGCTCGCGGGCGCCGTCACCGCCGCCGCGTTCGAACGAGGGCTCTTGCTGCTCTCGTGCGGGACGTACGGCAACGTGCTGCGGCTGCTGCCGCCGCTGACGATCGCGACCGACGAGCTCGAACGCGGACTCGGGCTCCTGGAGGAGGCGCTTGTCGACGCTTCGCGCTGAGCCTTTGCCGGAAGTCGAGCCGGTACGCGCGAGCGAGGCCGTCGACGTCCGCTGCGTCGGCATCCGCAAGACATACGGCGACGTCGTCGCCGTCGACCACGTCGACCTCGAGGTCGGGCGAGGCGAGTTCTTCACACTGCTCGGCCCGTCTGGCTCGGGCAAGACGACGACGCTGCGCCTGATCGCCGGCTTCGAGCGGCCCGACACGGGGCGGATAGAGATCGCCGGTGCCGACGTCGCGTCGCAGCCCCCGTACGACCGGCCGGTGAACACCGTCTTCCAGGACTACGCGCTCTTTCCGCACATGAGCGTCGGCGACAACGTCGCCTACGGTCTGCGCGTTGCGGGCGTCTCGCGCGGTGAGCGCCGCCGCCGGGCCGAGGAGTCGCTTGAGCTCGTGCAGCTGGCAGGTTACGGCCGCCGCCGGCCCGTGCAGCTGTCCGGTGGCCAGCGGCAGCGCGTCGCGCTCGCGCGCGCGATCGTCAACCGGCCGCAGGTGCTGCTCCTCGACGAGCCGCTCGGCGCGCTCGACCTGAAGTTGCGCCAGGGGATGCAGGTCGAGATGAAGCGGATCCAGGGCGAGGTCGGGATCACCTTCATCTACGTCACGCACGACCAGGAAGAGGCGTTGACGATGAGCGACCGCCTCGCCGTGTTCAACGACGGCCGGATCGAGCAGGTCGGCACGCCGGCGGAGGTCTACGAGCATCCGCAGACGGAGTTCGTCGCCGGCTTCGTCGGTGTCTCGAATGTCCTCGAGCGCGACGGCCGGCGC
>DASYAO010000095.1:0-16208 GCA_036501285.1 Gaiellaceae bacterium
TGCGAGGTCGCGTGCAAGGAGTGGAATGTGATCCCGCAGCACGACGTTCGCTGGACCGGGGAGTCATACGACAACACGAGCGCGCTCGGCTCCGAAGCCTGGCGCCACGTCGCGTTCATCGAACAGCCCAAGCCGATGCGCGAGGACGGGATGGCCGACCTGCGCTGGCTGATGAGCTCCGACGTGTGCAAGCACTGCACGCACGCCGCCTGTCTCGACGTGTGCCCGACGGGTGCGCTCTTCCGCACCGAGCTCGGGACCGTCGTCGTGCAAGAGGACGTGTGCAACGGCTGCGGCTACTGCGTGCCGGCCTGCCCGTTCGGAGTGATCGACAGGCGCGAGGTGCCGGTCGCCGAGCGCCCGGGCCCGTTTGCCGGCAAGCCGGACGGCCGCGTCTGGAAGTGCACGCTCTGCTACGACCGCACGCGCGGCGACGGCGGCCACGAGCCTGCGTGCGCGAAGGCGTGTCCGACCGACTCGATCCAGTTCGGGCCGCTCGACGAGCTGCGCGACCGCGCCGAAAGCCGTCTCGAGAAACTTCGCGACGAGGGCTGGAACGGCGCGCGGCTCTATGGCGAGAGCGAGGCCGACGGCGTCGGCGGCTTCGGCGCGTTCTTCCTGCTGCTCGACGAGCCGGAGATCTACGGACTGCCGCCCGATCCGGTCGTCTGCACGAAGCGCCTGCCCGAGATCTACACGGCGGCTGCCGCCGCAGCGGGCGCGCTCGTCGCGAGCGTCGCCGTCGCGTTCCTCGGAGGGCGACGATGAGCGACTCCTACTACGGCCGTCCGATCCTGAAGGAGCCGGTCTGGAAGCCGCAGATCCCGTGGTACTTCTTCACCGGCGGCGTCGCGGGCGCCTCGTCAGTGCTCTCGCTCGCGGCGCGCATCGCCCGCAACCGGCGGCTCGCGCGCACTTCGCTCGGGATCGCTCTCGCCGGTGAGATTGCGAGCCCGGCGCTCCTCATCTCGGATCTCGGCCGGCCGGAGCGCTTTCTGAACATGCTGCGCGTGTTCAAGGTGACCTCGCCGATGAGCGTCGGCACGTGGATCCTCGCCGGCTCCGGCGCGGCGACGACCGCCGAGGCTGCGTGCGAGGCACTCGGGATCTTCCCGCGCCTGCGCCTCGTGCCCGCGGTGGCCGCGGCCGGGCTCGGCGGCCCGCTCGCGACGTACACGGCGGCGCTCGTCGCCGACACCGCCGTTCCGGTCTGGCACGAAGCGCGGCGCGAGCTCCCGTATGTGTTCGGCGCGAGCGCCGGGGCGTCGGCGGGTGCGGCGGCGGCGATGCTCCTGCCTCCACGCGACGCCGGCCCGGCGCGGCGCCTCGCGGTGGGCGGCGCGATCGCGGAGAACGTCGCGATGACGCTGATGGAGAAGCGGCTCGGTTTCGTCGGCGAGCCGTACAAGCAAGGGATGCCAGGGCGTCTCAAGCGCGTCGCGCAGGCGGCGACGCTCGGTGGCGCGCTGCTGCTCGGCACGAGCGGCCGCAAGTCGCGTGTTGGAGCGTTCGCCGGAGGCGCGCTCGTCCTCGGCGGCGAGGTCGCGCTGCGCTGGTCGGTGTTCAAAGCAGGATTCGAGTCGGCGCGCGACCCGAAGTACGTCGTACAGCCCCAGCGGGAGCGGATCGCTCAGCGAACGCGGTCAGAGCGCGAGTAGACCGTCACGCGGCCGCGCCGCGCCCAGCCGCACAGCGTCACGCCCTGCGCCGCGGCGAGCTCGACGGCGAGCGACGACGGCGCGCCGACGCCGACGAGCACCGGGCAGCCCGCGAGCGCCGCCTTCTGCACGAGCTCGAACGAGAGCCGGCCGCTGACGCAGATCAGGTTGCGCGCGAGCGGGAGCAGTCCCTCGCGGAACGCAAAGCCGACGACCTTGTCGAAGGCGTTGTGGCGACCCACGTCTTCACGGACGCAGAGCAGCTCGCCGCGCTCGTCGAACAGACCCGTCGCGTGCAGGCCACCTGTCAGCTCGAAAGCCGGCTGGGCCTCGCGAAGACGATCCGGAAGCGACGCGAGCAGCGCAGCGGACGCGACGATGCTCGACTCGACGCGCGGCGCGCTCACCGCAATCGCCTCGAGCGCGCCTTTGCCGCAGACCCCGCACGAGGACGACGTGTAGAAGTGCCGGCGAAGTCGTTCGGGATCCCAATTCCGAACTCGAAGCTCAATGGCATTCGCAGCGAGGTCGGCCGTCAGCGACGCCGACACCGGGTCGAGCCCCTCGCCCACGGCGAACCCGAGTGCCAGCTCCTCGTCGTCTCCCGGCGTGCGCATCGTCACGGCGACGGGGTCGCCGTCGATGCGCAGCTCGAGCGGCTCCTCGACCGCGACGAGATCGCGTTCGGCCGCGGCGCCGGGATGACGCATGACCTGCACCGCCGCGCTGGCGAACGGCGGCGCGTTCACGTTCGCAAGCGCGTTCTCGGGTAGATCCACGAAGGCGGCGTCGAGCTCCGAGACCGCGTCGCGCAACTTCAGCTCGCCCGCTGCGAGCCGCCGCTCGAGCACCGGCAGTGCCGAGCGGCGGTAGGCGCCCGGCAGCGGGCCGGACTGCGGCACGGCAGCGTCGCGGCACGACTCTGCGAGCAGGAGCAGCTCGTCGGCGCCGAGATGCGGACAGTCGACCGGGACGACGACGGTCACGTCCGTCGGCGATGCGCGCAGCCCGGCCACGACGCCCGCGAGCGGCGCGCGCACGTCTGTGCCGTCGTCGAGGAGGTCGAACGGCAGCTCGAGCCCGTCGTCTCGCTTCCCGACTGCGATGCGATGAGGGAAGACTTCGAGTAGTCGCCACGAGCGCTCCGCGAGCGTGTCGCCGTCGATGCGCGCGAGCGCTTTCGGCGCGCCGAAGCGTCGGCTTGCGCCGCCCACGAGGAGCACGCCCGTCGCCTCCACGTCGAAGGTATGCCCTCAGGCGTGGAGGCGGACACCTTCGCCCGCGGCGACGGTGCCGATGCGGACACCCGCACGAAACGGCGTGTCGGGCGCGAGCGCTACGAGCAGGCCGCCCGCCGTCTGCGGGTCGAGGGCGAGCCGGACGAGGACATCGCCCGCGCCGTCGACGATCAACGCCTCGCCGACGTAGTCGCGGTTGCGCGGCTCGCCGCCGGTGACGATGCCGGCCGCCGCAAGCTCCGCGGCTGCGGGAATCACCGGCAGGGCGCCGGCAGCGAGCTCGACCCGAACGCCGCTTCGCGTCGCGAGCTCGTACGCGTGGCCGATCAGCCCGAAGCCCGTGACGTCCGTGACCGCATGCGGACCGAGCTCGCGCAGCTCGCGCGCGGCCTGCTGGTTCAAGGTCTTCATCTGCGCGACGACCGGGGCGAGCGTCTCGTCGTCGACGCGTCCCTCCTTGCGACCGTGCACGACGAGGCCCGTGCCGAGCGGCTTCGTCAAATACAGCTCGTCGCCCGGTTGTGCGCCGCCCTTCGTCCAGATGGCGTCGGGCGAGAGGGTGCCGACGACGGCGAGCCCGTAGAGCGGCTCTTCGTCGCGCAGCGTGTGACCGCCGGCGAGGACCGCGCCTCCCTCGCGCACCTTCGCTGCCGCGCCTTCGAATACGGCGGAAACGACCCCCGCCGGCAGCGCTTCCGGGAACGCGGCGACCGAGAGCGCGACGAGGGGTGTCGCACCCATCGCGTAGATGTCGTTGAGCGCGTTGGCGGCCGCGATCGCGCCGTAGTCGGCGGGGTCGTCGACGATCGGAGGGAAGAAGTCGACCGTGAACGCCAGGGCGCGCTCGTCGTCCAGCCGGTACACGGCCGCGTCGTCGGAGGGCGCAAGCCCGACGAGCAGGTTCGGGTCGGCCTCGACGGGGAGCTGAGAGACGAGCTCCTGGAGCAGGGCCGCCGAGTACTTGGCGGCACAGCCGCCGCACGATGAGTACTCGGTCAGGCGGACGCCGCTGGTCGTTGCCATCGCCGTACAATTCTAGGGGTGGAGCTCAGGGAGCTGCCGTCGGTCGACGAGCTCGTGCGCAGCGAGGACCTCGTGGGGCTGCCGCACGAGGTGGCCGTGGCTGCGGCCCGCGAGGTCCTCGCGCGCGCGCGTGAAGAGATTACGGCGGGCCACGATCCCGGCGACCTTGCCGAGCGGGCGCTCGCGACGGCCGCCGCTCACGCCGCTCCCAGCCTCCGCCGGGCGATCAACGCCACCGGCGTCGTCCTGCACACGAACCTCGGCCGCGCACCGCTCGCCTCGGCCGCCGTCGAACGCGTGCGCGAGGTCGCCTCGTCGTACTCGAACCTCGAGTACGACCTGCGGGAAGGCGCGCGTGGATCGCGCCACGATCATCTCGCTGCGCTGATCCGCCGCCTTACCGGCGCGGAGGACGCGCTCGTCGTCAACAACAACGCGGCCGCCGTATTGCTCGCGCTCTCTGCGCTCGCCGAGGGACGTGAGGTCGTCGTCTCCCGCGGCGAGCTGATCGAGATCGGGGACGGATTCCGGATTCCCGATGTGCTTGCGCGCTCGGGCGCGCGCCTGATCGAGGTCGGCACCACCAACCGCACGCGCGCCGCAGACTACGAGGCCGCGTTCGGCGCCGGCACGGCGCTGCTGCTGCGCGTACACCAGTCGAACTTCCGCACCGTCGGCTTCACCGAACGCCCCACCCTTCGCGAGCTCGCCGCGCTCGCGACGCGGCACGGGCTCCCGCTCGTCGACGATCTCGGCTCCGGCAGCTTCGTCAGCTTCGGCGACGAGCCGCTCGTGGGCGAGAGCCTCGAGGCGGGCGCGTCCCTCGTCACGTTCTCCGGCGACAAGCTGCTCGGCGGCCCGCAGGCCGGCGTCGTCTGCGGCAGCGCCGACCTCGTCGCGCGTCTCCGTCGCCATCCGCTGCAACGCGCACTGCGTCCCGACAAGCTGACCCTGGCCGCGCTCGAGGGGACGCTGCTCCTCTACGCCGAGCCCGAGCGTGCCCTGCGCGAGATCCCGGCGCTGCGGATGCTGCGCGAGCCACTCGAGGACGTGCGCGCGCGAGCGTCGAAGCTCGCATCGCTCACGGGCGGCGAGGTCGTCGAAACCTCCGCGCGCGCGGGCGGTGGCGCGCTCCCGCTGCAGGACCTGCCGAGCGCGGGAGTCGAGCTCGAGCCCGGGCTCGCGGCGGCGCTCCTTCGCGCCGAGCCGCCCGTGGTCGCGATCGTGCGCGGCGACCACACGCTGCTCGATTGCCGCACGATCGCCGATGACGAGGTCGACGTTGTCGCCGCGGCGGTGCGGGCATGCCGCTGACGCTCGGTACCGCAGGTCACATCGACCACGGGAAGACGACGCTCGTCGAGGCGCTGACAGGCACGAACACCGACCGGCTGCCCGAAGAGCGCGAACGTGGCATCTCGATCGAGCTCGGCTACGCGCAGCTCGAGCTGCCAAGCGGGCGCCAAGCATCAGTCGTCGACGTTCCCGGCCATGAGCGGTTCGTGCGCACGATGGTCGCCGGGGCGAGCGGCATCGACCTCTTCCTGCTGGTCGTCGACGCGAAGGAGGGACCGCGCGCGCAGACCTACGAGCATCTCGAGATCCTGCGGCTGCTCGGGGTCGAGCGCGGCGTCGTCGCGCTGACGAAGAGCGATCTCGTCGACGAGCTTCCGGATCTCGCAAACCTCGTGCCGGACGCCGAGGTCGTCCCGGTCAGCGCGGTCACGGGCGAAGGGCTCGACGAGCTGCGGGCGGCGATCGACCGGGCCGCCGTCGTGCGCGCGCGCACCGAGGCTCCCGCCCGGCTCTACGTCGACCGCGTCTTCAGCCTGCCGGGCCCAGGGACGATTGCAACCGGGACACTCTGGTCGGGCTCGATCGCAGCAGGCGACCGACTCGAGGTGCTTCCGTCCGGGTTCTAGGTCCGCGTGCGCAGCGTGCAGGTGCACGGCGGCGAGGTCGAGCGCGCAGAGGCCGGAAGTCGCGTCGCGGTCGCGATCACCGCCGAGCGCCGACGTGTCGTCGGTCGCGGCGACGTGCTTGTCGCCGCCGGCGCGTTTCCGGTCAGCTTCAGGCTCGACGTCGACCTGGACGGCGACGTCGGTGACGGAGCGCGTGTGCTCGTCTGTCACGGCACGCGCGCGGTGCCCGCACGGGTCGTGCGTCTGGCAGACGGTAGAGCCCAGCTCCGGCTCGACCAGCCGGTTGTCGCCGCGCGTGGTGACCGGTTCGTGCTCCGCCGAGACACGACGGTCGGAGGCGGCCGCGTCCTCGATCCCGCGCCACCGCGCCACAGGAGCGCCGACGCGGTCGGCGCCGCCACGGTGTACGAGCCGATACACGCCGACGAGCTGGCGATCCGTGGCCTCGACGTGTCGCACCTCGAGCGTGCCGGCGAATGGGTGTTCTCGGCAGCGTGGCTCGAGGATCTGCGCGCGCACGTCGCCGCGGGTGGTGTCGTCGCCAGGTCGTCCTGGTCACGAGACGTCATGCCACTGCTCAGGATTGAGCGCAAGCCGGCGGCCGAGCCCGACACGGGCGACGTCCGACTCGGCGACGGCAGCACGATCGCGCGCGCCGACTACGACCGGGCGAAGGCGCTCGCCGTCGAGGAATGCGAGCGCACCGGCACGATCACGCTCGCGCGCTTTCGCGACCTGCTCGGGTCGTCGAGGCGTGTGTCGCAGCTCCTGCTCGAGCGCTTCGACGCAGATCGCGTCACCTTGCGCGTCGGCGACGAGCGTCGGCTGCGTCGCGGGGTTTCGAGTTCGACGATTCGGTGAAGCCTCAGGCATGATCGGCGTCACGCGACTTCGCGCTGCCGCGCACGTCTTCGACGGCGGCGTTCCACGCGTTCCTGCAGCCGCCACCGCCTCGGTCACCGACGTCCTCGAGCGGCTTTCGCTGCTCGACCGGCCTGCGGCACTGCTCCAGCGAGCCGTTCGCAAGCTCGTGCCGGACGGTGCGCCGAAGGACGGGCTCAGCGGCACGTGGCTCGGCCATCCGCTGCACCCGCCGCTGACCGACGTCGTCGTCGGCTCGTGGACGAGCGCGTTGCTGCTCGATCTCGCCGGTGGCGAACGGAGCAGGCCGGCCGCGAAGACGCTCGTCGGCGCCGGCATCCTCGCGTCGGTTCCGACCGCGGCCGCAGGCGCGTCGGACTGGGCCGAGCTCCGCGGCGGCGAACGGCGGGTCGGTCTCGTGCACGGAATCGGGAACTCTGCCGCGCTCGTCCTCCAGATCTCGTCCTGGCGCGCCCGCCGGCGCGGCGACCATGCCTCCGGCGTCGCGCTCTCGACGGCCGCGATGGGCGTCGCCACCTTCTCGGCGTTCCTCGGCGGACATCTGTCGTTCACGCGCGGCGTCGGCGTCAACCAGACGGCGTTCGAGGAGTTTCCCGACACGTGGACACACGTCACCGACGAGGATCAGCTCGAAGACGGAGAGCCGATTCGCCGCTCGGCGGCCGGAGCCGCAGTGATGCTCGTTCGCTACCGCGGGCGGATTCACGCGATCGCCGACCGCTGTTCGCATCGAGGCTGCTCGCTCAGCGACGGAGAAGTGAGCAACGACTCCGTCACGTGTGCGTGCCACGGGAGCCGGTTCGGCCTCGACGGGTCGCTGCTACGCGGCCCCGCGACGACGCCGCAGCCCGCGCTCGAGGTGCGCGTGCGCGAGGGCGGCGTCGAGGTTCGCCGCGCGCCTGCCGACTAGCCTCACATCACCACCTCGTCGTCGACCTGTGGCGCCGAGTCGTGGGCGAGCGGGATCACCTCGACGACGCCGTCCTTTCCGTCGACGAGGTGTGGTCCAGTGAGCGTGATGCTCGGATTGGCCGTCGTGGCGTCGGCGATGATCCGATCTCCGTCGGCGATCGTGCACGTGTCGTTCCCGCCACCCAGGTCCTGGCAGTGGTCGATCTTCTGGCCGCCCGTGTCGATCTCCACCTTCCCGAGATTTTCCGTGCACACGAAGCTCAGGACGACGAACGGCTCGCTCCGTACGCCGTTCGAGACCCGCGCGGGCGTGTAGCGGCTCGTCTCCTTGCACGGTGGATGCGCAGCCTCGAGTGCTCCGCCGAGCGCCTTGCGCAAGTCTGCGGAGATGTCTTCGGAACCGGTGAGGTCCAAGTAGTCGAAGGTTGGAAAGTCGAGCAGCTTGGTTGCGTTCTTGCTCACGTCGACCCAGGCATCGTCGGCGAACCAGGACGGATCGTGGTGGACGAAGTCGATCGACGTGGCGGCGATCAGCTGCAAGGTCGAATCCGCGAGCTTCACCTCGCGGCGTGCCGCAGGTAGGCCGGCGTTGCCGTGCTGCTTGACGTCGGTCTCGGCGGCCGTGACGTCGGCGCGAACGGTCGTGAGCTCCTTCACGATCTTCGCGGCCGCCACTTGCCGGTCGTCGGTCGCCCGAGCGTGCGCGGCCGAGCCGGCGGGGACGGCGAGAAGGGCAGCGACAGCTACCGAAAGCAACGCGCGCATGCCGCTCAGCCGACCCCGCGCTGCGCGGCCTGCCAGACCGACGTGTCCGCGATCGTCGCCGGAGTCAACGCGCCGGCCTGCGCCGGCACGACGCCGGACTGAAGCTCGCTCGTGAGGGTGTCGGTGATCGCCTGCGCCGTCAATCCCGAGCTCCCGAGGTCCCACCAGTTCTCGCTCACGTAGTGCGAGATCGCCGCCGCGACCACGCCTCGGCTCTCGCCGCTGATCTGCGCGATCCGTGTCGCTGCTGCGCGGTTACCGCCGGCGTAGAGCCAGCGCGTCGCCGCGATGTCGCCTTCGAGCAGCTTGACGAGGAGCGCGCGGTTCGCCGCGAGCTCGTTCTTCGTCGTCACGAGCATCGCGAAGTGTCCGTCCGGATCGACGTCTCCGATCCGGACGACTGCCGTCACGTGCTTGCCGAGCGCGTCGACCTGCGCCACTTCGTCCCAGTGCTCGACGTCGAGCGTGAGTTGACCCGAGATCTGCGCATTCACGCCTGCGGAGCCGGGCAGGCTCATCGTCTGCACGTCCGCGGGCGTGAGCCCGCACGAGGCGAGCATCGCCACGAGCGCGTCGTAACGCCCGTCGCCGATACCGTCGATGCCGATCGTCTTCCCCTCGAGCTCGCTGCACGCCGTGATCGCCGGATCCGTCGAGCCGATCTCCCAGTCGCTCCGGTCCATTCCCTCGATCGCAACGAGCGGCTCACCGCGCGCGATCTCCGTGAGCACGACCGGTGTCGGCACCCAGGCGAGCGCGACCTGCCCGTTCTCGACCGCCTGCGCCGCGGCCGCACCGTCCGGGAAAGGGTCGATCGAGACGCGCGCGCCCTTACCGGTGTAACGCGCATACAGGCCGCGATCGAGCGCGACATACGCGCGCACCGCGAGGAAGGACGGCGGGATTCCCGGCACGCCGATCGTGAGCGCCACCGTGTGCGCCGGCGATGCCGGGCCGCCGAGCCCGAGCGCGGCTACGGTGACTGCGATGAGCGTGAAGCTCCTGACGTGCGCCCTCATTGTCCTCGTGCAGCTCCTCTGCGGTTCCGCCCTTGCCGCCCGCCCGATCCCGACGCCGATCGGCGCGGGCCCCAAGTATCTCCTGCCTGCGACGACGCGCAAGGTCGAACAGGGCGCCGAGGTTGGGCGCTTTCCCTGCGGATCGGCCTCGGGCCCGCGCGACGAGGCCCACGTCGAGCTCTTTGCCGACCGCCTCGTGCTGCTTCTGCCGGCGGAAATCGGCGTCGGTCCGCGCTGCAGCTATCCCGTGCGCACCACTCGGCCGACGGGTGTGGTCGAGTTCGCGGCATCGTCGCATCCGACAATCGGCGACCTCTTCGCTGTCTGGGGGCAGCCACTCGGTGCCCACTCGCTCGCCGGCTTCCACGGGACCGTGAGCGCCTGGGTCGGCGGCAAGCGCTGGCACGGCGCCGTCGCGTCGATCCCGCTGACCAGTCACGCGGAGATCGTGCTCGAGCTCGGCGGCTACATCCCGCCGCACACGTTCTTCCTCTTCGCGGACTAGTGCTTGACAGCGAGGGGCGTGCAGGCGGGCGTCGGCGTCGTGTTCCCGCTTGGGTCGGTGCCGACGACGCAGAACTTGAGTCCCTTCGCCGGCACGTTCGACGGCACGTTCCAGTTGACCGAGAGCGCCGTCTCGTAGGTGGCCGCTCCCATCTGCGAGTGCAACACGGCGAGCTTCTGCTTGCCCGAGTAAACCGTGACGACCTCGCTCGCGTGCTCGCTGTTGTCGAGCACGTGGAAGCTGAGCTTCGCGCTCTTTCCCGGCTCCACCGTGGCGAACGACGGATAGATCGTCGGCGGCTGCGTGTCAGGCGAGTCGAGCGCTTTCGCGGCGGCGAGGCTCTGCACCGCCGAAGCGGCGGCGGAGACGAGGTCGGTCGCCGACTTGCCACCGGGCTTCAGCCTCGCAAGCACCTTCTTCTCCGGCGCCGTCGTGTGATGCGCGTCATAGATCCCGTAGCCCGACGGCATCACGATCAGCAGCGGGCCGCTGTAGAAGGGAGCGATCTCCTGGCCGAGAAACGCCGCGTACCCACCCGACTTGCCGAAGAGCGACGGGATCGAGCCGAGATCGCGGCGCGTTGCGATCACGGCGACCTTGATCCGGTGCCCCGACGCGTAGACCTTCCGCACGGCGGCGCTCAGGTCGCGGGCATTGCTCGGCGCGGGATACGGCGTGTACACATCCGCGATCGGGAGCACGTCGCTTGCCGGATCGCCGTCCGCGCTCGCCGACGCGACGACGAACAGACCGGCGAGCACAACGACGGCGATTGTCGGACCCAGGCGCAACGCTGCCATTTAACCCGCGCCGACGATGGTGCGTCGGCTCAGTCCGTGACGAAGAACGTCGTCTTCTTCCCCGACGGCGTGAAGAATGACCAACGGCCGGGCTTCAGCGTGACCGTGACGTCTCGCGAGCCGACAAAGGAGCGCGTCGTGATCGCCACCGCCTTGCCGTGGAGCACCTGGACGGTGAAGCCGGCTTTGCGCGACTCGTCGTCGGCCGAGAACGAATAGCGCCCCGTTGCCAGCGAGGAGACTTTCTTGCCGTTTCGAGACAGCGTCAGCTTTCCGTCTGCGTACACGATCGCGTCGAGCGAGCCGCGGAACGCGACGTTCTCGGAGCCGACGATTCCCACCGAGGTCGGTTTCGTCGAGCTCGTCTGGCTGCCCGCGCTCGCAGTCGTGCTGGTCACCGGCGAAGGGGTTGTCGTCGCGACGAAGGTGTGTCTCGTGGTCGACGAGTTGAGGTCATCCTGGTAGGTGTAGGTCGCACCGCTCTGAAACGTCACAGTCGACGTCGTCTGCACGTTCGGCGTGCCGCTCACGTCGACTCCCGGGCCGAAGAGGTGAAACTGGTGCGGGTTGCCCAGATCGTCGAGTCCGTTGTTGTTGACGACCAGGCTGTAGGTGCCCGGCGGCACGGCGGCGCCGATCGGCGACCCGTCCGAGTAGGTGACGTGGATGTTCCCGTCGGCGTCGAGGTCGACGTAGATCGTCTGGGACACCGCCGCGTGCGCGACGACCGTTGCAAGCGCGAGCGCTGTGAGCACAACGATCGCGCGACGCATGCGACTAGCTCACTGCGATCGCCGACGCCCGGCCGCCGGGGCCCAGCATCGCCAGCCATCTACCGGCTGTCAGGTTGAGGCTCTTCGAGCGCTTGCCGACGAAAGCCGCGCTCGTCAGCGTCGTCGCGGATCTTCCGGGCGGTTTCAAGGTGAAGCCTCGAGTCCGGCTTCGGTCGTTCACCACGACCGTGTACCGGCCGGCCTTCAGATGGGCGGCCCGGCTGCCCTTGTAGGTGATCGTGAGGTGTCCCGAAGCGCTCAGCGTCGACGTCAGGACGCCCCGGAACGGGACGATCTCCGACCCGACGATGTCTTGCGAGCTCGGTCCGCCGGACCCTGATGTGCCCGAGCTCTTGGTGGGGGCCGTGCCGACCACCTGGCTCGACGTCACAAAGGTGTGGAGGATGGCAGGCGACGAGTTGTTCGCCGACCACGTGTACGTGGAGTTCGGCTGGAAGTCGGCGATGTGCTGCTCGGCGGTCACCTCGCCGCCGCTCATGTCCGTTTGGATGTCCTCGCCGGGACCCCGGAGGGTGAAGAGCGGCAGCTCCGTGCAACCGCCAGGGCCGGTCAAGAGCAGCGTGTAGTAACCGGCAGGGATCACGGTCGGCGAGCCGCTCGTCGTCCCGAACGGCGTTCCGTCCGGCAGCGCCGCGGTGACGGTGCCGTCGGAGGCGAAGCTCACGTTGACCGTGAGCGGAGCCGACTGACGCGCGTGCGCGGCCGGTGACAGAAGCAGCAAGCCGGCCGCCGACGCGGCACACAACGCCCGCATCCTCACGCGGCCAGGGTAGCTCAGATCGCCGCGGCGAGGCACGCGATCCCCGATTCGATCTCGTCGACGTCTGCGGCGGCGTACGAAAGGCGAAGGTAGTCCGACGGAGCTCCGAAGCTCGTGCCGGCGAGCGCCGCGACACCGGTGGCGCGCTTGACGATCTCCCGCCCGTCCGGATAGCCCGGCAGCCTCACCCAGGTGAAGAAGCCGCCTTGCGGAGACGACCAGGTTGCGTCGGGCAGGTGCCGCTCGAGTGCGCTCGCCATCGCGTCACGCCTCCGGCGGAGCTCGGTACGCAGGTGCTCGAGCTGTCTGTCGAAAGCGCCGCGGGTCACAAACTCGTGGACGGTCGCCTGACCGAGCAGCACAGGCGTGATGTAGCTGTCGGTTGCAGCGCGCTCGAGCCGTTCGCTCAACTGCTCCGGCGCGATCACGAAGCCGACGCGCAGCCCGGGGGCGATCGTCGCCGAGAACGACGACGTATACACCGTCTGGCCGCGAGAGAGGTCGTGGAGCCCGGGCGACGGCTCACCTTCGAAACGCGTGAGCGCATACGAGCCGTCCTCGACAACGAGGATCTCCGCCGACCGCATTCGATACTGCGCCGACGTGATGTCCAGCAGGCGGCGGCGCCGCGCCGGCGACATCGACCACCCGGTCGGGTTGTGGAAGACCGAAACCGTGAAGACGAGTGCCGGCAGCGTGTACTGCACGAGCATCTGCTCGAGCTCGTTGACGGCGAATCCCTCGTCGTCGACCGAAACGCTCAAGATCGATGCACCGGCGCGCAGAAAGACGCCGGCCACCCGTTCGTCGAGCGGGCTTTCGAGCACGACGTTTCGTGACGTCGCGGTGCGAGCCCCGATCACCTGCTCGGCGATCAGCGTGAGCCCGTGCAGCCATCCGTTCGTGATCAAGACCCGACTCGGTGCAACGCCGAACCACTCGCCGATCAGCTCGCGTAGCGGTGTATAGCCGCCTCCCGAACCGTACGAGAAGATCGCGCGTCCGTCACGCGCGGCGGCGGTCTCGGCGCAATCCGCCAGCTCGTCGGCCGGAATCAGATCGGCTCCGAGCGAGCCGCTTGCGAGGTCGATCGTCTCTACGACAATGCTCATCTCGAGAAGAGAGGGAGGGACCGGACGAGCCGGCCCCTCCCGTGTTGCCTCAGGCTGTGACTCCAGCCGCTTTGATCGCCGCGCGAACGCGAGCCGGCGTCATCGGAGCTTCGTACAGACGAATGCCGGTTGCGTCGAAGAACGCATTGGCGATCGCCGCCGCGCATGCCGCGGTCGGAGGCTCACCGTTGCCCGTCGGCTGTAGATCGGTTCTCTGCACGACGATGTTCGTGACGCCCGGGCTGTCTGCGAAGCGCAGGATCGGATAGCTGACCCAGTCGAGGCTCGTCACTCGGCCCTGATTGAAGGTCACCTCCTCCGTCAGCGCACGGCTCACGCCCATGATCAGCGCGCCCGACATGTTGTTCTCGGCAAGTGCAGGACCTGCCATCAGGCCGGCGACGACCGCGACGTACATGTGCTTCGCCACGATCTTGCCGGTCTTCATGTTGACCTGGATCTCCGCGACGTTCGCGGCCTGCGAGTTTGCGAAGCCGCCCATCGCGATGCCCCGGCCGGTGCGGATGTTGCCGGTCTGCTTGACCGAGTTCGCGACCTTCGGCTGCCAGTTCGCAGCCTTCGCGACCGCGTTCAAGGCGTCACGCCACTGCCACTGTTGAGGACTGCCGGACGCAACGCCGGCACCCGTTCCGAGCGGAGCCGTGCTGATGTTGTTCAGCCGGAACTGGTACGGGTCCTGGTTGGCCAGGTACGCGAGCTGGTCGATCACCTGCTCGTTGCCGAACGTTGTCTGTGGTGCGTTCGGCGCCCGCAGCGAGGACGTCTTGAAGTAGTTGTTCAGGTACGGCAGCGTCTTGCCGGTGATCCGCCTGTTCGGGATGTCGTACTGCGTCCCCGAATAGGTCGTGTCGGCAGGACCGGCGCCTGCTCCCGTCGGCAGGCTCAGGGCCGAGTTCACCGACGCGATCATCGACTCCGACGGAGTCACCGTGTACGACGCCATCCCGGTGCTCGTCGCGTCCCAGGCGACCAGCTTGCCGTTCGCGTCGACGCCGCCCTTCACGTCCCAGAGGGTTGCCGGGCTGTAGTTGTCCCAGCCGTGTTCGTCCCAGCGCATGTACTGGACGCGCACCGGCTTGCCGACAGCCTTGGACATGATCGCCGCGGCCTCACCCGTGTCGACGTGCTGAGCACCGCCGCCGAACGAGCTCGAGCCTTCGTAGTAGACGATCCGCACTCTGCTCGGATCCATCTGCAGGACCGCCGCGAGCTTCGGACGCGTCGTTCCGTAACCGTCCTTCACGTGGCTGAAGAGGATCGCGCCCGTCGGCGAGACGTCCGCAACCGCGACGTTCGGGCCGATCGGTCCATGCATCTGGTAGTGGTACTTGAACGTTCCCGCGAACGTCTTCGCCGCCGAAGCCATCGCCGCGTCGACACTGCTCGCGGTCGGGAGGCCCGGAGTCGTCGGCCCCAGTGCGGCGATCTTCGCCGGAGCCTGGCCCGCGGCGTCGAAGGCACGCATCCCCTTCCAGAGATTCCCCACGTCGTAGATCTTCGGTGGGTCGGACCAGGCCACCTTGAGCTGCGCGGCGGCCTGAATCGCGTTGTACTCGAGCGGAGCGACGACACCGAGGAAGTTCCCGACCTGAACGACCTGGACGTCGGGGATGTCCTTGATCGAGCTCGCGTCGACCGCTGTCGGTACCGGATTCGTTCCATCGCCGTACGCGCCTTGCCCGCGCGGGCGCACGATCCGCCCGTGGAGCATTCCCGGCACGCGCACGCTTGCGGCGTACGTCTTCGTCCCCATCACGATCGACGGGATGTCGTCGCGCGCGATGCGGGCGATGCCTACCTGCGTGTATGCGGACACCGGCTTCGCAGGCGACTGGCCGGCGGTGAGCGTCGTGCCGGTGTAGGTGACGTTGAACCGCTGGTCGCCGATCAACTGCCCGTACGTGACGGTCTGGCCGCCGCCTGAAACGACGCCCTTGCTCACCGTCAGGTTCGCGACCGGAACGCCGAGCTTGGCCGACGCCATGCCGAGCAGGGCCAGCCGTGCCTGTACGGCCGCCATGCGAACGAGCGGACCGCCCTGCGAGATCGACGAGCTTCCGCCGGTGTTACCCGTGTTCGGAGACGGCGTCGCGCCGCCGGTGTCGAAGGCGACGTGCCTGATCTGATCCGTGTCCATGTCGAGCTCTTCGGCCACGATCGTCCTGAGCGCAGTGGTCGAGCCCTGGCCGAGCTCGATCCGTCCGGAACGAAGCGACGCCGTGTTGTCGGCGTGGATCATCAGGAACGAATCGACCTGGTTCGGGTTCCCCGGGCCCGGGCTGGCGTACGGGTCGACCCCGGTCGCCGCTTCGGCTCGACCGGCGCCGCCTGCAACGGCGAGGCCGACGATCAGCGCGCCGCCGCCCTTGACGAATGTCTTGCGCGAGAACTCCTTCTCATGCATGAAGCCCGTCATGGTTACTTGCCTCCCTTCGCGATCACAGAGGCAGCCTGCTGAATCGCCGTGAGAATCCGCGGATACGTCCCGCAGCGGCAAAGATGCCCGTTCATCGCCGTCCGGATCTGATCTTCCGTCGGATTCTTCGTCGTCGAAAGCAGATCGGCAGCCTGGATCATCATCCCGTTCTGGCAATAACCACAATGCGGCACCTGAACATCGATCCACGCCTGCTGAATCGGATGCAACACCGGTGTCGCAGCCGTCGTGCCACGCTGCTGCGCATAGAGAGCCGGCAGGCCCTCCAACGTCGTCACCGCACGACCCGAAACAGCCGCGACAGGAGTCACGCAGCTCCGGATCTCCTTCCCGTCCAACAACACCGAACAAGCACCACAC
>DASYAO010000096.1:0-13672 GCA_036501285.1 Gaiellaceae bacterium
GTGTGGTGCTTGTTCGGTGTTGTTGGACGGGAAGGAGATCCGGAGCTGCGTGACTCCTGTCGCGGCTGTTTCGGGTCGTGCGGTGACGACGTTGGAGGGCCTGCCGGCTCTCTATGCGCAGCAGCGTGGCACGACGGCTGCAACACCGGTGTTGCATCCGATTCAGCAGGCGTGGATCGACATCCAGGTGCCGCATTGCGGTTATTGCCAGAACGGGATGATGATCCAGGCTGCCGATCTGCTTTCGACGACGAAGAACCCGACCGAGGATCAGATTCGTACTGCGATGAACGGTCATCTCTGCCGTTGCGGCACCTATCCGCGCATCCTGTCTGCGATTCAGCAGGCTGCCTCTGTGATCGCGAAGGGAGGCAAGTAACCATGACCGGTTTCATGCATGAGAAGGAGTTCTCGCGGAAGGCTTTCGTCAAGGGCGGCGGTGGGCTGATCATCGGCTTCAGCGCTCTTGGTGCGATGGGTGCCGGCAAGGCTGCCGCGGCATCGGGGAACACCCCGTTTGCCTCGCGCACCGCTGCCGACTTCCTTCCGAACCTGCAGTCGGTCGACTCGTGGATCGCGATCACGCCTGAGAACGGCGTCATCGTCACTCACGGCGAGACCGAGTTCGCAGGGACGCCGACCGGCATCCTGATGCTGGTCGCCGAAGAGCTGAACATCTCCGACATGAGCATGATGACTTACGCTCATCCGGAGACGTGGCTCAACGCGACCGGTGGTGGTGGCGGTTCCGGTGGTATCTCGAGCCGCTCGACGCAGACTCGCGCCGCAGCCGCCTACGGGCATCAGGTGCTGCTCGGCATGGCGTCGACTCAGCTCGGTGTGCCGCAGACAAGCCTCACCTCGGCCAACGGCGTCATCACCGGTGGTGGCAAGAGCGTGAAGTTCAGCGACCTGCTCGGCGGGAAGCTGTTCAACTTCGTGATGCCGCTCGTGCCGCAGAGCACTTCCGCGTCCGCGACGCAGCTGATCCCGGGCGCCGGCATCACCAAGCCGGTCAGCTCGTACACGCTCGTCGGCACGCAGCAGCACCGCATCGACATCCCCGCGAAGGTGATGGGGACGTACACGTACATCCAGAACGTCCGCGTCGCGGGCATGCTCCACGGCCGCCGCGTGCGGCCGCGTGGTACGGGCGCGATCGCGTCGCAGAACCACTATCCGCTCAGCGTCGACGCTTCGTCGATCAAGGACATCCCGGGTGCACAGGTCGTGCAGGTCAACAACTGGCTCGGCGTCGTCGCTCCGAAGGAGTACGACGCGATCCAGGCTGCAGCCCAGCTCAAGGTCGTCTGGAAGAGCGATCCGAAGTTCAATGCCGGCGGCTCGGCCGACTACTGGTCGTGGCTCCGGACGGCGGGTGACACGAACACGATCAACCCGCCGCGCATCGCAACCGACACGGGCGGCGTCCCGACGGCGCTCACTTCGTCGGCGCACACCGTCTCGGCGACGTACAAGTACCAGTACAACAACTTCGTCCCGATCGGCCCGCACTGCGCAGTCGCGGACATCTATCCGGATGGAAGCGGCGGCATCGTCTACGCGCAGGGCCAGTCGATCAACGGCATCCCCGCGAGCATCCAGATGACGCTCCAGGGTCTGCCGAACTCGAAATGGGCCAACACCCCCGCGGCGAACTACCGCGTGATCTGGTACGAGGGCTCGGCCTCCTACGGCGGCGGCCAGCAAGGCGAGGCCGCTGAAGAGGCCGCGCTGATGTCGGCTGTCGTCGGCAAGCCGGTCCGCAACCAGTGGATGCGCTGGGACCAGACCGGTTGGGACCACTACGGCCCGTCGCAGATGTACGACGTGACCATGGGTTCCGACGCCAACGGCAAGATCACCGTCGCCGACTGGGTCGGTTACAGCCAGTCGCAGACGAACCTCGACCGGTCGCGCGAGCTTCTGGGCGAGGTCACGTGGCCCGCAGTAGCTCCGAACGGCGGCCCGACTCCGTCGGACACCGGCGTCTACGGCGTCACGGGTGCCACCGGCTACGGCGCGAGCTACCAGTACCAGCGCCGCGTAACGCTCAAGACCCAGCCGCTCTACGGCGGCGCCCTGTGCTGCAACTTCCTCAGGGCACCGAACGCGCCGCAGTCGTACTTCGCAAGCGAGCAGATCGTCGACGAGCTCGCGCACTCGGCGAACATGGACCCGATCGCGTTTCGCCGTGCGAACATCGACGGGACGACGGTGCTAGGTCAGCGGTGGCTGTCGGTCATGGATGCCGCCACGCTGGCGGCCGGCTGGAAGCCGCGCGTTGCTGCTTCCAACCTCCAGAGCGGCAACGTCGTCAGCGGTCGTGGCTTCGGCTTCGGCACCTTCGCGTCGAGCCAGGTTGCCCTGGTCGCCGACGTCCAGGTGAACAAGAAGACCGGTGCCATGGTCGCCAAGCACGTGTGGATCGCACAGAACAACGGCATCACGGTCAGCCTGGAAGGCGTCACCTCGCAGATGAGCGGTGCGCTGATCCAGGGCCTCTCCCGCGCGATGTGGGAGCAGGCGACGTGGAACACCGAGCGGGTCACGAGCCTCGACTGGGTCTCGTATCCGATCCTGCGCTTCAAGGATCACCCGTCGGTGACGTTGGTGAACGTCCATCCGGGCCAGTACGTGACGGTCACTCCTGGTGCAACCACGGGTGACGTCCGCGCGGGTAACACGGCGGCGTTCAACGAGGGCTGGCTCCTCACCGGTTCCGGTGAGCCGCCGACCTCGGCGATCAGCTCCGCGATGGCAAACGCCTTCTTCGATGCCACGGGCGTCCGCGTCCGCCAGGCACCGATGCGGCCGGAGATCATCCGCGGCGCGCTGAAGGCCGCGAGCGCCTAGTCAGGCACCGCGTACTTCGAGAACTACCCGGAAGGGCCCGGAAACGGGCCCTTCCGCTTTTCCGAAGGCTGTGGCACGATGGGTGTGTCCCGATGGTCTACGTACGTCGTCTCCTGCCGCTGGTTTTCGCTGCTGCCGCCGTGCTCGTTCCGTCGGCCGGCGCGCGCACGAGCGTCGCTGCCAATCCGACGCTCTACGTCAACTACGCGCTCAACTGCACGTTCACGATCACCGGCGACAACGGCCTGCCCGTGTCGACGATCGCCCCCGGCGGCTACGAGATCGACATCACGACGCCGCTCCCCTTCGCCGAGCCCGACCTCTCGGGAAATCTCGGCAACCCGAACGACATGACGGCGTGCAAGAGCTTCGTCCAGTTTGCGCTCACCGGTCCCGGGGTCAACCTCTCGAGCACGCTCAACGACGGCGACAGCGCCTTCGCACTCCTGCAGGCGACGTTCCAGCCGGGAGGCACCTACACGGCCGTCGACGACAACCAGCCGGCGGTCGCGCGCGACGTCTTCTCGGCGTCGACGTCGGGAACGCCCGTGTCGCCGGCGAACCCGTCGAGTGGAACGAGCCTTTCGAAGGGAACGCCGTCGCAGGACATCGTCGGCTCGGCGCTGCTGCCCTTCCGCGGCTCGCTCGACGCGATCGTCTACGCAGGTGGGAAGCTCAGCCTCTCGCACAACGGCAACGTCGTGAAGACGCTGAAGACGGGCCGCTGGACCTTCTCGGTCGACGACGAGTCGAAGAAGGCCGGTTTCGAAGTCCAGCCGCTTCACGGCAAGGCGCAGACGATCACGAGCGCGGGTTACGTCGGCAGCCACGACGCGACGGTGACGCTCAAGCCGGGTCGCTGGACGTTCTTCCGGGTCGGCGGACCGAAGGCGACGTTCTTCGTCACGAGCTGAGCTGCCCGCTTGGGCGAGGAGTACCCTGTAGGTCTGGCGTCGATGGAGGGCGGGATGGACGGTGCAGTCGAGATGCAGTCCCGGCGGGCTCTGCTGCGTAGCGCAGTTCCAAGTCCGTTGCGTGCGCATCCCTTCCTGACCATGCTCGTGCTCTTCGCGATCGTCGGCGGCGGCGTTCGCTACGTGCCGACGGGAACCGCGGCGGTTCCGGGATCGAGCGCAGCGGGTGCCGGCTCGACGGCCTGCGCCGTCAAATGACGACCGAAGCGGTCACACCGAAGCGCGAGAGCGTCGATCTCGACGTGCGCGCACGCGCAGGTCGGCTGTCGCGCTCGCCGGTCTTCTACGGCATCGCGATCGGTCTGCTTGCGGTCGCGGTCGGTCAGTGGGGGCACGTATCGCCGCCCGCTGCTTACGGCCTCTGCTCTGCGTGCCACGGGCGTGACCTCTCGAGCTGGCTTCTCAACCACATCGAAGGCAAGCATCTCTTCATCACCGCCGCCGGCGCAGGCTGGCCGGTTCTGACGGTCGTCGGCGTCGTGCTCGGCTCGCTCGCCGCAGCGAAGCGAAACGGTGAGTTCGGCTCGATCAACATCGGCGGCAACGCGCGCATGTTCATCTACGGCGGGATCGTCATGGGTGCTGCGCTCTTCGTCGGCGGCTGCCCGACGCGGATCCTGATCCGCACGGGCTTCGGCGACGTCGCCGGAATCCTTGCGCTCGGCGGGGTCGCCGCCGGCATCGTCGCGGCAACCGTTTCGATGCGCTGGGTGGCACGAAGATGACCGTCTCGATCGTCTCGCTCCTGTTCGGCGGCGTGGTCGGTTACCTCGGGCAGCGCTCGCGCATGTGCTCGATCGGCGGGCTGCGCGACTTCGTCCTCGTGCGCGATACCGCGCTGCTCAAGGGCGCGCTCGCGCTGGCCGTGTCGGCGTGGGTCGGGTTCGGCGTCGTGCGCCTGATCGTCGGCTCCGACGCGGGCCACGGCCTGCTCGCAGCCGGAACGACGCCCTCGGGCCTGACAGCGGTCGCCGCGATCCTCGTCGGCGCCGTCCTGCTCGGCTTCATCGCGACGCTCTCGGGCGCGTGCCCGCTGCGGCAGCACGTGCTCGCAGGACAGGGTCGCGTCGGCGCGTGGTACTTCCTCGGAGGCTTCTACATCATGGCCATCGTCTACACGAGCTGGATCGAGCCTCACATTGGATCGTGGGTCTTGTGAGCGGCGACATCTACCTCGATCACGCCGCGACGTCGTGGCCGAAGCCGCCGGCGGTGCTCGAGGCGATCGCGAGCTTCCTCGAGCATGCGGGTGGCAACGTCGGCCGGGCCGGGCATCACCGCTCGATCGAATCGTCCCGCATGGTCAGCCTCGCGCGCGAGTCGGTCACGGAGCTGCTCGGCGGCGAGACGCCCGACGACGTGATCTTCACGAAGAACGCCACCGAAGGACTCAATCTCGCGATCCTCGGCTTCGCCGTCGACGGCGGCCGCATCGTCACGACTTCGCTCGAGCACAACTCGGTCATGCGCCCGCTGCGGTACCTCGAGCAGAGCGGGCGTTGCGCGCTCGACGTCGTCCACGCCGACGGCAACACGGGCGAGATCGACCTCGAGGAGTGGACTGCGCGAGTTGGCGCCCCCGGCACGTGTCTCGCGGTTGCCGTGCACGCCTCGAACGTCACAGGGATCCTGCTGCCGGTCGAGCAGCTCGGCGCGATCGCGGCCGAGCACGGAGTGCCGTTCGTCGTCGACGCGTCGCAGACCGGCGGCCACATGCCGCTCTCGCTGCCTGCGCTCGGCGCCTCGGCGGTGGCGATGCCGGGGCACAAGGGACTCCTCGGCCCGACCGGAACCGGCGTGCTGTATCTCGCCGAAGGCGTCGTGCTCGAACCGCTGATTCGCGGCGGCACCGGCAGCCAGTCCGAGTCGGAGTACCAGCCGGATTTCGCGCCCGACAAGTACGAGAGCGGGACGCTGAACTCGATGGGCGTCGTCGGCCTCGGCGCGGCGGCGGAACATCTGCGCACGGTCGGCGTCGACCATGTGCAGGCGCATCTGACCGAGCTCGGGCGGCGGTTCCGTGACGGGCTTGCGGACGTCGACGGCGTCGTTCTCTACGGGCCTGATGACCCGGCGCGCAGCGTCGGCATCTCCTCGGTCAACGTCGAAGGGGTTCCGTGTGCGACGGCGTCGCGCGTGCTCGACGATGAGTGGGGCTTGATGACCCGCGCGGGTCTCCACTGCTCGCCGGCGGCGCACCGCTCGCTCGGCACCGCGCCCGAGGGAACGATTCGCTTCTCGTGGGGCGAAGACACCCCCGAAGCGTCGATCGACGTTGCTGTCGAAGCGCTTCGCACGATCGCCGAGCGCGCCCGCAGCACCGAGCAGGTCGGGACGTTCGCGTGAAGTGGGGTGGAGTCGTTTCGTTCTTCGCCTCCGAGCACGCGATGCGGGCCGAGCGGACGCTGCAGCGCGCCGAGCTGCCCGCGCGCCTCGTGCCGGGGCCGCGCGAAGTCAGCCCGAACTGCGGCGTCGCGGTCGCGTTCGTCTGGAACGACGAGCCGAAGGTCGAGCAGGCGCTGGCCGCCGCGAAGATCCGGTTCGAGGCTATCCACCGCTATGACCTCGACGACGAGACCGGGACGGTCGGAACCGTCAGGCGTGAATCCGTCGCGTAAGGAGTCGAGATGAAATCGTTCTTCACCCGCAAGCGCACGTTCGCCATCGGCATCGTCGTCGCGTTCGTCGCCGTGTTCCTCGCACTCGGCCTCGTCTCGCATTCGAACTCGAGCCCGCCGAAGCTGCAGGCGACGTCGACGAAGGGTGCGCAGCTTCCGTACGCCGCATGGTTCTGGACGATGGTCGTCTCGCCGACGAATCCGAACGAGCTGCTCGTCGGGACGAACATGGGCGTCGACCGCTCGCAGAACGGCGGCAAGACGTGGAAGTCCGTCGGTCTCACGACCGTCAACGTGACGAGCCTCGCCGAGGTCGGCAATGCCGTCTACGCGGGCGGCGTGCCCGGTGCGAACCCGGTGATCCACAACACTGCGGGCCGCACGGCACCGAACGGCGCGGGGATGCTCTCCGTCAGCACGAACGACGGGACTGCGTGGGAGGCGCTGCACCCGTCCGGGCTGCCGAAGAACACGATCCAGGCGCTCGCCACCGATCCTGCCGGCGCGCTCTACGCGCTGCTCAACACCGGCGGCCTCTACAAGTCCACCGACGCCGCGAAGTCGTTCACGCTCGTCACGAGCAAGCTCGGCATCTCACCGTGGGCACTTGCGATCACGAAGGACCAGCAGTTCGTGAGCGGCGACATGGACAGTGGCCCCCATACGAGCGCGAACGCGAAGGCATGGACGCCCACCACGTACACCGACCTGGCCGGCGGCAAGATGGTGATGGAGTACGCCGTCCAGCCGACTGACGCGACGAACGTGCTGATGACGAGCATCGGCGTCGAGATGTCGACCGACGGCGGCAAGAGCTGGCACACGACGCTCAACTCGAAGGTGATGTTCGGCCCCGTCGCCTTCGCGCCGAAGAGCCCGCAGATCGCCTACGCAGTCGGCTTCGACCGCTCGATCTGGCACAGCGCCGACGGCGGCAAGACCTGGACGCAAGTCCTGTAAAAAGCCGGAGTTTTACAAATCCAATTGAGCTTGACGTTCCGTAATTACGGGCATAAAATTGTGAAACGAGCAAGGAGGTACGAGGGGATGGCTCGGAGGCTAGTTGCAGTTGCGATCGTCGCCGCATTCGGCGTTCTCGCCGTCGGCGCGACAGCCTCACCGACGCTCCTCGTCACAGTCAATACGGCGCAGAACCCGTCGCTCGGCGCCAAGATCCTCGTCGGCTCCGGCGGGCGCGCGCTCTACCACAACTCGTCGGAAACGGCGAAGACCGTCAAGTGCACCGGAGGATGTGCGACCGAGTGGCCGCCGCTCCTCGTTGCGAAGGGCGGCAAGCCGATCGCCGGTCCGGGCGTCGTCTCGTCGAAGCTCGGCACGGTCAAGCGCCCTGACGGGAAGCTCCAGGTCACCTACAGCGGCAAGCCGCTGTACTTCTTCACCGGCGACAAGAAGGCCGGCCAGGTGAAGGGGCAGGGCGACGCAGGGGTCTGGCACGTGATCGCTCCGTCGGGCGCCGTGATCACGAAATCGGCGGCCACGACCACGACCGGCTCGACCGGATCCACCGGCTCGACAGGTTCGACGGGCTCGAGCGGCTCGACAGGCTCGACGGGCTCGGGCGGCAGCACCGGCGGTAGCGGTGGCAACACCGGCGGCGGCACCACGACGACGCCGTCGGATTGCGACACCAACCCCGGCGGTTACGGCTGCATGTAGCGCGCAGGCAACCGGCTAGAGACATCACGTCGAAAACCGAATGCGGCTTGCGAGCCGTAGAACCACCAGGAGCCTGTCCCAGCTCATGTCGATTCAGCGCAGCAGATACATCCCGCTTCTCCTCGGCATGGTCGTGCTCAGCGCGACCGCAGCGCTGAAGCTCGGCGTCAGCGCAAGGGGATCGCAGGCAGCGGTCGCCTCGTCGAGCGCCGTGTCGCCGGTGATGAACGGCTACGTGCACGAGGACGACTCGATCGGCCTCACCTTCGCCGACGGGTCGCCGGTTGGCTCGCAGGACAAGGTCCCGCCGACGATCCCCCCCGGCACGTACACGATCAACGTCGTCGACGACGCCGACATCCACAACTTCCACCTCTTCGGCCCCGGCGTCGACATGGCGACCGACACCGGCGGCACGTCGTCGCCGACGTGGACGGTCACGCTCCAGCCTGGGAGCACCTACAAGTACCAGTGCGACACGCACTTCGACTTCATGTGGGGCGAGTTCCAGACCTCCGGCACCGCGCCGGCGTCGTCCGGCAGCTCGTCGTCCTCGTCGGGAAGCAGCTCGTCCAGTTCGTCGAGCTCGTCCTCGAGCAGCGGCAGCAAGTCAGCCGCCTCCGCGTCGTCGAAGAACGCGATCCTCGGCATCTTCGTCGGCCAGGTGACGGCGACCGGCAAGGCGACGCTCACCTGGCGAGGCACCCCGGTGAAGAAGATCGGCCGCGGGCGCTACACGATCAAGGTCGGCGACAAGACGAAGGTGCACAGCTTCGTGCTCCAGCAGAAGGGTCACGCCGCGCGCACGATCGGCGGCGTCGCCTTCGTCGGGACGCACTCGCTCACGCTCACGCTTGGCTCCGGGACGTGGAGTTTCTACGCCTCCGGCGCGAAGACGAAGAGCACGTTCGTCGTAAGCTAGGCTGTATCCGTGCTTGGCAGGGGCTTGACCGTGGCACTCGTGGCGCTCGCCGCCGGTTTCTCGGCAGGTGCAGCCAAGGCGGTGCTGCCGTCGATCTACGTGAACTACAACTCGGCGAACTGCACATTCGCGGTGACGAACGACGCAAGCACGTCGATCGGTTCGCCGGCGCCCGGCGAGTATCAGCTCGTGATCTCGACGCACGATCCGTACGGTCTGCTGACGACGGGCAGCGGCACGCTTCAGTACTGCGGCGGCTATGTCCAGTTCCAGATGACCGGCCCCGGCGTGAGCATCTCGACGACGCTCGACTACGGCGACGCCACGCAGGAGATCGACCAGGTCACGCTGCAGGCGAGCGGCGCGTACACGATGCTCGACAACAACAATCCCTCGGCATCGAAGTTCTCGTTCTCGGCTGCGGCGACGGGTTCGGCGAGTTCGGTCGCGAGCGGGTCCTCGAGCAGCAAGTCGACGGGCTCGTCCTCGCAGGCATCGCCGGTAGGAGCGAACGCGCTCGTCAACCGCGGCGCGCTTTCGGCGACGCTGGCTGCGACCGGGAAGGTCAGCTTCAAGCGGGCCGGCAAGGCGGCTCTCTCGATCCCGGCCGGTATCTACAAGCTCACGGTCAGCGACAAGTCGAAGTCGAGCGGCCTGCTGCTTCAGCTCGGGAGCGGCAAGCCGAAGACGATCACGGCCCGTGCCTTCACCGGCAGCCACACGGTCACGATCACGCTCAAGGCGGGCCACTGGACGGCCTACTCCTCGTCCGGCGGAACGAAGACCACCCTCTTCGTTCTGTCCTAGGCAAGCCGCGAACGCAGGCGCGCAGCCGACTCGGCGAGCGCCTCAGGAATCACCTTCGTGCCGGCGACCACGGGCATGAAGTTCGTGTCGCCCGGCCAGCGCGGCACGACGTGCATGTGCACGTGGTCGACGACGCCGGCGCCCGCTGCGCGGCCGAGGTTCCAGCCGAGGTTGTGGCCGTGCGGACGGTACTCGGCCTCGAGCGCGGCGATCGCGGCCGCTCCGAGCTCGTGGATCTCGAGCGCCTCGTCGCGTGTGAGCTCGCCGAAGCTTCCGACGTGGCGCAACGGCGCAGCCATCACGTGACCCGACGAGTACGGGAAGCGGTTCATCAGCAGGAACGCATGCTCGCCGCGGCGCACGACGAGCTCCTCCTCGGGCTCGCAGAAGATGCAGCCGGGCCGCTCGCCCGCCTGCTCGACGTATTCGAGTCGCCAGGGAGCCCAGAGCGGCTTCAGAGCCATTTCTTCAAGCGGAAGAACGCGAGCATGCCGCCGACCGCGGCGGCCATGATCCCGAAGATCGTCCAGAACGCCCAGGCTGTCTCGAAGCCCGGGAACCGAACGTTCATCCCGAAGACGCCGGTGATGAGCGTCAGCGGCAGCAGCACGACGGAGAAGATCGTCAGCACGCGCAGGATGTCGTTCTGGCGGTGGTTGATCACCGACTCGTTCGTGTCTTCGAGCGCTTCGACGACCTCTTTGTAGTTGTCGAGCATGTCCCAGATGCGCTCGGTCGCGTCGACGATGTCGTCGAAGTAGAGCTCGAGCTCCTCTGGCAGGAACCGTTCGACATGCCGCTCGAGCACGCGCAGCGTCGCGCGCTCAGGCTTGATGATCTTGCGGTAGCTGATGATCTCCTGCTTCACGTTCGAGAGGTCGCGCACGACTTCTTGCGAGCGGCCCTCGAAGACGTCGTCCTCGAGCGAGTCGAGCTTGTGGCCGATCTTGTCGAGGATCGGGAAGCAGTAGTCGAAGAGGTCGTCGAGCACTTCGTAGAGAAGCCGGCCCGACCCCTTCGCGAAGAGCTCCTCGCGGTAGGACTCGTTCTCGTGGCAGCGCTGGAAGAGGCGCGTCAGAGGCAGCAGCTCGACTGCCGGCAGCGTCACGAGGTAGTCGGGCCCGACGAAGACGTCGAGCTCGGCCGCGTTCAGGCGCTGGATCGCCGGGTCGTAGACCGGGAAGTGGAGAACCGTGAAGAGGTAGCCGTCTTCGAGGTAGTCGTCGACCTTCGGCCGCTGGCGCTTCGAGAGGATGTCCTCGACGTCTAGGGGGTGCCAGCCGTAGCGGCCTGCGAGCATCCCGGCCGACAGGGCGTCGGGGTTGTCGAGATGGATCCAGGTGAGCCCGGCGGCGCTGAGCTCAGCCGGCTTGCGCGGCCGCGCGGCGACCGCCGCGGCTTCGCGGGTGCGTGTACGACGGATGCGAGGGAGGCTCGGCACCGGGACTGAGGGGGTCGTCGATCAGCGTCACCATTGTTCGACATTCTACCCGGATCCCCTGGTCCACCTAGCTTTCCGGACGTGAAGCTCGCGCTCGCAGTCGTGCTGGCCCTCGGGTCGGCGATCGCGCTCAACTGGGGATACGTCGCGCAGCACCGCGGGGCGTCGGGGCTGCCGCCGCTCTCGCTGCGACGTCCGCTCGCGGCGCTGCGGGCGCTCTTCACGAACCGGGGCTGGGTGCTCGGCTTCGTCGCCGGGGTCGTCGGCTGGGTGCTCTACGTGGGCGCGCTCGCACTCGCGCCGCTCTCGATCGTCCAGGCGGCATCGGCCGGAGGGATCGGCGTGCTCGCGCTGCTCGTGCCCGAGCGGTTGGCGCGCAGCGAGGTCGCGGGAGTGGGGGTCGCAATCCTCGGTCTGCTGCTCCTTGCCGTCTCGCTCGGCTCCTCGGCCGGTGGGCATCATGCGAGCTCGAGTCACGTCGTACTCTGGGTCGCGGCGTCGGCGGGAGTCGCGGCAGTGGCGGCGGGGACGCGCGGTGCGATCGGTCTCGGTGCTGCCGCCGGCGTGCTCGATGCGGCCGGCGACGTCGCCACGAAGGCGGCGGTGGGGGGGCGGTACCTGTTCGTCCCGGTGCTGCTCGCCGCGTACGCGCTCGGGTTCTTCTGTCTGCAGCTCGGCTTCCAGCGCGGTCGAGCGCTGACGACGATCGGCGTCGCGACGCTGATCACGAACGCCGTGCCGATCGTCGCCGGGATCATGATCTTCGGCGAGACCGCAGGCGCGCTGCGCATCGCGTCGTTCGTGCTCGTCGTCGCCGGCGCGGTCTTGCTCGCGCGAACCAAGGCCGACGCCGAATCTCCTCAAAGCTCTCCGCTAGTCGGCGCTAGGTGACGTCGCGGCGTGCGGCGAGGCCGGCGGCGCCGAGTGCGAACACGATTGTCCACGCGAGCAGGATCGCGCCGCCTGCTGCGGCGGGGAGGAGATGCTTGCTGGTCAGCCCGATAAAGGCGTCCCCGGCGTGGCTGGGCGCGAAGCGGCCGACGGAGGGCACGAAGCCGAAGAGGAGGTTCTCGGCGACGAAGCCCCAGGCGAGCAGGCCGATGATCGCTCCGACTTGGTTGCGGACGATCATGCCGACGCCGACGCCGAGCGCGCCCCAGAGCGCGACCCCGGCGAGCGTCCCCAGTACGAGCAGCGTCGTCTGGCCGCCGTTCAAGGCGTAGTTGATACCGCGGCCGGCGAGGCAGGCGTAGCCGATTGCGAAGCCGAGCCCTTCGCCGACGATGCCGAACAGCAACCCGGCGAGCAGGCCGGCTGCGAGCTTCGCATCGACGACGCGTGAACGTTTGGGCGTGAAGAGGAATGTGGGGCGGATCGTGCCGTGGCGGTACTCGCTGGTCACGAGCATGACTCCCGCGAGCGCCGAGAAGACCCCGGCGAGGCTGCCGACGCTCAGCAGCCCGCGTTGATCCTCGGTGCTCGTGAGGCTCGGCGCTTTCGTCAGGAGTCCGGAGAGCAGCGAGAAGAGCAGGACCAGCGCGACCATCCCGAGCACGATCCCGACGGTGGTGCGGGTCGTGCGAATCTTCAGCAGCTCGGCTTTGACCTGTGCGATCACTGCTGCGGCTCCGCGGTGAGCTCGAGGAAGATGTCTTCGAGCGACGAACCTTCGGCGACGAGCTCGTGGACCCGGACGCCGGCTGCGAACGCGACATCGCCGACTTTCTCGCTGCTCACCCCGTGCACGAGCAGTCCTTGCTCGTTCACGGACGTCGTCTCGATCCGCTCGCGCACCAGGGCCTCCTGCAGCTTCGATCGCTCCGGGGTGCGGACGCGAACCGATCCGCCGACACGGGCGGTCAGCTGCTCCAGCGAGGACTCGACGACGAGTTTGCCCCGGTTGATGATCAGTACCTGATCGACGGTCTGCGCGACCTCCGCCAGCACGTGGCTGGAGATCAGCACTGTCCGCTCGCCGGCCGCGAACGCGCGCAGGAAGTCGCGCAGCCAGCGCACGCCCTCGGGATCGAGCCCGTTCGCCGGCTCGTCGAGGATCAACAGCTCGGGATCGCCGAGCAATGCGGCCGCGAGCCCGAGCCGTTGCCGCATCCCGAGCGAGTACCCCTTGACGCGACGGTGAGCTGCGCCCTCGAGCTCGACCAGGCGCAGCACCTCGTCGACGCGTGAGTCCGGCAGCCGGACTGCTCGGCTCAACGTCCTTAGGTGGTCGCGGCCGGAGCGGCCCGGATGGAAGTCGGTCGCCTCGAGCACTGCCCCGACCCGCAGCGCCGGCTCGTCGAGCGCGGCATAGGGGCGGCCGAAGATCAGGGCGCTGCCGGCGTTCGGTTTGGCGAGTCCGACCAGCATCCGCAGTGTC
>DASYAO010000097.1:0-1686 GCA_036501285.1 Gaiellaceae bacterium
GCACACGACTCGGCACCGCATCCGCGGCGTCTGGACGGGTGACGACGCGCAGCTCGTGCTCGTCGACCTGCCCGGTTGGCAGAAGCCGATCGACCGGCTCACCGAGCGCATGCAGGAACGCGTCGAGGAGACGATCGCGGACGATCTCGACGCCGTGCTCGTCGTCGTGAGCGCGCGCGAGCACATCGGCACGGGTGACCGCTACGTCGCGCGGCGCGTGTTCGGGCTCGACGTGCCCGTGGTGATCGTCGTCAACAAGGTCGACCGGCTGAAGTCCGGGCATATCGCGACGCAGATGAAGACGGCCGCGGCGCTCGGGCCGTTTCACGCCCTTCACCCCGTCAGCGCGAAGACGGGCGATGGGATCGACGAGCTGCGCAGCGACCTCGTGTCGCTGCTACCGGAGGGGCCGCTCTACTACCCGGCCGGAGAGGTGACCGACATGCCGCTCGAGGCGCGCATCGCCGAGCTCGTGCGCGAGCAGGCGCTGCGGCTGACGAAGGAGGAGGTGCCGCATGCGCTCACCGCCGAGCTCGTCGAGATCGACGACAAGCGCGTGCACGTCCGGCTCTACACGGAGACCGAGAGCCAAAAGCAGATCTTGATCGGCAAGGGTGGACAGATGGTGCGCGAGATCGGACGCGGCGCGCGACCGGGAATCGAGCAGCTCCTCGGCCGTTCCGTCTTCCTCGAGCTGCAGGTGAAGGCCTCGCCGAAGTGGCGGCGCAACGAGACGATGCTCGAGCGCCTGGGCCTCTAGCCCCCGATCTTGTAGCCCTTGTTGGAGATCGCCGTCGATGCGGTCTGGATCTCCTGCAGGCCCTTGAGCGACGGCACGCTCGACAGTGCGGTGAACTTGCCCGCCTTGAGCTTCGTGATCACCGGCGCGAGCTCGTCCGCGAAGTCGGTCACGGCCTGCGCGAGCTTCTTGTGCAGCGTCGCGACTGCCGTAGGCGGCGTGATCGCGTTGAGCCTGCCGGCGGCGGCGCGCAGATCGACCTGCACCTTCTCGAGCGCGGTCGCCGCCGTCGCAGCGGTCGTCGCCGAGCTCAACAGGTTGAGCGACGTCGAGAGGCTCGAGCCGATCGCCTTCATCTTCGTCACGTAAACCGACTTCGAAAGCGAAGTCCCCGAGCTGGAGGCGGCCGTTGTCGTGCCCGACGAGGTCGTCGTGCCGCTGCTGCTCTTCTTGCCGCCGCCGCATCCGGCCGCCAGCAAACCTGCTGCGGCGCCGATTGCGAGCAGCAGGAGGCCTTTCTTTGCGCCTGCCATCAAGGGGACCCTACACTCGATTGGGTGGTGAAGGCGCCGGCACTACCGACGGGTTTTGAGCTTCCGCTCAAGCAGCGGCTGCCGCGGATCGGCGCCGTCGACCAGGTCGCGCTCGAAGGCAGGGCAGGGGAGCTCGCCAAGCGGAGCATCAAGCGCGAGTCGAAGGTCTGGGCGCTCGAGCTCGCGATTCGCTGTTGCGACTTGACGACGCTCGAGGGCCAGGATACGCCGGGCAAGATCGCGGCTCTCTGCTCGAAGGCGATTCGCCCCGACCCGTCCGACCCGGGCGTGCCGTCTGTTGCGGCGGTCTGCGTCTACCCGAACCTCGTCTCGGTCGCAGTCGATCGGCTGCTCGGCAGCGGCGTCAAGGTCGCGTCGGTCGCAACTGCGTTCCCGTCCGGGCAAAGCCCACTC
>DASYAO010000098.1:0-2024 GCA_036501285.1 Gaiellaceae bacterium
CGCGCCTTACACTTGCGCCATGTCTGAGGAGCGGACGGACGTGGCCGCCCTGTTCGCGCGCCTGAAGGAGGAGATCCGCGCCGCGGGCCCGCGCGACGGCGCGCCGCCGGCGCAGGTCCGGCTCTCGGTCCGAGACCAGGCCGAGCGTCTCTGGCCCGTGTCGGCGGAGCGGCCGCTCGTCGGCAAGGCCGGCCCGGTGAAGCTCGTCCTCCGCCGCCTGATGCGGTGGTACGTCGAACCCGCGCTCGCCGACCAGCGCGCGTTCAACGACGCGGTGCTGAAGCTGGTCGACGACCTCGACGAGCGCATCTCGCGGCTCGAGCAAGAATGAGAATCGCGGTCTGCCGGCCGCAGGTTCCGTTCGTGTACGGAGGAGCGGAGCTCGTCGCCGATCAGCTCGTGCCGGAGCTGCGAAAGCGCGGTCACGAGGCAGAGGTCGTGACGGTGCCGTTCAAGTGGTATCCGGGCACTCGCGTGCTCGACCAGGCGTTCCTCTGGCGTCTGCTCGACCTGACGGAGGCCGACGGCCGGTCGATCGATCTCGTGATCGCGACGAAGTTTCCCTCGTACGGCGTCCGCCATCCGAACAAGGTCATCTGGCTCGTGCACCAGCTGCGCCAGGCCTACGACTACGACGGCACCGAGCTCGGCCAGTTCTCCGACTCGCCCGAGGATCGCGCGACGCGCCTTGCGGTCGAGCGCTTCGACCGCGTCGCGTTCGCCGAGGCACGCAAGGTGTTCACGATCTCCGGGAACGTCACGTCGAGGCTCGAGCGCTTCCTCGGCGTCTCGTCGGAGGTGCTGTACCCGCCCCCGCAGGACCTCGACTTCCATACCGCGGGCTACGAGAGCTTCGTGCTCTCGGTGAATCGCCTCGATCGCGCGAAGCGCATCGACCTGCTGATCGAGGCGGCGGTCGCCGAGCCGTCGCTTCGGCTCGTGATCGTCGGCGACGGGCCGGACCGCGAGCGGCTCGAGCGCCTCGCGTCCGAGGTCAACGGCCGCATCGAGTTCACGGGACGCATCGACGGCGAACGCCTCGCCGACCTCTACGCGCGCTGCCTCGCGCTGTACTACGCGCCGATCGACGAGGACTACGGCATCGCCCCCTACGAAGCGTTCCTGTCCGAGAAGCCGGTCGTCACGACGGTCGACGCCGGCGGACCGCTCGAGGTCGTGCACGACGGGAAGACCGGCCTCGTCGTCCGCCCTGACTCGACCGAGATCGCGCGCGCGTGCGTGCAACTCCTGCGCGATCCCGACGAGGCGAGGACACTCGGCCTTGCCGGCAAGCTCATCGCCGAGCGCGTGACGTGGGACCACTGCATCGACCGACTCCTTTCGTGAAGGTCGCCTACTACTCGCCGTTGCCGCCTTCGCGCTCGGGGATCGCCGACTATTCGGCGCTGCTCCTGCCGGCGCTCGAGCAGTACGTCGAGGTCGTGCTCGCGAAGCCGGGGGGGCGGCGCCCGCATGCGGACCTCGACCTCTACCACGTCGGCAACGACCCCGATTCGCACGGGTGGATCGTCGACGCGCTCGAGGAAAAGCCGGGCCTCGTCGTTCTGCACGAGTACGTCCTGCATCACCTCGTGTCGGGGATGACACTCGGCCGCGGCAACGCGCGCGCGTACTTCGACGCGATGGAACGCGAGCTCGGCGTTGCCGGCCGACTGCTTGCGCTCGGCGTTGCCGACAACCTGCTGCCACTCCTGTGGGAGACCCAGCCCGAGCGTTTCCCCCTCGCGACCAAGATTCTCGACCGAGCAACGGGCCTGATCGTCCACTCGCGCTACGTCGAGACACGCGCGCGCGAGGCGGGGTTCGCCGGTCCGATCTGGCGCGTGCCCCATCCGGCCTGGCCCGACGCCGACGTGAGCCCGGAGCGGGTCGCGGGCGATCCGCTCGTCGGCTGCTTCGGCCACCTCAACGTCAACAAGCGCGTACCGCAGCTGCTCGAGGCGTTCGGGCTGCTGCGCGAGCGGCGGCCGGATGCCCGGCTCCTGCTCGTCGGACAGCCGGGC
>DASYAO010000099.1:0-18837 GCA_036501285.1 Gaiellaceae bacterium
GAGCTGACGGCGCGCCCATGGCTCGGCCTCGCACTGTCGGCCGCGATCGCGCTCGCCGTGACTTGGGTCGGGCTCGCCCTTGCGTACTACTCCGTGTACCCCGTCGGCTTCTGGGTGACCTCGCTCTCGTTTGCCGCCTACATCGCCGCTCGCGTCCTCCGCTGATGTTCGCGCACGAGTTCATGCGCAATGCACTGATCGCCGGAACGTTCGTCGGCATCGCCACGGGTCTCGTCGGCTGGTTCGTCGTCCTCCGCGCGCAGGTCTTCGCCGGGGATGCGTTGAGTCACGTCGCGTTCACGGGCGCGCTCGCGGCCGCGGTTGCAGGGATCGACCTGCGCGCAGGCCTCTTCGCAGCGACGATCCTCGGCGGCGTGGCGATGGGCTCGCTCGGCGATCGCGTGCGCAACGACGACGCGGTGATCGGGTCGATCTTCGCGTGGACGCTCGGGCTCGGCGTGCTCTTTCTCTCGATCTTCACGAGAGGCAGCAGCGGCTCGAACGGGGCGGCAAGCGTGCGCGTACTCTTCGGTTCGATCTTTGGGCTGAGCTCGTCGGACGTGCGCATTGCGGTCGCGCTCGCGCTGCTCGCCGCGGCGCTCCTAGTCACGATCGCGCGACCGCTGCTCTTCGCCTCGATCGACGCAGGCGTCGCAGCGGCTCAGGGTGTGCGCGTGCGCGTGCTCGGCTTCGGCTTCCTCGCGCTCGTCGGGCTCGTCGCCGCCGAGGCCACGCAGGCTGTGGGCGCGCTGCTGCTGCTCGGACTGCTGGCCGCGCCCGCGGGCGCCGCGCATCGGCTGACGTCGAGGCCGTACCGCGGCCTCGCGCTCTCGACCGCGATCTCGGTCGCCTCGGTCTGGCTCGGCCTGACGCTGAGCTACGTCTTCCCAACCATGCCGCCGAGCACGATGATCGTCTGCGTCGCCGTCGCTGCTTATGCGCTTGCGACCCTGGCGGAGTGCGTGTAGCGTCGTTTGCAGGGCCTTTCCGGTGCGGCGATGACAAATCCGATCAGCTCAACCATCCAGTCAGTCCGCTGGTCGTCGATCCCGCGTTGGGTCGCGACCGCCGCGGCGCTCGCAATCGCAGGGATCGTCTTCGGGATCGTGTCGCTCTTCGGCGGCGGCTCGACGCCGCCGGCCTCGTCGCGCTCGCAAGCAGTGGCGATCTCGAAGTCGGGTCTGCGAACGCTGGCGAACTCGCTCCCGGGTCCCGTCTACTGGATCGGCCCGAAGTCGCGGATGACCTACGAGCTGACGAAGACGAACGACGGGCGCATCTACATCCGCTATCTGCCGCCCGGCGCCGCGATCGGCACGGCGTCCGCCTATCTGACGGTCGGGACGTACCCGTTCCCGAATGCGTACTCGGTGACGCACGCGCTGGCGGGCAAGAAGGGATCTGTGTTCGTGCCGACGACCGACGCCGCGGTCGCGTTCTACGACCAGAGCGATCCGACGAACGTCTACCTCGCCTATCCCGGCTCCGACTACCAGGTGGAGCTCTACGACCCCGTGCCCGCGCGAGCGGTCGCGCTCGTCGAGCACGGCGCGGTGCAGGCGGTCGCCGCCGGCAAGGGCAGCTCCCGCGCCTCTGCTTCGGCGACGACGCCGGCGAAGCTGAAGGCGCTCGAGCGCGTCGTCAACCACACGATCTACTGGGCCGGCGCGCAGCAGGCGATGACTTACGAGCTCTCGCAGTCCGGCGGCAGCGTGTACCTCCGTTACCTGCCCCGCGGCGTGAAGGTCGGCACGACGACGCCGTATCTGACGATCGGCAGCTACCCGGTGCGGAAGGCCTACGCCGTCACCCTCGGATTGTCGAAGAAGGCGGGAGCGGTCGTCGTCGAGAACAACGGCAATGAGATCGCGTTCTACAACTCGACGCGCCCGACGAACATCTACGTCGCCTTCAAGGCGCGCAACGTACAGGTCGAGGTGTACGACCCGACAGCTGCCGTCGCAGAGCAACTCGTCTCGTCCGGCGCGATCACGCCGGTCTCGTAGTGCTCGAGGGCAAGCGCGTCGCGGTCGTGATCCCCGCGTACAACGAGGAGCAATTGTTGCCGGAGACGCTCGCTGCGATTCCGGGCTTCGTCGATCGCGTCATCATCGTCGACGACTGCTCGCATGACGGGACCGCGGCTCGCGCCAACGAGGCGGCGTCGCGCGACTCGCGGATCGCCGTCGTCGTGCGTGATCGAAACGGTGGCGTCGGCGCGGCGATCGTCAGCGGCTACAAGCGCGCGCTCGAGGAACGGATCGACGTGACTTGCGTGATGGCAGCCGACAACCAGATGCCTCCCGACGACCTCGAGCACCTCGTGCGCCCGGTCGCGCTCGGCGAGACCGATTACACGAAGGCGAACCGCCTCTTCACCGGTCAGGCGGGGGAGCTGATCCCGCGCCACCGCTACCTCGGCAATGCGGTGCTGTCGCTCTGGACGAAGATTGCGTCCGGCTATTGGCACGTCGCCGACTCGCAGTCGGGCTACACGGCGCTCGGCCTCGACATGCTCGAGCTGCTCGATCTCGATCGCATCTACGCACGCTACGGCTTCCCGAACGACATGCTCGTGCACCTGAACGTGTGGAACGCGCGCGTGCGCGACGTACCGTCGCGGCCGGTCTACGGCGTCGGCGAGAAGTCAGGCATCCGGCTGCGCAGGGTCGTGCCGTCGATCTCGCTGCTTCTATTCAAGGGCTTCTGGTGGCGGCTCTGGCAGAAGTACGTGATCCGCGACTTCCACCCACTCGTCTTCTTCTACGTGCTCGGGATCTTGATGTCGGTTACGGGCTTCGCGCTCGGGGTGGCCGAGGTCGTACTGCGCATCGAGGGCAACGCGATCACCGCCGCGAGCGTCGTGCTGGTTGCTCTGCTCCTCATCTTCGGCTCTCAGTTCTCGCTCTTCGCGATGTGGTTCGACATGGAGTCGAACAAGGATCTTCGCTGAGCGAGCCGTAGCTCGCGAACGATCCCCCGGCAAGGATCTCCATAAAGGGGATTGGAAACCTGCGAGAGACGTCGTAGGGTCAGCCCGATCAGTCAAAGCAGTACCGGATCGGAGGGGGTTATGAGCAAGAGGAAGTTCCTCGTTGCCGTCGGCGGCGCCGTCGTCGCCTGCGGAATCGGCGTTGCGGTCACACTCGCCGCGACCGGCGGCTCGAACACCGTCAACGCGTGCGTCGGTCCCGACGGCGTGATCAAGCTCGCCGACGCCAGCGGTTGCAAGAAGAGCGAATCGCCGCTCAGTTGGTCGATCACCGGCCCGCAGGGAGCGAAGGGTGTGACCGGCGCGATCGGTGCGACCGGCGCTGCCGGCGCGGGCGGCGCGAAGGGCGTGACCGGCGCACAGGGCCCGGCCGGCGCGTCGGGCTCGAGCACGTCGAACCCGGTGGTCGGCCAGGTCGCGATCAGCGACTCGGACGGTGCGATCGACGGCGGCGACGGCAGCAGCCCGAACATCGACATCACCGGCTTCACCCACGCGGTGACGGCGCCGTTCGACCAGACCTCGGGCGCGGGGGTCGGAAAGGTTGAGAGCTCGCCGATCTCGATCACGAAGAAGCTCGACTCGGCGTCGCCGAAGCTCTACGAAGCCTGCGTGACCGGCGAGGACCTGACCGTCACCGTCACGCTCTATTCGGAGGGCACGACGACGCCGGAGATGACCGTCAAGCTGAACCACGCGGAATGCGCGTCGGATCAGTTCACGAACGGTGAGGAGACAGTGCAGTTCGCCTTCCAGCAGATCGAACTGCAGCTCGTGAACAACGGCTCGTCGACGGCGCCGCCGCCGTTCATCGGCGGCTGGAACCTGACGCAGAACAAGAGCGCTTAGGCCGAGACGTTTCCGAGGGGCGGGGCTTCGGCCCTGCCCCTCGTGATCCGGATCCACCGAGCGCCAGCCCGCTTCAGCATCGGCGCGACGCTCTCACATCGCGCGCCCGTTGTCTAGCCCTGCAGGTCGCGCTTCGAGACGGGCGCCGGGGAGCCGATGTTGGTAGCGGCAGCGAGCCGGCGCACCTTCGTCTTCGGGTGCTTGGCGAGCTCGCCGACGAGCGCCTTGTGGGCCTGCGCTGCCGTGTACCCGCAGCGGCGGCAGTGACTCGTGTGCTGCGTCATCAGGCCGGCGAGGTTGATCGACTTCCCGTAGCGCTTGACCGAAAGGCGCGCGAGCTCGGCCCACTCCTTGGCCATGGAGCGGTTGTAGATCTCGGGAATGGCGCGCGCCGCGTACATCCCACCGGCGACGTAGTACGCCTGCCGCAGCTTCCAGATCGCTCCGACGCCGCCGTCGAGCGAGCCGTAGTTGTAGATGAGGTACTTCGTGTGCGTCGAGCCGTAGCCGCGGAAGAAGCCGTACGTCCGCAGGAACGTCCGATCCCACGCAGGCTCGACGTCGTCGCCGGCCGCCGCCGCGACGTGATCGAGGTGATGCAGCTCGATGTACCGACCGATGAGCTCCGTGTCCTTCGCCCACAGCCGACCGGCGGTGAACGTGCTCGGCACGTCGAGGCTGTAGTTGCTCGTGCCGAGCGCGAGCGTGATGTGAGAGCGCGAGCCCGCAGGCAGGCACTCCGAGTAGCCGTGCGCGAACGACTTGCCGGCCCATGTGACCGAGCGATTGGACGCGAACCGGTCGGCGAAGGTGATCGTTCCGTAGCCGCCTCGACGCGGGTAGTACGCGAGCTTGCCGAAATCGAGCACGACGAGGCCGTTCGTACGCGCCCGGCCGGCGCGGCAACCCTGTGCTCGCAGGATCGAGACCGACGTGGTCGCCTCGTAGAGGGACGGCGTCACCGTCGAGCCGTGCGTGATGTGTGTCGCGGCCGGGCGAGGCTTGGCGACGACCTTCTTGACGGTCTTTGCCTCGGTCTTCGCCTGCTTGGGGGCCGGGGCCGTCCCGGCGACGCGCTTCGGCAGCGCGAGCCTCGCCGGAGCCGCCTTGACCGTGACCGGCGTCGCCGGAACGACGACCGTCGACCGCGGCAGGAACGCCGCCGTCAGGCCGGAGCTAACCGTCGCGACCCCGAGCAGGGCGCTTGAATACCACAGTTTCCGCACAAAGACCCCCGTTTCGACCCGTAAAGCACTTCGAAGGTAACACCGGTTTTCGGCCGTTGAATGGGCCGTTCGGCCTGTTTTGGGGGGCGCTGGGACCCGGTCCGGGGCACAAAAAAAGCGACCGCCTTGCGGCGGCCGCCTTCGTCGGGAGACGACTTACAAATCGTAAACGAATCGGGCGGCGCCCCGGTTACGGGCGCGCCGAGCGCTTGCGCAGCTGCTCGTCGAGCTCGATCCCCACGAGGAGCACGATCGAGGCGACGTAGAAGTACGTGATCACGACGAGCAGCACGGCGAGGCTCCCGACAGCGGTCTTGAAGTTCGCCACCGAGCTGACGTACCAGCCGAAGATCAGGGACTGCACCGTCCACGCGAATACAACTAGGCCGGTGCCGATGCTCGCCCATCGCTTCGCGCGCGGACGCGCGGGCGCGAAGCGCACGATCAAGCCGAACGCGAGCGCGAGCAGGCCGATCGCGAGCGCCCAGCGCACGACCGCGAACGGCACGTACCAGCCCCCGTGCACAAGGCCGCCGAGCGCCATCACGAGGAGCGCGGCCGCGACGAATGCCGCAGTGAGCGCAGTCGCGAGCACATACGAAAGCGGCGTTCGAAGCCACGTCGAGCGATGCTCGCGCACTTCGTAGATCCGCGTGAAGGCGCCCATGCAGCAGCGCACCGCACCCGACATCTCCCAGATCGTGAACACGGCCGCGAATGCGAGCAGCGGCGCCGAGTCTGCGGAGAAGATCCGACGGACGGTCGCATCGACGCCGTCGTAGACGCCGGGAAGCACGCGCGCCTTGATCTGGGGCGCGATGTGCGCGAACCAGAGATCCTGTCGGCCGATCTCCCCGAGCACGGCGAGGCCGAGCAACACGAGAACGACGGCGGCGGTCAACGCCTGGAACGCGATTGCGCTCGCCCTGGTCAGGACCTCGTGCCGCTCGAACAGGTCGAGCCAGGTGTCGAGCAGCTTTCGCACGATGCGAACGTGGCCCGAGGGCGTCCCGGCCCCCGGGCCACGAAGGAGGAGATGGCGAGAGTTCGGGCTTGAAACGCCCGAGCCCCGGAAACCGTTACGGGCCGGCGGCGATCTCGACGGATGTCGCAGCGCGGGCGACGACTCGGGGCACGAGCTCGAGCACGCTCTCCTGCGCGCAGAAGGTGATGTCCTCGTCGAGCTTCGCGTTGCGGATGTTCGCGGCGCTGATGCCGCCGCCAATCCCTGCTTCCGCGTTCGGGAAGGCGTTGGCGAGCCGGACCGCCGCCACCGCAGCGTCGTCGGGCTCTCCCGCGAGCGCCACCGCGATCCGGCCGGCAACGTAGGCGTCGTCGATGGCGAAGGCACCCTCGACGCCCGCGCACAGCACGGCTACCTCGTCGGCCTCGCGCGCGGCGGCGATGACCGCATCGAGGTTCCTCAGCGACGCAACGAGCACCTCCTCGCAGCGCGTGGCCGCCGCGAGCAAGAGGCGCGTGCCGTTCGTCGTCGTGAGAACGAGAGTGTCGGACGCCGAAGCGTCAGAGAACTCGCGCGGAGAGTTGCCGTAGTCGAAGCCGTCGATGCGGACGTTGTGCCGCTCGCCCGCGAGTGCGACCCCGGGCCCTGCGAGTGCACGCGCATCGTCGATCTCTCCGACGCAGACGACGCGCTCGTAACCCGACGCGAGCGCCTGGCAGATCGTCGAGGTCGCGCGCAGGACGTCGATCACGATCCCGAGCGGGGCCGAGACCTCCTCGACCGGTGTGAAGCCGACGCGGACGCGCACTTACGCCGGCGCGAGCTCGCCCAGTACCGTTACAACGCGTTCGGCGACCGTCTCGGGACTGATACCGAAATGCGCGAGCACCTTGTCGCCCTTGCCCGAGGCTCCGAACGAGTCGATCCCGATCGACGCATCGACCCAACGCGACCAACCGAACGTGGTCCCGGCTTCGAGCGAAATCTTGGGCACGGCCGTGGGCAGCACCTCGTCTCGATACCGCTGCGTCTGCATTTCGAAGAGCTCCCAGCTCGGCATCGAGACGACGCGAACCTGCACGCCCTGCTCTGCGAGGAGGTCGCGCGCGGCAATCGCCGTTCCGACCTCGGCGCCCGTCGCTACGACAACCGCATCGGGCGAGTCGACGTCGGCGAGCACATAGGCGCCGCGGCGCACCTCAGAGGCCGGTGCGAATGCGGTTCGGTCGATCGTCGGCACGTTCTGGCGCGAGAGCACGAGACAGACCGGACCGGAGATCTCCTCGAGGATCGCTGCCCACGCTTCGCTCGTCTCGTTCGCGTCGGCCGGGCGGATCACGATCAGGTTCGGAATCGCCCGCATCGCCGCGAGGTGCTCGATCGGCTGGTGCGTCGGGCCGTCCTCCCCAACCGCAACGGAGTCGTGGCTGAAGATCCAGACGCAGTCGAGATTCATCAGCGCCGACAGACGGATCGGCGGCCGCATGTAGTCGGTGAAAACGAAGAACGTCGAGCAGAACGGCTTGACGATCCCGCCGTGCAGCGCGAGCCCGTTCACCGCCGCGCCCATCCCGTGCTCGCGTACACCCCAGGCGATGTTGCGCGACGCGCGCGCAGGGTTGAAATCGTCCTCGCCCTCGAACTGCGTGAACGTCGAGTGGACGAGATCGGCCGCACCGCCGACCATCGTCGGCACGAATGGCGCGAACGCCTGCATCACCTTGCTGCCGGCGACGCGCGTCGAGATCCCTTTCGGATCGGCGTCGAAGGTCGGCACCGATGCGGCTGCGCCCGCGAGCGGCCTGCCCGCCCACGCATCGCGTAGCTCCGTGGCGAGCTCGCCGTTCGCCGCAGCCCACTCGTCGAACCGCGCCTGCCACTCCGTCTGCGCAGCGGCACCGCGTTCGAGGCACGGCGTGCGCCAGTGCTCGTACACCTCCGGCGGCACGAGGAAGAGCGCATCGGGATCCCAGCCGAGCGTCTCCTTCGTCTCGCGCACCATCTCGTCGGGCATCGGGTCGCTGTGCGCGTTTCGGGTACCGGCGCGCGGGGAGCCGTAGCCGATCACCGTCTTGAGGCTGATCAACGTCGGGCGCTCCTCCTCCGCCATCCCGGCACGGATCGCGGCCTCGATCGCGTCGAGGTCGTTGCCGTCCTCGACGGTCAGCGTGTGCCAGCCGTAGGCCTCGAAGCGCTTGGGGACGTCCTCCTGCGCGAAGGAGAGGTCGGTCGGGCCGTCGATCGTGATCTTGTTGTCGTCGTAGAGGAACACGCATCGACCGAGCGCCAAATGACCGGCGAGCGAAGCTGCCTCCGATGCAACGCCCTCCATCAGGTCGCCGTCGGAGCAGATCGCGAAGATGTGGTGGTTGCACGCGTCCTTGCCGTAGCGCTCGCGCAGGAACTTCTCGGCCATCGCCATCCCGACGGCATTGCCGAAGCCCTGGCCGAGCGGGCCGGTCGTCGTCTCGACGCCCTTCGTCTCGAAGTTCTCGGGATGCCCCGGCGTGTGCGAGCCGAGCTGGCGGAACTGCTTGATGTCCTCGAGGCTGACCGACGCGTACCCCGAGAGATGAAGGCTCGCGTAGAGCAGCATCGAGGCGTGCCCTGCCGAGAGCACGAACCGGTCCCGGTCGACCCAGCCCGGGTCTGCCGGGTTGTGCTTCATCACGCGCGCGTAGAGCACGTACGCGGTCGGCGCGAGCGCGAGCGGCGCGCCGGGATGCCCCGACTGCGCAGCCTGAACCGCATCGACGGTGAGCGTCCTGACGGTGTTGATGCTGAGCTGTTCGATCGATTGCTTAGGCAACGACGGCCCTCCCGGCGTAGCGCTTCGCCATCTCAGCGAGCGACAGCACCGTGTAGTCCCCGGCATGCCCGGCGGAGCCGAACTGCTGCATCCGCTCGATGCAGACCTGCTTCTGCGCCTCGCGCGCGGGCTTGAAGAACGCGCGCGGGTCGAACTCCGACGGGCCGGCGTTCAGCGCCTCGCGCAGCGCGGCGGTGATCGCCAGACGGCCGTCGGTGTCGACGTTCACCTTGCGCACGCCGTGCGCGATCCCCTGCTGGATCTCCTCGACCGGCACGCCGTAGGTCGCTTCGAGCTTGCCGCCGGCGGCGTTGATCCGGTCGACGAGTTCCTGCGGGACACTCGACGAGCCGTGCATGACCATGTGCGTCTCGGGAAGCTTCTGGTGGATCTCCTCGATCAGGTGCATCGCGAGCACGTCGCCCGTGGGCTTCTCGGTGAACTTGTACGCGCCGTGGCTCGTGCCGATCGCGACCGCGAGCGCGTCGACTCCCGTCTTGTCGACGAAGTCGACGGACTGCTCGGGATCGGTCAGATGCACCTCGCCGGAGCCGTGACCGTCCTCGATCCCGCCGAGCGTTCCGAGCTCGCCTTCCACGCTGACGCCGCGCTCGTGCGCGTACTCGACGACCTGACGTGTGACGTCGACGTTGTACTCGTAGTCCGACGGCGTCTTGCCGTCGGCGAGCAGCGAGCCGTCCATCATCACGCTCGTGAAGCCGAGCTCGATCGCGGCGATGCACGTCTCCGGCTTGTCGCCGTGGTCGAGGTGCAGCACGATCGGAATCTCCGGCGCCGTCTCGGCGGCAGCCATGATCAGGTGGCGCATGTAGTTGTTGCCGGCGTACGAGAGCGCGCCGCGGGACACCTGGATGATTACCGGCGATGCGACTTCCTGCGCCGCGCCGACGATGCCCTGAACCTGCTCCATGTTGTTCGCGTTGAACGCGCCGATGCCGTAGCCGCCCTTGGCGGCCTCGTCGAGCACCTGGCGCAACGTGGCGAGTGGCATCAGTGGCTCCTTCCAGTAGGACGGGGTCGGCGCATTCTCGCGCCCGGCGCGCGAAGAGTTCAAAGCTAGCGGTCGACGCCCATTATTGACAATCGAAATGTTCTCATGGTTTCATAGTGTTTCCGTTATGGCCATCACGCTCAACCAATTGCAGAGCTTCCTCGCCGTCGCCCGTGAAGGATCGGTGTCGGCGGCGGCCGACAAGCTCTACGTGACGCAGCCCTCGATCTCCGCAGCGGTGTCGTCGCTCTCGCGCGAGCTCGGGGTCGAGCTGACCGAGCGGGTGGGCCGCGGGATCGGCCTGACGGCGGCGGGCGAAGCGTTCCGGCCCTACGCCGCGGACGTGCTCGGCCTGATCGAGCAGGGTCGGCAAGCCTCCCGCGAAGCCGCGGACTACTCGATGCGCAGCCTTCGCATCGTTGCCGTCGCGACCGCGGCGGAATATGTCGTCCCGTCGCTGTTGCGCGCTTTCCACCGGCTGCACCCGGAGGTCAACCTCTCGCTCGAAGTCGCAAACCGGGCGAGCTTGTTCGAGCGCGTGCTCGAGCACGAGGCCGACGTGGCGATCGCCGGCCGCCCGCCCGAGGACGAGCGCATCGCCGGCGTCGCGTTCCTGAAGAACGACCTCGCCCTGATCGTCTCGCCCGACGACGAGCTCGCGACGATGAAGTCGGTGAAGCCCGAGCAGCTCGGCGACCGCGTCTGGCTGCAGCGCGAGCACGGCTCCGGCACGCGTCAGCTCGTCTCGGAGTTTCTCGCCGATCACGACCTGCGCCCGCAGACGTTGACGCTCGGCTCGAACGGCGCGATCAAAGAAGCCGTTCGCCTCGGCCTCGGCGTGTCGATGCAGTCACGCGTCGCCGTCGAGCACGAGCTGCGCGCGGGCACGCTCGCCGAGGTGACGCTGCGCGGCGGGTTGGTGCAGCGGCAGTGGTACGCCCTGCACTCCGCAACCGTTCCACCGCGTCCGGCGGTCATGCAGTTCCTCGAGTTCGCGAACGGGCCCGCCGGCAAGCGCGCGTTCGAGGAACGGGACGCCGCGTGACGACGATCCCTCGCGGCGCGATCGCGCCGTCGCTCCTCTCCTCTGACTTCTCGCGTCTCGGCCAGCAGATCGAGACCGTGATGGACGCGGGCGCGCGCGTGCTGCACGTGGACGTGATGGACGGGCACTTCGTCCCGCCGATCACGATCGGCCCACTGATCGTCGACGCGATCCGCGAGCTCGTGAAGGGACGCGGCGGCATGATCGACGTGCACCTGATGATCGAGCGGCCGGAGCGGCAGGTCGAGGCGTTCGCGAAGGCGGGGGCCGACGTGATCACGATCCACCCCGAGTCGACGCCGAACATCCACTACGGGCTGAAGCTGATCCGCGAGCTCGGCTGCAAGGCCGGCATCGTGATCAACCCCGGCACTCCCGTCTCCGCCGTCGAGCCGGTCGCCGAGATCGTCGACCTCTGCCTGCTGATGAGCGTCAACCCCGGCTGGGGCGGCCAGAAGTACATCCCGACCTCGACGAAACGGGCCGCCGCGCTCCGGGCGATGCTCCCGGAGGAGGTCGTGCTCGAGATCGACGGCGGAATCTCGCTCGAGACGATCGACGAGGCCCGCGACGCCGGCGTCGACCTGTTCGTCGCCGGCTCGAGCGTCTTCAGCGCCACTGATCCGGCAGCCGCCTACCAGGCTCTCGCCGCCCGACTCTAGGCAGCGTCAGGCCTGGGCCTGACACCACGAGAAGATCCTATGCCAAAGGGCGGAATCTGTATTTGATCTTTACGGCTCGCGGCCGTTACCATCCCTCGATGGAAGGACTGCAAGGAGGACTGAACTGATGCCCCGCCCCGTGATGCTCGGCATCGTCGGCGACTCCGGCTCTGGGAAGACGACGATCACGCGCGGGCTCGTCCGCGTCCTCGGCGAGGACCAGATCACCCACTTCTGCACGGACGACTACCACCGCTATGACCGGCGGCAGCGAGCGGAGCGCAACATCACGCCGCTCCATCCCGAGTGCAACCACCTCGACATCCTCGCGCAGCACCTGCGCCACCTACGCGCGAACGAGCCGATCATGAAGCCGGTCTACCAGCACACCGACGGGACGTTCGGCCCGCCGGAGTACTTCGGGCCGCGACGGTTCCTGATCACCGAAGGCCTGCTCGCCTTCTACAACCAGGACCTCTGCGAGATGTTCGACGTGCGGGTCTATCTCGCGCCGCCCGAGGAGCTGCGCCGGCAGTGGAAGGTGCAGCGCGACTGCTCGCGCCGTGGCTACACGACCGACCAGGTGCTCGGCGAGCTCGACAGGCGCGAGCCCGACTCGGAGACGTTCATCAGGCCCCAGCGGCACAACGCCGACATCGTGGTCGCCTTCCAGCCGAGCACCGGCACCGACCAGGAGCACCTCGACTGCAGGCTGACGCTGCGCGACACGCTGCCCCACCCCGATCTCTCCGACGTCGTCGGCGAGGACGGCGTCTCGCTCGAGGACAAGGGCAACGGCATCCAGGAGCTCTACGTCCCCGGCCGGATCCCGCCCGAAAGCGCGCACCGCATCGAGGAGGCGATCTGGGAGCGGATGCATTTCGCGCGCCATCTGCGCGAGCAGCGCCTCGGCGAGTTCACGATCGGCACGGAGCTGCACCGGTCCGATTCACTTGCGGTCGTGCAGCTCTTGATCCTCTACCACCTGGTTTGCGCGCGCGCGGCCGTGAAGAGCGGGCACGGGTCGACGCGCGACATGGATCTCTCAGCGCTCAGCGAGCTGGTCGCCAGCACCGAGTCGGTTTGAACTCATCCGACCTAGTGCTCCTCGGCTCGGCCGTGATCCCGGTCATCCTCGCGCTCGCCGTCTACTACGTCGGCTGGAGACTCGGCAAGCGCCACGACGAGCAGCAAGAAAAGCTAGACCAGCGCGGCTGACTTCTCGGCGAGCTCGCGGTCGCGGTCGGTGATGCCGCCCGCCGTGTGCGTCCACCAGCGGAGCACGACCTGCTTGTAGTGCACCTCGATGTCGGGGTGATGGTTCTCGCTTTCGGCAAGCTCGGCGACGCGGTTCACAAACGCGATCGCGTCGAGGAAGCCGGCGAACTCGAACTCGCCTTCGAGCTTCCCGTCGACCTCGCTGAAACCGCCGGCCGCCATCAGAAGAATCCTAGTCACGAGGGTACGATCGCCCCCCGTGCTGGCCGAGCGTCCCACTCTGCACACCTCCCGCAAGCAGCGCGCCGCCGCCTGCAACGAGCTCGCGTGCGAGCTCGTCTTCCGCCCGCTCGCCCACGGCGTCGTCTTCCTGCTCGCCCCGCTGCGTGTGCCGCCTCCCGCGGTCGTGCTCGCGTCGACCGTCACGGGCGGCGCGTCGGCCTGGCTGATCACGCAGGGCAACCTGCTCTTCGCAGCGCTGCTCCTGCAGCTGAAGACCGTGCTCGACAACGCCGACGGCCAGCTCGCGCGCGCGACCGGGCGCGTCTCGGTCTTCGGCCGCTACCTCGACTCGGAGTCCGATCTCGTCGTCGACGCACTTCTCTTCACGGCGATCGGCTACGAGACGCACCAGGCCGTGCTCGCCGCCGTCGCGTTCTGCGCGCTGACGCTCGTGCTGAGCGTCGACTACAACCTCGAACGCCTCTATCGACGAGAGCAGGGCGAACCTGAGCCTCAGCCCGAGCATCCGAACGGTGCGACTGCACTCGTCGCTCGTGCCTACACGATCGTCTACGCGCCGCAGGATCGCCTCGTCGAACGCCTCGTCGAGCGTCGTCTCCGCGGCGCGTCGCCCGCGACACGCGCCGCCTACCACGATGAGCTCACGCTGACCGTGCTCGCCAACTTCGGCCTCTCGACCCAGCTCGCCGTGCTCGGAATCTGTCTTGCGGCCGGCAGCGCGGTCGCCTACCTCTGGGTCGCGATCGCCTGCGCAGCCGGGCTCGTGCCGGTCCTGCTCTACCGGGAATGGGCAGCGGGCCGGCTTCGTTCCCGCGGGTAGGCTGGAAATCCGATCGGCGACCGCCGAGGCAATCAGGGGGTGGAAATGGAGCCGGACAACGTCTTCGAGCTCGACCCGACCCACGTTCGCGAAACGTGGGCGAACGTCGACCGGGCAGTCGCCCCTGAAGACTGGGCGCGTTTCCGCGCGACCGTCGGCGAGATCTTCGAGGCGTTCGGGATGGATCTCGACACGCCGGGGACGCGCGAGACGCCGGAGCGGTTCCTGCGCGCGCTGTTCGAGGCGACGGCGGGTTACGAGGGCGACCCGAAGCTCCTCACCGCATTCCCGGCTGAGGGCGCCGGCGGCCAGATCGTCGAAGGCCCGATCGGCTTCTCCGCGCTCTGCGAGCATCACGCGCTGCCGTTCTTCGGCGAGGCGCACGTCGGTTACATCGCCGGCGAGCAGATCATCGGCATCTCGAAGCTGACGCGGCTCGTGCGCATGTACGCACGCCGCTTCACCGTGCAGGAGCGGCTCGGAGAGCAGATCGCCAACACCCTCGACGCGCTCGTGTCGCCGGTCGGTGTGGCCGTGCACCTCTCCGCGTCGCACCTCTGCACGCAGATGCGCGGCGTCGAAGAGCGGTCGCGCACCGTGACGACGTACTGGCGCGGCGCCTTCGAGCACGATGCCGAGCTGCGCAGAGAATTCCTGACGCTCGTTGGCTGACGTCGCGCTCGTCTGCGGCGGCAGAGGTGCCCTGGGCAGCGCGATCGTCGAGGCGCTCAGGGACCGAGGCGACGAAGTCGTCCTCGCCGACAAGGACGATGTCGACCTCACCGACGCCGAGGCGGTCGAGAAGTTCTGGGACGGCCTCGAGCGCACGCCGCGCTGGCTCGTCAACGCCGCGGGCGGTTACCGAACCGGCACCGTCGCCGACTCCGAGCCCGGCGACCTCGAATTCCTCGCCGAGCTCAATGTCGCCACCGCGTGGTGGTCGTGCCGCGCCGCGGGGCGCCGAATGCGCGAGGGCGACGCGATCCTGAACGTCGGTGCGCGACCGGCGTTGATGGGCGGTGCGGGGTCGGCTGCGTACGCGGTGTCGAAGGCCGCCGTCGTGCGGCTGACCGAGGTGCTCGCGCTCGAGCTCGCCGAACGTCGCGTCCGCGTGAATGCGATCCTGCCGTCGGTGATCGACACCCCGTCGAATCGCGAACACGGGATCACGGGCGGCGTGCCGCCGGCGCAGCTCGCGTCGGTCGTCTCGTTCCTGCTTTCCGACGCAGCGGCAGCGGTCAGCGGCGCGGTCGTGCCCGTGTACGGCTTCGCGTGAACCTCGAGCTCCTCTGGGAGCAAGAGGGGCTGCCTTCGTTCGAGCTTCCAGCCGCGCTTGCCGAGCTCCACCCGGGAACGATCGGCTTCGACGGGCCGCGCGTCTTCGCGAACTTCGTCGAGACGGTCGACGGCGTCGTCGCGATCCCGTCGGTCGAGCAGTCGAACAGGCTGATTGCCGCCGGCAACCCGGCCGATCGCTTCGTGATGGGGCTCCTGCGCGCGTGCGCCGACGCGGTGATGGTCGGCTCCGGAACGATGGCCGCGTCACCCGGCGGGCTCTGGACGGCGGCGCAGGCGTATCCCGACGCTGCCACGCTCTTCGCCGCGCTGAGGCGCTCGCGCGGGCTTCCACCCGAGCCGGAGGTCGCGATCCTCTCCGCGAGCGGCGTGATCGACACGTCTCATCCCGTGTTCGAGGCGGGCGCTCTGCTGATCACGACGGACATCGGCGCGAAGCTCCTCGGCGGCGACCTGCCGCCTGCGGCGACACTCGTTTCGCTCGGCCCCGGCGTCGAGGTCGACCCGACCGCCGCACTCGGCATCATGCGCGCTCGCGGGCACGAGCTCGTCCTCCACGAAGGCGGCCCGCACGTGATCGGCTCGTTCTTCGAAGCCGGAGTCGTCGACGAACTCTTCCTCACGGTCTCGCCGCTTCTCACCGGCCGGTCGCTGATCGACCCGCGCTTCGCGCTCGTCGAAGGTGCCGACCTCTTGCCGGGAACGACGCTCCGTTTGCTGAGCGCGCGACGGGAAACGGATCACCTGTTTCTGCGTTACGCCATACTTCCCAGATGACTCACGCCGCTGCGCGGCAGGCAACCGCCAACGCGGTCCTTGCCGCAGCGCTCGCGTCGGTCGTCGCCTGGTTCGGGCCGCCGGGAACGGACCTCGCGGCGCACGTCTACCAACTCGACGTCTTCGCCCGCCACGGCTTCGAGCTCTGGACAAACTACTGGTACGCCGGCCGCTACACGTTCGTCGGCTACAGCCTGACCTATTACCCGCTCGCCGCGCTGATCGGGATCAAGCTGCTCGCAGTGCTGAGCGCAGCGACGGCCACCGCCGCGTTCACGCTGGTCGTGCGCGAGACCTGGGGCGAGCAGACCGTGTTTGCCACCCGTCTGTTCGCAGTCGTCACCGCGGCATCCGTCGTGACCGCCGCGTTCCCGTACGGCCTCGGACTGAGCTTCTCGCTCGCCGCGCTCGTGGCGCTCGGGCGCTGGCGTCTCGGCTGGTTCGCGCTGTTCGTCGTACTGACGGTCGCGACGAGCCCACTCGCATTCCTCTTCCTGCTGCTCGTGCTCGTCTCGGTCGGCGCGTCCCGTGTCGATCGTGCGATCACGAAGCCGGCGCTCGTCGTCGCTGTGACGTGCATGGCTGCAGCACTGCTCTGGCGTCTCTTTCCCGACGGCGGGCGGTTCCCGTTCGCGTCGAGTGAGCTCGTCGCGGCGCTCACGTTCGCGGGCGGCGGCGTCGTGATGACGTGGCGCGTCGAGAAGGCGCGCATCCTCCGTGCGCTCTTCGCCGCCTACGGCGTCCTTTGCGTCGTCGCGTATCTCGTACCGTCGGACATCGGCTCGAACGTCGCACGCCTGCGCTTCGCAGCGATCCCGATCACCGCGCTCGCGCTGTCGCTTCGTCGCTGGCGGCCGTGGCCCGTCGCCGCGGTCGCGTTCGGCCTCGCCTGCTCGTGGAATATCACGCCGCTCGCGTGGAGCGTCGCGCGCTCCAGCAGCGACCCGTCGGCGTCGGCGGCGTACTGGCAACCCGCGATCTCGTTTCTCCACCGCTCGCTCGCGCCCGGTTACCGCGTCGAAGCCGTCGACACGACCGGCCACTGGGAGGCTGTTTACCTCGCGCGCGCGGGCATCCCGATCGTGCGCGGCTGGTTCCGTCAGGACGACTTCCCGCAAAACGAGCTGCTCTACGACCCACTCGGCTCACGCTCGTATCTGCAGTGGCTGCACTGGCTCGGCGTGCGCTACGTCGTGCTGACGAAGGCGCCCGAGGACTACAGCGCGCATAGCGAGGCGGAGCTACTGCGTAGCGGCCGCTCCGGGCTGCGCGTCGTCTTCCGCAGCGCGAACTCGACGATCTTCGCGGTCCCCAATCCGGTGCCGATCGTGCGCGGTCCCGACAACCCGCGCGTCGTCGGGCTAACGCAGACCCAGATCGACGTCGCGGTGAACGCGCCCGGTACGTACCGCGTCGAGGTGCGCTACTCGCCGTACCTCGCCGCGGAGGGTGCATGCACGTCGAAGCTGAAGGACGGGATGACCCAGCTCGACGTCGCGCAGCCCGGCCGGATCAAGCTCGCGTTCGCCGTCACGCCGGGCCGTGCATTCGACGCGCTCGCCGGGATCGACAGCTCGTGCCAGAAGGCCGGCTAATACGCCTTGCGTTAGTACGCCCCACGTAGTATTCTGACGCGATGCGCGAGAACGACCCGCCCGTCCTGATCCTGACGAGCCTTGCCTCTGGACCGAAGCACGGCTATGCGCTCCTGCTCGACATCGAGGAGTTCGCCGGCGTGCGGCTCGGGCCCGGGACGCTCTACGGGGCGATCGCCCGCCTCGAGGCTCGCGGGCTGATCGAAGCGCTGCCCGCGAGCGGCCGCACCCGCCCTTACCGGCTGACCGCGCCCGGCTCGGCGTCGCTCGAGTCGACGCTCGCGGAGCTTCGCGCGATCGTCGACGAGGGAACCGCGCGACTTCGCGCGTGGGTCGCGGCGTGACACTTCTGCGCGCTTATCCGACCGCGTGGCGCACACGCTACGGCGACGAACTTGCGGCTCTGCTCGAGGAGCTCGACGAGAGCGGGCGGATGACCTGGCACGCGCGGCTCGACGTGGTGCGCGCGGGCGTGTTCGAGCGCGTGCGACTCGGCGGCCTGCCGCCACGCGAGCGCGCACGCGAGGGAACGCTGCTCGTGGTCTACGCATGGATGCTCTTCGTGCTCGCAGGCTTCGGCTTGCAGAAGGCGTCGGAGCACTGGGCGGCTGCGACGCCGGCGAACCACCGTGGACTGCCGACGGCTGCCTTCGACACGCTCGTCGGCGCAGCGGGCATCGGCTCCGCGCTCGTGCTGCTCGGCGTCGCGCTCTCGTTGCCGACGCTGCTCGCGTTCGTCCGGCGCGGCGGCCGGCGCGAGGTCCACAAGCCGATCGTGCGCGCAGTTGCCATCAGCGTGCTGCTCGTCGGCGCAACCGCGGCACTCGCCGCGTGGGCGCACGAGCTGACGCCGGCAGCGCGCAACGGCCACGACCATCTCTACAGCGGCGCCTTCGTCGCTTGGATCCTGTTCTTCGCCGCCTGCCTCTTCGCCTGGGCGGCCGCTGCCGCCACAACAGCGAGGCGGTTGGCGTTCTCCGACCGGCTGCTTCGGCTCGAGTCGATCCTTGCCGCAGCGGTCTGCGCCTCGATGGCCGTGATGACGGCCGCAACCGCCGTCTGGTGGGGCGTGCTCGCGAGCACTGTGCCCTCGTTCGTCTCTCCCGCCGCGCCGAACATCGTCGTGCCCACATCACTGATGCTCGCCGCGACGCTGCTGGGGCTCTTAGGCGTTACCTGTACGAGACGAGCCGCGTTCCCGTCGCCTTGAACGACGCGACGGCGCGACCGCCGACCGCAAGCCCGAGCTTCTCGACCGACGCGTCCGTCACCTCGGCGGTGAGCGGGCCGATGCGGATGCGCACGCGGTTGCCGACGTGCACGAGGGAG
>DASYAO010000100.1:0-27158 GCA_036501285.1 Gaiellaceae bacterium
AGCGCAGCCGTCGAGAGCGCCGTCTCGAGGTTCAGCACGAGGATGATCCCCGCGACCGCGGCGATGATCAGCATCCCGCGCAGGAACGGCGGGATCCTCATGTTGCGGTCATGTACGCGCGCACGGCGAGCGCGGCGGCCACGAGCGTCGCGCCGGCGAACCACGCGAGCCGTGCCCGCGGCTGGCTCGGCGCGTAGAACCAGGGTGCGAAGACGGCCAGGAGCGCGAAGGCGCCGTAGGCGTAGTGGAGGCGCTCGGCGGCGTGGTGGTGCTCGGCGAGGAGGATCAGCCCGAGGCCCGCCTGCGCGACGAGCAGCGTCTGCGCGAGCGCGAGCAGATGCGCGACCCAGCCAGAGGCGTGCCCGCGGCGGCGTGACCAGAGCGCAGCTGCGGCCGAGGCGACGCAGACAGCGATCACCAGCACGGCGTTCGCGTGGTGGACGGTTAGCATGGCGGCAGAGTAATGGTCGAAGCAGGCAGCCCCGCACCCGATTTCGAGCTCCAGTCCGACACAGGCGAGACGGTGCGGCTATCGGCGCTGCGCGGCAAGCCGGTCGTGCTCTATTTCTATCCCAAGGACCACACCTCGGGCTGCACGACGCAGGCATGCGCGATCAGGGACGCGTGGAGCGAGTTCGAGCGCGCCGGCGCCGTCGTGCTCGGCGTCTCACCCGACAGTGTCACCTCACACGAGAGCTTCCGCGCCGACTATGAGCTGCCGTTCACGCTACTCGCCGACCCCGATCACGAGGTGGCCGAGCTCTACGGCGTCTGGGCCGAGAAGTCACGCTACGGCCGCACCTATATGGGCATCATGCGCTCGACGTTCGTGATCGACGCCGACGGCACGGTGATCAAGGCGATGCACGACGTGAAACCGGCGACGCATGCCGACGACGTGCTCGAGATCCTCGCAGCGGCCGCCTAGAGCGACCTGCCCGGCGAAGAGCCGGGGGTCAGATCCTGTCTTGTGCGGCACCCCCCCAACGGAATGCGTGATTGCAGGACCTGACCCCAGACTCGCGCTGACCCGCCTATCCTCCCGCCGTTTGGAACATCTCGCAGATTGAGACGATCGCGCCGTCGTTTTCTTGCGCTATTTCTTGTGGATGGGAAACGAACGCACTCGTGTCGCGTTCGTCGCCGCGGCAATCGCCGGTTGCATCGGCGCGCTTGCGTTCGTCGGCTCGGACGTGCTGTGGCTTGTTCCGCTCGGTAGCGCAATAGAACACGGTCGGCTTCCCAGTTCGATTGCATATGCGTCGGCACCGACGTCGCACTGGCACGACGTACCCGCGGGTGCGGAGCTCGTCGCCTGGGCCGCGTATCACGCTTTCGGGGGAGTACGCGGACTAGCGGTAGCGCAGGCGGGCGCCGTCGCAGCCGCCTTCGCAGCGCTCGCGTACGGACTGCGGCGCCGCACGACGGACGCGACCGTGCTGATCGCGTGTGCGCTCGTGCTCGTAGGCTCGCTGACGGCTGTGCTCGTCGTCAATGCCTCGCTCTTTTCGTTCGCACTCTTCCCCGTATTGCTGCTCCTGCTCGAACGCGAATCGGGCTCGCCGAGCAGGCTCATCTTGCTCGCGGTACCGCTGATCGCGCTCTGGGGGAACCTGCACGGTGAGGTGCTCGTCGGCTACGCGCTCCTCGCGTGCTACCTGCTCCTCGACCGCGCCTTCCGCGAACCCTGGCTCGCGCTCGGGACGATGGTCGCGTCAGGTCTCGCGCTCTTCGCCAATCCCGCCCTCTGGCATACACCGCGCTACTACTCGAGCGTCCTCCACACCGTCGTCGCCGAGCAGCGCAAAGGCCTTTGGACGCCGTTCGGCTTCGGCCCGCTCGACGTGATCGAGATCATCGCCGCGCTAGCCCTACTCGCGCTCGTCGTGCGCGGCGGCTTTCCCGTTCGCCGCTGGGAGCTCGTGGCGCTGCTCGGACTCACCGCCGAGGCTGTTCACGTGGCGCGTGCGGGTCCCTGGCTTCTCTTCGTGCTCGCCTATCCGGCAACACGCAGCGTTCGGCTCGGCGGCGCTCTGCGCGCGAACGTGCTTGCGATCGTCGCCGTCGCATTTGCCGGCGCCACCGTCGCGGCGCTCGTCAAAGGACCCAGGGATCCGGGTTCGTCGTCGCTCGCCGCACGCGCGGCGCACACAGGCGCAGCCGTGCTCGCGGAGGGAATCCTCGGCCAGCAGGTCGCGCTCGCGGGCGGTCGCATCTGGGTCGACAATCCGCTCGATGCCTTCAGAAAGGAAGACCAGCAGCTCTACTTGGACTGGCTCGAGGGTAGGTCGAGCGGCGACGCAGCCCTCGCGCACGCGTCATACGTCGTCGTGCAGCCTGGCTCCGACGCAGGCAAGCGCGCAGCACGAAACCCCCGCCTTGCGCGTATCGCGTCCGACCGCGGCGCGGCGCTCTATCGCGTTACGGGCTGACTACAGGCTGACGGTCGTCTCGCCGCGCTTTTCCCAGTAGCTCTCGCCGAGCTTCGACGTGAGCGTCTGCTCGAGCTCGCCCGAGCGCTCGAGCTCCTCGACGATGTCCGCGCCGCCGACGAGCTCGCCCTTGACGAACACTTGCGGGATCGTCGGCCAGCCGGAGATCGCCGAGAGCTCCTCGCGGATCTGGCCGTCGACGAGAATGTCGACCGCGGTGATCCGGGCCCCCGCGCGGCGCAGCGCACCGAGCGCGCGCTCCGAGTTGCCGCACATGATCGCGTCCGGCGTGCCCTTCATGAACAGCGCGACGTCCGAGCTGTCGATGACTTCCTTGATCTTGTCCGAGTAGCTCACTTGTCGGTCCCTTTCGTGTTGATCCGCAGTTCGTGGATGGCACCCTGCTTCCAGGGCTCGTCGAGAGCGGCGTAGATCAGCTTGTGCTGCTCGATGCGCGAGAGGCCGTTGAAGGCGTCGTCGTGGACGACTACTTCGAAGTGGTCGCCACCGCCGGTCCGGTCGGTCACCTTGACCTCCTGGGCCTGCGGGAATGCGCCCTCGAGCAGCTGCTGGATCGTCTCCCTCACGCAGCCATGGTAGCGGTCAGTCGAGGAACAGCCGGTCGCCCGGCTCGAGCCCGTCGGCACCGCCGACCGGAAGCTCGACGACGATCTTCGCGCCCCTGCGGCCCGCCATCCGCCACGGCTTCAGCTTGCGCTCGATGCCAACGACGGCGAGGTTCCGATCGCAGAAGAGCACGTCGATCGGGAAGCGCATGAAGAACATGTGCACCGAGCCGGCAGGCCGGAAGAGCATTCCTTCGCCGGGCTCGAGCCCCGAGCGGCCAAGGAGACCACGCATCCGCGTGAACGGATTCGTCGCGAGCTCGCAATGTTGGCACACGACTTCACCACCGGTCTTCTTCAACGTACGGGTGATCGCCATCTCCCCCATTTTGTCTACACAGGCATCCCCCATGTTGAGGATTTGCGAGTAAATCACGCAAGAACTTGCAAGTGCGCTCGTCTCTACCTCCGCAATCGAACTACCAGCGAGTTCTCGTTTTGCGAAGGGAGGTGCACCGCAGATGAAGCTTTGGAATCGTTTCACAGAGTTCGTGGCGCGCGCCGCAGTCGCCACGAAGCAGGAGGCCGGACAGACGATGGTCGAGTACGGGCTGATCATCGCCCTGATCGCGATCGTGGTCGCGGCCGTCCTTCTCACCCTTGGTTCTGACATCAGCTCGGAGTTCAACAAGGTCATCAACGCGCTCTAGACGTTGAAGCCCAAAACGTTCGGCGGGGTCCTCTGCGCCGGCCCGCAGAGGACCCAACCGACGAACCCAGCACGACTTTGAGATGCCGCCATGCTCAAACAACTCGTCAAAAAGACAGCCGCCTGTTTCAGCCGCCAAGAAGGCCAGACACTCACCGAATACGCGCTGATCCTCGTGTTCATCGTGCTCGGGGGCGTCGTCGGCCTCGCGGCCCTCGCCTCTCCGACGACGGGCCTCTTCGAAAGGGCCCTCACCGCGATCGAGGGGTTCTTCGGATGAAGCTTCTTCGGATGAAAGCGTTCGCTCGCGACGAGCAGGGCCAGACGGCCGTCGAGTTCGCGCTCGTCGCACCGTTCCTGATCGCGATCGTCCTCGCGATCTGGCAGCTCGGCGTCGCGTTCCACGATTACGTCACGCTCACCGACGCGGCACGGGCCGGCGCGCGCCAGGCGATCGTCTTCCGTTTCAACGGCGGGACTCTCACCAACGCCCAGCAGGCCGTCCGCAACTCCGCGTCCGACCTCGACCAGTCGCAGCTCGGCGTCTCGGTCACCGACCCGAACTGGAACGTCTCGGGCAGCACGGTCACCGTGACCGCGACCTATCCGTACAACATCTCGATCCCGCTGCTCGGCATCAACGTCGCGAGTGGCAACCTCTCGGCAACCGCGAAGGAAGAGCTCGAATGAGCTGCCGCCTTCGCAACGAGTCGGGTCAGGCGCTTGTGCTGACCTCGCTCTTCCTGATCCTCATCATGGGCGCCACCGGCCTCACCGTCGACGTCGGCGCGTGGTACCACGAGCGCCGCCAGGCGCAGACGACCGCCGACGCTGCAGCACTCTCAGGTGCGCAGCAGCTCAACACCGGCACCGCGCAGGCGCAAACGAGCGCGCAGAGCTACGCCGACCAGAACGGCGGCGGTGTCAACCCGAATGGGATCACGTTCCAGAGCGACTTCGCACCCAACGACACGGTCAGCGTCGCGGTCACGCGTACGGCGCCCGGGTTCTTCTCGCGGATCTTCGGGATCGACTCGGTGCAGGTGCACGCGACGGCGACGGCGCGCTCGGCGGTGCCGACCGACGTTCTGGACGCCGCGCCGATCGTGGTCAAGAGCGACCATCCGATGCTCACGGGTGCCGGCTGCGGCAACCCCACGTCTCCGCCCGACCCATGCTTCGGTTCGTCGAACCAGACCGTAATCCCGCTCGGCAAGAACGGCGAGCCAGGCTCCTTCGCGGTCCTCGACTTGATGGCCTATACGCAGGCCGCAAACGGCGGCTGCCCGAACTCGAGCAACGGCAACGACGGCTCGAGCACGGTCGCGAGCTGGATCACCACCGGGTTCAACCAGTTCCTCAACCTCGGCTGTTACGACTCGGATCCCGGCGCAAAGTTCAACTCGAACAACATCGAAGATGCGCTCTCGGGCAGGCTCGGCTCGACGCTGCTCTTCCCGGTTTATGACACCGAGGCCGGCCAGGGATCGAACGCGACCTACCACGTGATCGGCTGGGCTGCGTACTACGTCACCGGCTGGGCCGCCAACAACGGCTCGGACAGCCTGCCGGGCTACACCTGCGGTCCCGGCAGCGGCGTGTGCGGCTACTTCACGCAAGTCAACTGGGAAGGAATCCAGAACTCCACCGCGCCGACCGATCCGGACTTCGGCGTCCACACCATCGCCCTCGTCAACTGAAGGACAGCAGATGACCTATCGCATGAGAAACGTGGCAATCGCAGTCGGGCTTGCGTTCATGGCGATGCTGCTGACGCTGCTCTACGTCACGAGCTACCGACATTCGGTGCAGCACCAACAGCAGTCCGTGCAGGTCTACGTTGCCGCGCACAACATCAACGCAGGCACAACCGGTGCCGAGATCGTGCGCTCGCACGCCCTCAAGACTGAGTCGATCACGAGGAGCAGCGTCGTGCCGGGCGCGATTGCGAACCCGGACGAGGTCGCGAATCTGGTGCTGACCCAGCCGGTGTACGCGGGGGAGCAGGTAACGCTTCGTCGCTTCACCGACGTGCAGTCGGAAGGCATCGTCGGCCAGCTCAAAGGCACGATGCGCGCGGTTCAGGTTCCTGGTGACGCAAACCAGCTTCTCGCCGGAACGTTGAAGACCGGCGACCAGGTCGACGTCGTCGCAAACCTGACCAGCGACACGAGCTCCAGCGCGCACCTGGTCAAGATCGTGCTCCGTGACATCACGGTGCTCCAGACGAACGGAGCGTCGCTCAGCAGCACCGCGTCGTCGAACGGACAGCAGGACTCCGTGATTCTCGCCGTGACCGACACACAGGTCCAGCGGCTCTTCTACGTGATGAAGAACGCCGACTGGACGCTCGAGCTCCGCCCCGCGACCGATGCGGTCGACAGCGGCGAGCGCGTCGAGAGCGTCAACACCATCCTCACGGAGGGATCGCGATGAGCGACGAGATCCGCCTTTACCTGATCGGCGACTGCGACGGGTTCGACGCGTTGCGCGGACAACTCGCAGGCCACGCCGAGATCGACCTCGTCGGCGAGTCGGACAACGTTTCGCAGGCGGCGTCGGTGCTCGCCGGCGGTCATCTCGACTGCGTCGTCTATGCAACGCGCGCCGGGCAGTTCCCGGCCGGCGAGATCGCCGCCATCCGCGAGCAGACGCGAGCGCCGCTCGTGCTCGTCGCCTCCGGCGAAGCCGGCGGGATGCTCGAGCAGGCGCTCGACGCCGACGTGAGCGACGTCCTGCTGCTGCCGCAGCTGACGCACAACGTCGTCTTTGCCCTACGCAAGGCGGCGCACGTCCGCCGCGCGACGCAGGCGGCGGCCGGCAACACCGGGCGTGTGCTCACCGTGTTCTCGCCGAAGGGCGGAACGGGCAAGACGTCGGTCGCGACGAATCTGGCATGCGCGCTCGTCAAGCGCGAGGGGAAGCGGACGCTGCTCCTCGACCTCGACCTGCAGTTCGGCGACGCCGCGATCGTGCTCGGGCTCGAACCCGAGAAGACGATCTACGACCTCGTCGTCGCACCGGGCGAGCTGGATTCGGAGAAGCTCGCCGGGTACGTGACCAAGCACCCCTCCGGCGTCGACGTGCTCGCAGCTCCGCTCCGCCCCGAGGACGCCGAGCTCGTCACCGAGGGCAAGGTCACGGCGCTGATCGAGGTCGCGCGCGGCTCTTACGACGCGATCGTCGTCGACACGTCCCCGTTCTTTCATGGGCCGATGCTGGCGACACTCGACCGGACCGACGACCTACTCGTCATCTGCGGGCTCGATGTCCCGACACTCAAGAACATCCGCCTGGCGATGCAGACGCTCGAGCTGCTCTCGTTTCCGACAACTCGCGTCAAGTACATCATGAACCGCGCGAACTCGAACGTCGGCCTCAAGCCGCGTGAGGTCGAGGCTGCGCTCAAGGTCAAGGTCAGCTTCGAGCTTCCGAGCGACGTGATCGTGCCGCAGACCGTGAACCGCGGCAACCCGGCAGTGCTCGCCGAGCCGCGCTGTGACTTCTCGAGGGCCATCTCCTCGATGGCCAAGCAACTGGCTCCTCAAGCGACGCGTGCCGCGAGCGCGGAGCGCCCGCGCCGCCGCCGGCTCGCGCTCGTGAGGGGATAAGGGGGAAGATGGGTCTCCACGACCGCCTCGTCAAGAACGGCGACGCGAACGGTTCGGGGGTAGCTGCTCTCGAGGCGGTCGTCGACCCATACGCGGAGCTCAAGGCGAACATCCACCACGCCTGCATCGCCAAGCTCGGCCCGGAGCTCTTCCGCCAGGATCCGAACGAGCTTTCCGACAACGTCTTCAAGGCCGTCACGGAAGAGCTCACGCTTGCCGGCACACCGCTCACCCGTGACGAGCGTCGCGAGCTCGTCAAGCAGCTCACCGACGACATCCTCGGCTACGGGCCGCTCGAGCAGCTGCTCGCCGACGACTCCGTGAGCGAAGTGATGGTCAACAGCTCAGACCACGTCTACATCGAGCGCAACGGCAAGCTCGAGCCGGCGCCCGTGCGCTTCGCGGACGACGCCCACGTGATGCGCATCATCGACAAGATCGTCTCCCAGGTCGGACGCCGCGTCGACGAGGCCTCGCCGATGGTCGATGCACGCCTGCCTGACGGGAGCCGCGTCAACGCGATCATCCCGCCGCTCGCACTCACGGGGCCGACGCTGACGATCCGGAAGTTCTCTCGCGATCCCTACACGATCAACGACCTGATCTCGTTCGGGACGCTGTCCGCGCGCTCCGCCCAGTTCCTCGGCGCGTGCGTGCGCGGCAAGCTGAACGTGCTGATCTCCGGCGGTACCGGCACCGGCAAGACGACGACTCTCAACGCCGTCTCGGCTTTCATTCCGCCGGACGAGCGCATCATCACGATCGAGGACGCGGCCGAGCTCCAGCTTCAACAGGACCACGTGATCACGCTCGAGTCGCGCCCCGCGAACATCGAGGGATCGGGTGAGGTCAAGATCCGCGAGCTGGTGCGCAACGCGCTGCGCATGCGCCCCGACCGGATCATCGTCGGCGAGGTCCGCGGAGCGGAGACGCTCGACATGCTCCAGGCGATGAACACCGGCCACGAGGGCTCACTGACGACGATCCACGCGAACTCGCCGCGCGATGCGCTCGCGCGCCTCGAGACGCTCGTTCTGACAGCCGGCGTCGAGCTTCCGCATCGCGCGATCCGCGAGCAGATCGCGAGCGCATTCGACCTGCTGGTCCAGATCCAGCGGCTCGTCGACGGCACGCGGCGCGTCACGCACATCTCCGAGGTCGTCGGCATGGAGTCCGACGTCGTCACCCTTCAGGACATCTTCATCGCAGACCCGCCCGGCAGCGAAGACGCGGCCGAATCGCGCCGCCTTCTCTCCCCCCTCCATGCGACCGGCCTCAAGCCCCACTTCCTCGACCGTCTTGCGGCGAACAATGTTGCGCTGCCGCCGACATTCTTCGGCGCGGACGAGACTGACGTTCGCGCGGCGTTCTCCGTCGCGTCGTACGGAGCTGCCCGGTGAGACCGGACAGCGGCTTGACGCCGAAGGTCGCTGCCGCGCTCGCGGCGTTCGGCCTGATGCTGCCGGCGGGCGCCAAGGCTGCGCCCGTGCACCTGCTCGGCGTCGACACCGGCGACTACCCGGAGCTGCGCGTCACGGTCGTCGCGCCCGCAGGAAGCCGACAGCCCGGGCTGCGCGAGAACGGTGTCCCCGTCACGGGGCTCGACGCGATCAACCTGGGCCAGGCGAAGAGCGTCGCGCTGCTGGTCGACCGCTCCGAGTCGATGAAGGGCGCCAAGCTGCACGACGCAATCGCCGCCGCTCGTCAGTTCATCGCTGCCAAAAGCCCAAACGATCGCGTGATGGTGATTGCGTTCGGCCACAACGTGCTCCCTCTTGCAGGCTTCTCGAACTCGGGCGGCGATGCTGATGCAGCGCTCGCAAACCTCACACCGGACACGACGTCGGGCACCGCGCTGTGGGACGCTGTCGTCGCAGCGTCGAAGAAGCTCGGACACGAGGACCAGCGCGGCCACGTGATCATCGTCCTCACCGACGGCCAGGACGTCTCCAGCACTGCGACCTTCAATACCGCGGCCGCAGTCGCCAACCGCGCCGATGTCTCGATCTACCCGATCGGGATCACCGGCCGCGACTACACCCCGGGGCCGTTGCGCGATCTCGCCGGTGCGACCGGCGGTACCTATTACGAGGCATCGTCGAGCTCCGATCTGACCGCGGTCTACTCGTCGATCGGGCGCACCCTTTCGCATGCCTGGGAGCTGCGCTACCTGACGGCCGCACGTCCGGGCGACGTGATCAAGCTCACCTCGATCGTCCCGGGAGGCGGTCTCGCCTCGGAGTCGGTCCGGCTCGCCGGCATCTCGGGCAGCCAGGCCGTCGCGTCGCCCGGCGTGCTGCCGACCTCGTTCTGGCTCTCGCCCGCCGCGCCGGTGATCGTCTCGCTGCTCGTCGGCGGGCTCGTCCTACTCGCGGCCGGCTTCGTCTTCGCCGCGCGCCACGGACTGTGGGTTCGCGCCAGGCTGCAACCGCACATCGGCCAGCCGAGCAAGTCGAGGAGCGCGCGGCGCAAGCACCCGCAGCGCACGCTTCGGCAGACCCTCGTGCTCGCAACCGACCGGGCGCTCAAGAACCTGCGCCAGTTCCGTTCGATCGAAAGGCTGATCGAGCGTGCCGACCTGCCGCTGCGCGCATCCGAGCTCATCTACATCTCGATCGGAAGCGGCGCGATCCTCGGCTTCTTCGGAGCCGTGACGATCGGCTCGATGCTGCCTGTGCTGATCTTCGTCGCGGCCGGCGCGGTCGCGCCGTTCTTGTACGTGCGATTCAAGGCGAGCGGACGCCTCAAGGCGTTCGACAACCAGCTCCCCGACCTGCTGATCACGATGTCCGCCTCGCTGAAGGCGGGCCATTCCTTTCGCCACTCGATCCAGGCGGTCGTCGACGAAGGCGCGCAGCCGAGTGCGAAGGAGTTCACGCGCGTTCTCTCCGAGACGCAGCTCGGTCGTGGGATCGACGAGGCGCTCGGCGACATGGCCGAGCGCGTCGGCTCGAAGAACCTCGAGTTCGTCGTCACCGCCGTGACGATCCAGCGCCAGGTCGGCGGCTCGCTCGCCGGCCTGTTCGACATGGTCGCCGAGACGGTGCGACAGCGCCAGCAGTTCGTGCGCAAGGTGCGCGGGCTCACGGCGATGGGCCGCATGTCGGCGTACATCCTGATCGCGCTGCCGATCTTCATCGCGATCGCGATCACCTTGCTCAACCCGGAGTACATGGCCCCGCTCTACAGCACGTCGGCAGGTCACGCGCTGCTGATCATCGGGACCGTGATGATGACGGTCGGCTCCGCGATGCTCAAGAAGATGGTCGCGTTCAAGGGGTGATGTAGATGCTCTTGCTGCTCATCGTCGGCACCGGCTTCCTCGGCTTCGCCGTCTTCCTCGTCGCCGATGCCGCAACCGCGCCCCAGCGCGCGCACCAAGCTGCGCTCAAGCGCGCAGCTCATTACGGCCTGTCGCGTGTCACCGCAAACCCGCAGCTGACGGCGCACTTCCGCGAGCGCGTACTGCTGCCGGCGGTTCAGCGACTCGCGGCGATCGCGCTGCGGCTGAATCCAAAGGCAAGCACCGAGCTGGTCGCGCGTCGCCTGCTCGCGTCGGGTTTGTCCGCAAGACTTTCCGCGACGCAGTTCCTCGCGCTCAAAGCCGCGCTCGCAATCTGCGGCGCAGTCTTCTTCGCGGTCTTCGGGATCTCCTCAGGCTCGGTTCCGATCGGGATCCTGCTGACGCCGCTCGCCGGGGTCTTCGGCTTCCTCGCACCCGACGTCTATCTGACGATGCGCATCCGCGGACGTCGCGAAGCCGTGCGCGCCCAGCTTCCCGATGCCCTCGACCTGCTTGCGGTTTCCGTCGAGGCAGGGCTCGGCCTCGACGGCGCGCTCTCGAAGCTGACCGAGCACATGGAGGGCCCCCTCGTCGAGGAGTTCGCGGTCACCCTCGGCGAGATCCGCATCGGGGAGTCGCGGCACGAGGCGCTCAAGAAGCTGACCGAGCGCGTGCCGACGCCCGAAGTGGCCTCCTTCGTCCGGGCCGTGATCCAGGCGGAGCAGCTCGGCATCTCGCTCGGCCGGATCCTGCGCGTGCAGGCAGCCGACTCGCGCCTTCGCCGGCAGGCGGCGGCCGAAGAAAAGGCGATGAAGGCGCCGATCAAGATCCTCTTCCCGACGGTCATCTTCATCTTCCCTGCGCTCTTCCTCGTGATCCTCGGGCCTGCGTTCCTCAACATCACCCACTACCTCGGCAAATGAGCGGCGAACTCGAATCCGGATTCGGCACGGGGCTTCGCGCTCAGCTCAAGCTCAAGCGCAACGAGCCCGAGCCCTCGGCGCCGGTCCAGCAGGAGGAGCTGGTGCTCCTCGAGCACGAGCAGGTCCCGGTCGTCGTGCAAGCGACGGTGCCGGAGCTGCTTGCCGTACGCTCGGAGCTCGAGGCTGCGCTCGGGCGTGAGCACGAGCTGCGCGACGCGCTCGCGCATCAGCTCGAGGCGTACGAGCGAGAGCTCGCGGCCGGGAGCGAGGTCGCGCTTCGGCAGAACGCGATCGACCAGGCGACCTCTCGACTCGACCAGCGCGAAGGCTCGCTCGCCGAACGCGAGGCTGCACTCGCGGAGCAGGAGGAGCGCGTCGCCGCCGAGCGCCGTGACCTCAACTTCCGCCGCACCGAGCTCGTCGCCGAAGAGGCTCGGCTCGCGGAGCTCGGCGTCCACGTCGACTCGCGGGCGGCTGAGCTCGAGACGGTCGACCAGGAGCGCGCGAACGTGTCGGCGGAGATCGCGAAACAGCTCGCGACGGTGTCCGAGCGCGAGAAGGAGGTGCGGCGCGAGCGTGCGGACATGGAGGCGCGCATGGCGGCGCGTGAGCAAGCGCTCGTCGAGCAGGAGACCGCGCTTCGCACCCGCGACGAGGCGGCCGCGGCGCGCGAGCGCGACCTGCTCGCTGCCGAGCGCGAGGTCGAGCGCGTGCAGTTGCGTCTGAAGGAGCGCGCGCAGGCTGTCGCCTCGCGCGAGGATTCGGTCGACGGCCGATTGAGCGCGCGGGAGTCGACCGTGACGGAGATCGAGTCACATCTCGCCGACCGCGAAGCCGCACTTGCCGCCTGGGAGGAGCGCGTGCGCGCCCAATCGGAGCGAGTCGACCGCGAGCGTGCAGGCCATGGGCGCGCGTCGCAGGACGCATTCACGCTGATGGCCGAGCTCGAGCGCCGCGAAGCCACGCTACGTACGCGCGAGGAAGCGACGCGCAGGCTCGAGTTCGAGCTCAACCAGCGGAAGGCCGAGGTCGCCGAGCAGCCGAAGCTTCAGGCGCGTGAACAGCTGCTCGCCCGCGGCGAGGCGCATCTCGCATCGACGCGCGAGCAGCTCGAGAAGCGCGAGGCGAAGATCTCCGACACCGAGCACAGGCTTCTGGAGCGGACCGCCCAGATCGAGACGATCGAGGACGAGTTCCGCCGCCGCGAGGCGAACCTCGACGCCGATCTCGAGCTGCGCGCAGACAAGCTCGACCGGCTGGCGGAAGAGCTGACGGAGCGCGAGCAGCGGCTCCAGTCACGCGAAAGCGATCTCGCCAACTACGTCGGCGAGCTCCAGCGCACAGTCGCCTAACCGTGACGGCGATCCCGTTCCGGCCGGGCCGTCCCACGGCGGGAGCAACACTTCCGCTTGCGCGGATTGGGCGTTTTCTCGAGCGAGAGTGCCTCGCCATCGTCGTCTTCGCAGCGCTGGCCGCGTTCGTCGGCGTCGCCGTCTCGTCATTCGTCGTACAGGACACCTGGCTTGCGTTCGTCGACGGCCGCTGGATCGCGCAGCACGGCCTGCCGCACGTCGACGAGCTCACCGTCATGACGCACGGGGCGCGCTGGGTTGACCAGCAATGGCTTGCGCAGCTCGGCCTGTACGGACTGATGCGTGCCGGCGGTTTCGCGCTCGTGGCCGCGGCGGCTTCCGTGTGCGTGACGAGCTCTCTGCTTCTCTGCTCGATCGCGGCGAGGCAAGCCGGAGCCTCGGCGAGAAGCGTCGCATTGCTCCTGCCGGTGCCGCTTGTCGTTGCGCCGTGGCTCCTGCAGGTGCGGACTCAGACGCTCGCCTTGCCGCTCTTCGCCGCCCTCTATGCGCTGCTTGTCGCCGACTCACGGCGCCCGTCCCACCGCGTCTACCTCGTGCTCCCGCTCCTCGTCCTCTGGGCGAACCTTCACGGGTCGGTCGCACTCGGGGTCGTCCTCGTCGCGGCGCATGGCGTGTTGCACAGACGGCGGCGCTTGCTCGCGCTTCTCGCGCTGCCGACCATCTGCGCGTCCCCGTACGGCTTCTCGCTCGTCCACTACTACCACTGGATGCTGCTGGGCTCGCCCCTTCGCAACTACATCGAGGAGTGGAAGCCGACGACGTTCTCGGCGATCACCGTTGCATTCTTCGTTTCGGCATTCGCGCTCGCGTTCGCTCTTGGCCGGACCTGGCGAGCTCTCTCGCGTTTCGAGCGCGTCGCGCTGCCGCTCCTGGCACTCGCGGGGTTTGCGTCGATGCGCAATACGACCTGGTTCGCATTCGGCGTGCTCGCTTCCGCACCGCTGCTGGTCGATGCCACATGGCCGACGGCGACAGGGCCCCGCCGCTTGAATCGCATCACGTCCGTCGTCGCCATCGTGGTCGCGGTTCCGGTCGTTGCGACCGGCTTGCTGCGTGCGCCGGGCACAGTCGCGTCACGCTGGCCGAGCGCCGGCGCGCAAGCGGTGGCAAGTGCAGCAGGTACCCGCGGACTCGTCCTCGCCGACGACGCCCACGCGGACTGGCTGCTATGGAACCAGCCGACGCTCGTGGGCCGAGTTGGGTACGACGTTCGCTTCGAGCTCTTCTCTGGCACGCGCCTCGCGTCGCTCTACGCGTTCCGCACCGACGGCGCCCACCGGGAGATCGCTTCGCCCTACCGCGTGCTCACCTTCCCGTCGGCGGCGGCCGCCAAGCCGTGGCTCGAAGGCGGCCGGATCGTCTACCGTACGAGCGGATTCGTCGTGGTGTCCCGGCCTTGAGTGCGGTTGCCGGCGTGTCCGTCTAAAGCGCTTTCTGCGGCCGATACACTGGCTCCGCTGCATTCGCGGATGTGGCGGAATTGGTAGACGCGCACGGTTCAGGTCCGTGTGCCCGTAAGGGCGTGGAGGTTCAAGTCCTCTCATCCGCACTCTGATCCTGAGGAAACCCATCGTTTGCGTGGCGGCGGCGTTGGCCGCCGCAGCTCTTTCCGGCGGCGGTTCGGCGACGCCGCAGGTGCCGATGAGCGAGGTGATCGTAACGCTGAAAGCACCGTCGCTGACCGCCTTCGGCCGCTCGCTGACCTCGGCGCAGCACGCCGGCTACGAGCAGGAGCTGGCGGCGGCCCAGGCCGAGGCCGCGCACAACATCCGCGCTCTGACGCCGCTCGCGAGCATCCGCTGGCGGTACCGCATCGTCGCCGACGGCTTCGCCGTCGTGCTCCCGTCCGCCGACGTCTCGCGGTTGGCGCACGTCCCGGGGATCGCAGAGGTCTGGCCGAACGTCACCTACCACTCGCTCTCGCTGCGGGTGATGCACACCGGCAAGTCGGCGAAGATCGTCAACTCGCCCGAGCTGATCGGCGCCGACAAGCTCTGGGGAGCAACGCTCGCAACCGCCGGCAACGGGATGAAGATCGGGATCATCGACGACGGCCTCGACACGCCCCATCCCTACTTCGACGCAGCGAACTTCAACTACCCGCCGGGCTTCCCGAAAGGCGACACCGCAGCTGCGACGCCGAAAGTGATCGTCGAGCGTGCCTTCGCCCCCGCGAAGCCCGTGTACAAGTATGCGACCGTTCCGTTCGACCCGACGCAGTCGTTCCATGCGACGCACGTGGCGGGGATCGCCGCCGGCGATCACGGAACGAACACCGGCGACGGCGTCATCTCGGGAATCGCGCCGAACGCGTACCTCGGCAACTACAAGGCGCTCACGATCCCGACGCCGGACTTCGGGCTCGACGGCAACTCGGCCGAGATCGCCGAGGCGATCGAGTCCGCAGTCGCCGACGGAATGAACGTGATCAACCTTTCGCTCGGCGAGCCCGAGGTCGACCCGAAGCGAGACATCGTAGTGCGCGCGATCGACGCCGCCGCAAAGGCGGGCGTCGTGCCGGTGGTCGCCGCCGGAAACGACTTCGACCAGTTCGGGTACGGCTCGATCAGCTCCCCGGCCACGGCGCCCGACGCGATCACGGTCGCGGCGACGACGGCGACGGACGGGATCGCGGACTTCTCGTCGGGGGGCCCCACTCCGGTCTCGCTCGAGCTGAAGCCCGACGTGAGCGCGCCCGGGGTCGACATCACGTCGTCGCTGCCGCCCGATCAGGGCGGTCCCTACGGCGAGCTCGGCGGCACGAGCATGGCGAGCCCGCACGTCGCGGGCGGCGCCGCGCTGCTGAAGGAGATCCACCCCGACTGGACGGTCGCGCAGATCAAGTCGGCGCTCGTGCAGACGGCCGACCCCGTGCGCGACGACTCCGGCCACGAGATCTCGGTGCTGCGCGAGGGCGGCGGCCTGATCAACCTGCCGCGGGCGAACGCCCCGCTCTTCTTCGCCTCGCCGACCGCGGTCACGTTCGCGCTGAACGGCGGCTCGCATTCGGTCGCCCTGACGGACGCGGGCGGCGGCCCGGGCTCGTGGAACGTGACAACGCAGGTTCAGGATCCCGAGCACGGCGTCACGTTCAACGCCCCGGCGAGCGTGAGCATCCCCGGGACGCTCTCCGTCACCGCGAAGACGACCGCCGCGGCGAACTCGGGCGACGTCACGGGCTTCTTCGTGCTCACGCACGGGTCGGACACGCGGCGGATCCCGTTCTGGGTCGAGGTCGACCACCCCCTGCTCGGCACCGAGCCCGCGAGGACGCTGTCAAGGCCGGGCACATATACGGCGACGACGCGCGGCGGCGAGAGCAAGGTCTCGCGCTACCGGTTCCCGACGAGCGGCGATGTGAGCTACCCGGGCCCCGAGGTCGTCTACCGCGTGAAGGTGACGAGCGCAATCGCGAACTTCGGCGTCGCGGTGACGTCGGGTTCCGCAGTGCCGCACGTCGTCTTCGCCGGCGACGAGAACCACCTCGTCGGTTACACGGGCCTGCCGCAAGTGCTGAACCCGTACTTCAAGTCGTTCGGGACCGTGCGTCCGGTGGCAGGCGCGATCCTGCCCGGGCCCGCCACCTACGAGATCGTCTTCGACACGAGGTCGGCCGCGTCGGCGGGGCCGTTCACCTTCCGCTTCTGGAAGAACGACACGAGCCCACCGCGGCTGAGGATCTCGTCGAGGAGTCACGGGCGGATCGTCGTCTCGATCGCCGACTCGGGCTCCGGCGTCGATCCGCGCTCGATCAATGCGACGCTCGACGGGCACCCCGTCGAAGGCCGCTTCGCGGACGGACGGTTGACGATCGACACATCGGCCGGCAGGCACCAGCTCTCGGTGGCGGCATCCGACTACCAGGAGCTGAAGAACATGGAGGACGTCGCGAAGATCCGCCCGAACACGGCAACGCTCACGCGGACCGTCGTCGTGGTGGGCTAGCGGCGCGGCTCGTGCTCGTCGATCGTCGGCAGTGACGCGAGGTCGCGCTCGACCGAGCGCGCGAAGTCATCGTGGTCGCCGCCGTTCTCGTCCACGACCCGCAGGCGCGACTTGCGCCTGGCGCGATCCCGTTTCGAACGGGCCGCTGCGAAGCCCGCGAGCCGCGGCCATTCGGCGGCGCCGAGGAGGACAGCCGCCGCGAGGATCAAAGCAATCGCGAACGGACTCACGTCGAAAGGATACTGCCGAATTGATGCGTGCCCGCCTCACCATTCTCGGAGCTTTGGCGATTCTGGTCGCCGGCTGCGGCCACAGCTCGCCGCCGCCGCAATCGAGCACGCAGACGACGAGCCAGAAGGTGGCGCTCAAGGTGTACTTCTACAAAGGGAACGCGCTCGTCCCGGTGACGGTTCACGTGCCCGAGACGCGCGCGGTCGCGACGGCCGCGATCGGTGCGCTGCTCGCGGGCCCGCCCACCGGCTACACGACGGCGATCCCTGCGGGCGTGCGGCTGCGGAGCCTCGCCGTGAGCAAGGGCGTCGCGAGCGCGAAGCTCTCCTCGGCGAACCTCGCCCACGACGCGACGGGGCAGATCGTCTACACGCTGACGCAGTTTCCGACGGTGAGCTCCGTCGACGGCTCCACGCGCGACGACTACGCGGACTTGACCACGCTCGCGCCGATCTTCATCGGCTCGCCGCTGCGCGGGGCGACCGTCTCGAGCCCGGTACACGTGAGCGGAACGGCCGACGTCTTCGAGGGCACGATCGCGTACGAGGTGTGGAGCGGCAGCCGGAAGCTGCGCAGCGGGTTCACCACCGCGAGCGCCGGCACCGGCACGCGCGGCACGTGGGCTGCGACGTTCGACCTGCCGGCAGGCCCCGCACGCCTCGTCTTCTACGAGCCGTCGGCCGAGAACGGCCAGCCGCTGCACGAAACGGAGCTCGACCTGACGGTACAATGACCGGCCGCTAAGACTGGCAGCCGAGCGATCCCCGGTAGCTCAATTGGCAGAGCATCCGGCTGTTAACCGGAGGGTTGTTGGTTCGAGTCCAACCCGGGGAGCTTCACGCCGCGTAACAGCGGCTCGATCAGAAGAGGCGCGAGCACCGTCGCGAGGATCACGATCGAGCCGACGGCGCGTGGCATCGGCGTCGAGGCTTGGTGCGTGTCGAGCACGTAGGTCAGGTCGTCCCAGAGGATGTAGGTGAACCCGGCGACGAGGCCCACGGCCGCGACGAGAAACGTGATTGCGGTCTCGCGAGCCTGGCCACGCACGGTGAGGGCTGCGAGCGCCGCGACGATCGCGAGCGGCACGAACGCGAGCCAGTGCTCGTACGCGAACGTCAGCCGCACGATCAGCCAGAGCGACGGCCAAAGCCGTCCGAAATGGTGCAACAGCCCTGAGACGCCGAGCGTCGGCAGCGTGACCGGGAGGTGCCTGGTCGCCCACCAGATCCGCCACGGCAGGTTCGCCGCATATGCGAGGAGCGACGCGCCGGCGACCGCGGGCCACACAGATCGCCAACGCCGCATGGTCGCAAGCAGCAGCCCGACGGCGAAGGAGCTCATCATCAACAACCCCTCCTGCTTCGTCGCAATCGTCGCAGCCGCGAAGGCGACGTAGACGCCGAGCAGCCACGGCTCGCGGCTGCGCAGCCACACCATGGCGGCGATCACCGCCAGCCCGTAGAAGACGTCAAGGGCCCAGTCGGCTTGCGCGTTGATCATGCGCGCGTCGAGCTCGGGGATCGTGCCCGTGAGCGCGACGAATCCCCAGGCGAGCCAGGCCGGCACAAGGCGGCGAAGCAGCGTCGCCGCCGAGAGCGCAAAGCCGCAGTACAGAAACCAGTACTGCAGCCCGAGCTCCGGACCGTAGGCACGGCCCATGAGGCGGAAGTCCATGGCCTGCAGCGCCGGTACGAGCAGCGGGTAACGCGGGGAGGTGAGGCTCGTGAACCTGCTCGTGTCGATCGTGCCGAAGAAGTAGATGGCTTTCGCCTTCGGGACCCAGAACTGGAACGAGTCGCCGCCACCCATCGGCGCGATCCAAGCGAGACGGAGCATCGCGACGAGGATCGCGATCGTCCCGAGCGCAGCGATCACTGCAACCGCAGTTCCAACCGACCACCGAGGCAAGGTCCCGAACTGTCGCGGCAGCGGACTGCGGCGCACCGCGCAGAGTGCGATGCCGACCACGATCACGGACACGCCGAGCAAGACGATCGTCGCCGACGACAACCCGGCACCCGCGACCAACACGAGCGTCGCGAGGACGCACACGGACGATGCGCCCAACATGAGCGCAAGTCCGAGCTCGTCTGCGAGCTCGAGCCACGAGCCCCAGCCACGGAGCCCTGCGAGGAGCGCCAGGCCGCTGGCCGTGAAGAGCGCGTTGAGCTCGATGATCCCGGCGATCACGGTGAGCGCACCCGCCCGATGGAGTCGCCCTTGCCGTCACGCCAGAGCCACGTCGTGCGTTGATCCCACGGTGTCGTGTCGCAGCCGAAGCAGATCACGAACCGCGCCTGAGCGGAACCCGCGACCTGCCAGCGTGGAAGGAGCAGATAGCGCAGGAACGCCGGCCCTGCCTCCATCGTGATTGCGTTGATCCCGTAGGGCGCGGCAAGGGCAAGCGACGCCGGCATCACGACGGCATAGTTCGCCCGCGCTGGAATCACCCGTAGCGCCGCGGCTTGCAGTTGCAACGGCACGCCCTGGATGTCTCCGGTCGCGAGCGCCCGGTACTCGGTGCCCGTGATGTACGCGTCTGCCTTTCGCTGAGCGTTCAGGTTGTTCAGCGCATGCGGCACACGGAGAACGAAGAGAACCGCGGCGAAGGCGACACAGACGAGGCCAACCGCGAACCGCAGCCGTGCGACGAGCGAGCCAGTGAGAACGGTCGACATCGAGCTCACGCGTCAGCCAACCCTAGTCGAGCGCTCAGCGCGACCCGATCTGCGGCCGAGCCCCGTTAGTGCTTGATGAGGCGGTCGAGCGCCTCGACGAGCTCGGCCGACGTGTACGGCTTCGGGACGAAGCTCCCGGTCCAGCGCATGTCGGCGTAGGCGGAGGTGTAGAGGACGCGCACGTTCGGGCTGAGGCGGGCGACCGAGGTCGCGACGTCGAGCCCGTCACCGTCCGGCATCACGAGGTCGGTGACCAGCACTTCGACCTCGCCGAGCTCCCTCGCCCGGTCGAGCGCGTTCCCGAGTCCGTTGGCCTCGACGACGTCGTAGCCGGCGCTCTCGAGCATCTCCCGCGCGAGCGCGCGGACGATGTTGTTGTCATCTACGAGTAGAACCTTCATCCCTCGAATGGTCGTCTCGCCGGGCTTCCCGATCCATCCCCGCTTCGGGTATCCGCCCCTCCCCTGCTTCGTGGAAACGGGTGGAGGGCTAGCCGCTTTTTGCCTTCGCAAGGGCTTCACGGCCCTCGCGGAGGCGGAGGAGCTTCTCGCCCAGCTCCTTCTTCCGCTCGGCAGGGGCGTGGAGAAGCTCGACCTCGAGCGCGCGTTCGCGAAGACCCAGCAACAGCTCTTCGGCGACGATCACGTCGAGCCCCTCGGCCTCCGCGCGGGCGTTCAGCTCGGCGAGCAGCGGGATCGTGTCGTCGTCGAGTGGAACGCCGTCGACGAGGTGAGCACGGAGTGCACGCGACGTCTCTTCGTGGAAGTGGTCGGCCGGGATCGCCGCGAGCAGAGGCACGAGGTCAGGGTGGGCGACGACGCCTGCCAGTGCGCTGCGTTCGCGTCGCACCTCCGCGTCGACGCGCTTCGGCGAAAGCGCGGTCTCGGCGGCGGCGCGCACGCTCGGAAGCTGGAAACCCATGCCGAAGCGATCGGTCGCCCAGCGCACCGCCTCTGCCTTCTCCGGTGAGTCGGACAGCGGCCGCAGAAACGCGTTGACTGCCTGGAAGCCGCCGGTCTGCGCTTCGACCTGCGTGCGATGCAGCGCGTACGGCTTCGCCTGCGCGAGACGCGCATCGAAGTTCTCGGGATCGTCGGCGGGATCCTTGCCGGGCGTGAGCGCTACGACGTTGACGGCGAAGCCCTGCGCGACGGCGAGCTCCATCCCGCGCAGCGTCGCCGCGCTGCCGGCGGCGTCGCCGTCGAACGCGAGCCACAACCGCTTCGTCAGCCGTCCGAGCTCGCGCAGCTGCGCGTCTGTCAGCGCGGTGCCCATGCACGCGACGACAGGCTTGAACCCGGCCTGCCGCAGCGCGAGCACGTCGGTGTTCCCCTCGACGACGACCGCCCGGTCTTCCTTCGAGATGTCCGGCTTCGACTTGTCGAAGCCGTAGACGACCGAACCCTTGGTGAAGAGCTCGGAATCGCGCGTGTTGACATATTTGCCGGGCAGCGGATCGTCGTCGTGCAGCTTGCGCGCCTGGAAGCCGACCACACGGCCGCGAACGTCCGTGAGCGGGAAGAGCAGCCGGCGCTGGAAGTAGTCACCGCGCGCACCGCTCAGGCACGCGTCCTTGAGCTCGTCGACCGTAAAGCCTTTCTCGCGCGCCTTGCGCGTGAGCAGCCCGCCCTCCGGTGCAAGTCCGAGCCTGAACTCTCGCGCGACCTGTTCACCGAGTCCGCGCCCCGCGAGGTAGTCGCGCGCGAACGAGCCCGCAGGCGAATCCCACAGCATGCGCTCGTAGAAGCTTGCCGCCTGGTCGAGCAGCTCGTACAGGCGCTTGCGGCGGTTACGCCGCACGTCGTCGCCGGGCTTCGCGTCCTCGTACTCGATCGGGATCCGGAAGCGGTCCGCGAGCCACTCGACGGCGCCCGGCCAGTCGAGGGCCTGAGTGTCGCGGACGAAGGTGAAGACGTCGCCGCCCTTGCCGCAGCCGAAGCAGTGGTAGAGACCCTTGGCAGGATCGACGGAGAAACTCGCGGTGCGCTCCTCGTGGAACGGGCAGCGCCCGGTGAGCTGGCTCCCCGCCTTGCGAAGCGACGTGCGCTCCTCGACGACGGCGACGAGCTCGGCTCCGCGCCGGACGGCGTCGACGCTCGTGTCCTTGATCCGCGCCATCAGAGCTTCGCAGCGTATTCGAGCGCGTAGCGGTCGGTCATCCCCGCGATGAACTCGGTGATCTCGTCGGGGCCCTCGCCGCGGTCGGCGAGCACGTCGAAGATCCTGCGCACGGTGGCGCGGGCGCGCTCGTGCTCGGGCCGCGTCGGCGGGCCGAGATAGACGCGCTGGAACATGAACGCGCGCAGGGAGAGCATCGCGGCGCCGATCTCGTCGCTCTGGGCGACGTCGCCCGCGGCCTCGGAGGTCTCGATCAGGTCGTGGACGAGGGTGTCGATTCGCGTCGAGCCGGTGTCGCCCAGCACCTCGATCTCGTCGCGCGGCAAGTCGCCTTCCTCGAGGATGCCGTGGCGGATCGCGTCGTCGATGTCGTGGTTGATGTAGGCGACGCGATCGACGATGCGGACGATCTTTCCCTCGAGCGTGGCGGGCTCGCGCTCGCCTGTGTGGGTGAGGATGCCGTCGCGGACCTCGAAGGTGAGGTTGAGCCGCTCGGCGATGTGGAGCGACTGCTCGTTGTGGCGGAAGCGGCCGCCGTATCGCTCGGCGAGCGCTGCGTCGAGCGCCTCTTCGCCCGCGTGCCCGAAGGGCGTGTGGCCCATGTCGTGGCCGAGGCCGATCGCCTCGACGAGATCTTCGTTCAGCCGGAGCGCACGCGCGACGACGCGGGCGATGCCGGTCGTCTCGAGCGTATGGGTCATGCGCGTGCGGTAGTGGTCGCCGGCAGGGTCGATGAAGACCTGCGTCTTCCCTTTCAGCCGGCGGAACGGCTTCGAGTGGACGACGCGGTCGCGGTCGCGCTGGAACGGCGTGCGGATCCGGCAGTCGTCTTCCTCGCGGAGGCGGCCCTTCGTCTCGTAGGAGCGGACGGCGAGCGGCGAGAGCGCGCGCTCCTCGGCCGCGCGGACGCGGGCCTCGAAAGCGTCGGCAACTCTCCCGGCTAGTTCGGGCACCTTCCCACGTTACGTGACCGCCTGGACGACATCGAGCGGGGCCTCGAGCTCACGGATGTCGCGCACGGAAAGTGCGAGAAGCGTGCAGCCGACGGCGATCGCCGCCGCTCCGAGCAGGGTCGCTCGTGGGGCCGATCGCGGCCGCGACCGGCCCCACGAGCGCAAGCGCCATCGGGTTCAGCGCGAGCGTGCTGACGTAGTCGAACGAGCTCACGCGCGAGATTGCGTGCGCGGGGATCTGCTGCTGGAGCACGGTCGGCCAAAGCACCCAGCCCCACCCCATCCCGAACGAGAACGAGAAGAATCCCGCCGCGATCACGGCCGTCGGCGCAGTGAAGGCGAGCGCGACGAGCGCCGGCCATTGCAGCAGCATCAGCAGGAGGATTGCGTAGAGCTGCCGCCTCGGCTTGATCCGCAGGCCGACGAACGCGCCCAGAAGCCCGCCGACGCCACCCGTTGTCAGGATCGCCGCCCACGCGGACGCGCCGCCGAGCGACTGCTTGGCGATGTAGGGACCGAGAACGAAGAACGCCGGGAACGCGAAGACCGCGCTCGCGCACCAGTACGCGATGATCGTCCACAGCCACCGTCGGCTCCGCACCTCGTGCCAGCCCTCGCGGAGATCGTGAGCGACCGATGTCTTCACCGGAGAGCGCACGTGCGGCGACAGTCGCAGCCCGGCCAGCGCCACCGCGCTCACGGCGAACGTCGCCGCGTCGACGGCGAGCGCGGTGCCCGGACTCGCGACGGCGATGAGCACGCCTGCCGTCGCCGGCCCGGCGATGCGCGTCGCGCTGTCGGAGATCGAGAAGAGCGCGTTTCCCTGTTGCAGGCTTTCGGGCGGCAGCGTCATCGGCGTCAGCCCGTAGGCAGCCGGCATGAAGAACGCGTCGGCGGCGCCGAACGCGATCGACAGCACGATCAGCTCCCAGAGCTTCGCTTCGTTCGTTAGCAGGAGCACGGCGATCGCAGCCTGGAGCACGGCGCGGGCCACGTCGGACGCGAGCATGACGACGCGTCGTGGCAGCCGGTCTGCCCAGACGCCGCCGAGCAGAACAAGCGCCACCATCGGCACACGCGAGGCTGCCAAAACGAGGCCGAGATCGGTGGCCGAGTGCGTGACGTCGAGCACACCGAATGCGAGCGCGACCGGCGAGATCGCGTCTCCGAATTGCGACACCGCGCGTCCTCCGAAGAGCATTCGGAAGTTCCGCTCTTCGAGCGGACTCCTGCGGCTTTTCGCAGTCTCGACCACGTTCGCAGGCTAGCGCCGTCGTCGTCGTATCCTGTGTACGTGAACGCGCTCGTTGCAGCGGTCTTTGCGGCCGCGGCCGGATGGCATGTCGGCGCCGGTCCCGTCCACGCGTGCCCAGGCGTGCCGGCGTCGCGGTGCGTCCAGGTCGCCAGCTGGGCGGCGACGGTGCGCTGGCGCGACTGCGGAGAGTGCCTGCCGCAGAAGACGATCGACGCACTGCAGCCGGACGGCGTCGCGATCGAAGTCGTCCTCTCGGTCGAGCATCCTCCCGTCGCGCACCGGACGATCGCGTGGCCGCCGCACATCACGTCGGCAACGCTCAGCGGCATCGAGGGAATCCCGAACAAGATCGGCGTCTACCAGGTGTTCGCGCGCGTCGGCGGCGGCAAGGAGGCGTACGTCTGGGCGTTCTTCGGACGCGGCAAGCCGACGCATGCACAGATCGCGAAGGCGAACGCCGAGCTCGCGACCGTGCGCTTGCGTTAGCTACTAGATGATGATCGGGACGGTGCCGCCGTCGGCGCTCCACGCTGCGCCGGTGACGTAGCTCGCGCGCTCGGAGAGCAGGAAGACGATCACCGACGCGATCTCGCTCGGCTCGGCGAGACGCCCGAGCGGCCGGCCGGCACCGACCTTCGCGAGGACCTCGTCGCGCTTGCCTTGTTGATCGGCGAGACCGCCCTCACCGAGCCAGGCTTCGGTTGCCGTCGGGCCCGGGGTCACGGCGTTGCAGCGAATTCCGTCCGCCGCGTAGAGATCGGCGACAAGACGCGAGAGCGAGAGCATCGCCGCCTTCATCACCGAGTACTCGGGCATCCCCGCCGACGGCCGCTTCGCGGCGGTCGACGAGACGTTGACGATCGATCCCGCGCCACGCTCCTTCATCGCCGGCAGCGCGGCCCGAAGCGCGCGCACCGCACTCATGACGTTGATCTGCCACGACCGCTCCCAGAGCTCGTCGTCGAGCTCGGCGAACTTGTGGATCTCCGCCCAGCCGACGTTGTTCACGAGGCAATCGACCCGCCCGAAGCGCTCGAGCGTCTGCTCGATCACGCGCTCGGGCTCGCCGGGCTGCGAGAGGTCGGCGGCGACGTGCAGGTCGCCGATCCCCTTCGAGCTCCGGCCGCAGGTGACGATCGCGGCGCCCTCGTCGCGCAGCTGCTCTGCGGCCTCGAGCCCGATGCCCGAGGTCGAGCCGGTGACGACGCACACCTTGTCGCGGAAGCCCAGATCCACGCGGCTACGTTAGTCGCTCGGCCTGCCTGTGCAGGTCGACGTGGGCCTGCGAGCGCACGGGTCCTGGACGCCGTCCGTCGGATCGCGGTCCGCCATCCGGGCGGTTGTGTCGTGCTCGTTTCGCGCGGCGGATCGATCCTTGCCGTCGAGCGGGCCGCAACCGGCGAGTCCAATCGGGTCATGGGCAATTGCGAGGTCTTTCAACTCGCGAGCGAGCAACTAGACTGACCCTGAAGGCGGGATGGAGGACTACACCAACAAGTACAAGGGCGAGCAGGTGGAGATCGCGCTCTTCGGCGGCGAGTACCAGGACGGCGTACTCACCGCGTACTGCTACGTCGAAGACGTCGCGCACATCGAGCTCAACGGCCACATCCTGATTCCGCTGCAGAACATCGCTTCGCTGCACTGCTCGAGCCGGTGCGACGCTCCCGAGCCCGACTGGCCGCCACACGGGCTCGCGGAAGACGACGCAGACGAACGCGGCGACGACGAGGCGTAGCGCCCGTGGGCGTGCGCGTCGCCGTCGCGCGCAACCTCCTGAAGCTCTGGCTGCTCTTCGCGGTGCCTGCGCTCGCGATGGGCTTCGCCGGCTGGCGCCTCGGCGGCTACCGGCTCGGGCTGCTGTTCCTCGGCTCGGTCGTGTTGCTGGCGGCTGCCATGTACTGGTACGCCGACCGGATCGCGATGGGCATGGTCGGTGCGCGAGAGCTGCTTCCCGGCGAAGCGCCGGCGCTGCATTCGGCGGTCGAGACGCTCTCGGGGCGCGCGAGCGTGATCCGGCCACGGCTGTATCTGCTCGCAGACGGCTACCCGCGGGCTCTGGTCGCCGGCCGCGGCGCCGGCGGCGGCTCCGCGCTTGCGGTCTCGGTCGGGCTGCTCGGCGTCGCGACACCCGCCGAGCTCGAGGGAATCGTGGCGCACGAGCTTGCGCACGTGCGACGGCGCGACGTGCTCGTACAGACGCTCGTCGTGATCATCGCGGCGGCCGTCGTCGAGCTCTCGCGCGTCGGCGGCTGGTTGCAGCGCGGGCTGCTGTTCGTTCTCGGTCCCCTGGCGGCGTCGTTCGTGCACTTGTTGCTGTCACCGAAGCGCGAGTACGACGCCGATCGCTTCGCCGCCGAGCTCTGCGGCTCGCCCCATGGGCTCGCCGACGCGCTTCTTCGCCTCGAGCAGGCGATGGAGCTCGTCGCGTTCGAAGCGTCACCGGCCACGGAGCCGCTCTACACGACGAATCCGTTCGCCGAGGAAGGCCTCGCGCGTATGTTCGGAACGCATCCGCCTCTCGGCGAACGCGTGCGGCGCCTGCGCGCGCTCGATCCCGATTGGCGCGAGAAGCTGCGGGCTGCTTAAAGAAGAAAGGGACAGACCGGAGGTCTGTCCCTGAAGAAAGAAAAATGGGCGGCGTCCTACTCTCCCGGGAGCTTGAGCTCCGAGTACCATCGGCGCTAACGGGCTTAACTTCTCTGTTCGGAATGGGAAGAGGTGTTTCCCCGCCGCTAAGACCGCCCAAGTTGTGAGGTGCTGGAGCCGCACGAGTGCGCTCACCCTCAAAACTCCATAGCAGCCTTCGTGTGTTCTAAATCAAGACCTCGAGCAATTAGTACGGGTCCGCTGAACGCATTGCTGCGCTTGCACGTCCCGCCTATCGACGTGGTGGTCTCCCACGGCTCTTACTCTCTCTAGGAGATGGGAGGCCTCATCTCGAGGTGGGCTTCCCGCTTAGATGCTTTCAGCGGTTATCCCATCCAGACGTGGCTAATCAGCAGCGCCGTTGGCACGACGACTGATACACCAGAGGTCTGTTCGTCTCGGTCCTCTCGTACTAGAGACGACTCCTCTCAA